>JAETOQ010000006.1 GCA_021771635.1 Oscillospiraceae bacterium | reverse complement strand
AAGGATATGGCCTCCTTTCGTCAAGTTGTTGTGTCGTAACTCAACTTTAACCGATAAGGCCTTATCCTTCATCCCTTTTTTATTCACTTGTCCAACATCTATTGTAATCCTACAATGGGGCACAGAGCCGAAAAGACAGGCTCCTTGACAGAGAAAAGAGGAATATGATAAAATACCCTTATCAATTTGATATGCGCATGGACGACACACGTGGTGCTATCTGCACGTAAAGCTGATTACGGAACCTGGATCTGTAACTGGACTTTCGGCGGAGCCATGTGTGTTTTTTCATGCGCGAAAAGGAGAGGTACTATGCCGAGAAACCAATTTGAAAGAATGATTTTTGCCCTGCTCACCGTCGTGATCACCGTACACGGCTACGTGTTTTACAGCCTGTATGTTGTGAACGGAGACCTGCTCATAGCACTCAACGGGACGACCGGCGTCCTAGCCGCCATTGCCAAGCAGGGCGGCGTGTACATGTTTGGACGGTATCTGCCGGTCTGGGCGGTGGTCCTGACGGAGTTCTGCCTGGCCTATGGCCTGGAGGTCACCATGGGCAGTCCCTGCTCCTTCAGGCTGGCCTGCCGGGTGTTCGATCCCCGGACGAGCCATCCCATGATCTTTGAGTCCGCCGTCATCTGCGCGACCGTGGGGCTGATGTGCCCGGCCATGAGCTTTTTGGCGGCGCTGCTGTACTATCCGTACTACGCGGGATTCCATGCGGTGACCCTGTTGGCAAACTGGCTGAAGCTGGTTTGCCTGAACTTCCCCTTTGCATTTTTCTCCCAGCTGTTCTTCATTCAGCCGCTGGTGCGCACCCTGTTTAAAGCGCTGTTCCGGCGAAACGGGGAAGCGCAGGGGGAGAAGGAGACCGCGTGACACAGCAAAAACAGCAAAACAGGAACCATCTTGGAAAAGATGGTTCCTGTTTGCGTTATGCGGGTGAATTGTAACCAAAATGAAATGCTTTTCTCCCCACGGGTATGCTACACTAAAAAAGACAGAGAAGAGACCGGCCTGAAAGGAGGAGTTTTGGGCATGAGTTATTTGATTTGGCTTTGGCTGGGCGCCATTGTGCTGTTCGGCGTCGTGGAGGCGGCGACGGCGGGCCTGGTGTCCATCTGGTTCGTGGCGGGCGCCGTGGCGGCGCTGATCGCGGCGATCCTGCACGCGGGACTTGCTGTACAGCTGATGCTGTTCGTGCTGGTGTCCGCCGCGGCCCTGGCGGTGACACGTCCGCTGGTGAAACGGTTCACCGGAAAGGCGGTGGCAACCAACCTGGACCGGATCATCGGCGGCGTGGGCAAGGTCACGGAGACCATTGACAACGAAAATTCCACCGGCGCCGTCTATGTGGACGGCAAGACCTGGACCGCCCGCAGTGATGCCGGCGGCGTCATCCCCGCGGGAGCCCAGGTGCGGATCGAGCGTATGGAGGGCGTGAAGCTCTTTGTAAAAACATGTGAGGAAAAAGTGGAGGTAACGTAATGGATCTGTTGTTGAGCATTCTTCCCGTTGTGGTCCTGATCATCATCGTACTGGCACTGGTCGTCAGCAACATCGTCATCGTCCAGCAGTCCCGGGCCTACGTGGTGGAGCGCCTGGGCGCGTTCCGCACGGTTTGGAACGTGGGCCTGCATCTGAAGGTGCCCTTCATCGAGCGGGTGGCCAAAAAGGTGTCCCTGAAGGAGCAGGTGGCGGACTTCGCGCCCCAGCCCGTCGCCACGGACCCCTGGGGCATCAAGGTCAACCGGGTGGAGCTGAAGAACATCATCCCGCCCAAGGAGATCCAGAACGCCATGGAGAAGCAGATGAAGGCGGAGCGGGAGCGCCGGGAATCCATCCTTCAGGCGGAGGGACAGAAGCAGTCCCAGATCCTGGTGGCCGAGGGCGAGAAGCAGTCCGCCATCCTGAAGGCCGAGGCCGCCAAGGAGGCCGCCATCAAGCGGGCCGAGGGCGAGAAGGAGGCCCGCATCATGGCCGCCGAGGCGGAGGCCCAGGCCATCACGCGGGTGCAGCAGGCCCTGGCCGACTCCCTGAAGCTGCTGAACGAGTCCGCCCCCAACGACCAGGTGGTGAAGCTGAAGGCCCTGGAGGCCATGCAGAAGGTGGCGGACGGCAAGGCCACCAAGATCATCATCCCCTCTGAATTGCAGGGCCTGGCGGGCCTCGCCGCCAGCGCCAAGGCGGTCTTTGAGAGCGAGGAGCCCAAGGCGGAGTAATATGCGAAAAAAGGGCGCACGGCGGAAGCCGTGCGCCTTTTGCCTGTCAGCCGCCGCGGCAGGGACCGCATCGCCTGTATGCCCCTCTCCTGGGAGACGATGATGCCCCGCGCGGGGGGGGGCACCGGCTCCGGGCAGGCGCCGCAGTTCAGCGCGTTTTTCACTATGCCCTGAGCGCCCCCGCGCCTTACCATGACCTTTACCCTTACCTTTACCTTAACCGGAGAATCTTCCAGGATTGTACAAAATGATGCAACTTTCCACGGACGCAAAGAAAGCGGAACGGCAGCGCCGTTCCGCTTCAGTGTTATCAAGAGCAGAAATTGCCATTCTTGCAGGGGGAGTACGAGGGGGCGGTAGTCCCCTCGTATTGGATCGAATGCCTGCAAAAAGCCTGTGATAACAGGCGTTTGCCCCGCGAAGCGGGAGCCTTTTGGCCTGTGAAACAGACCAAAAGCGAGGCATTTTGAAGCCTGTCGAAAAAGTCACCAACGGACTTTTTCGACAGGCTGAAACGGAACGGCTCTGCCGTTCCGCTTTTCTGCTTTACAGCCGCGTCACCACAGGGATGACCATGGGGCTGCGCTTGGTGTTTTTGAACAGATAGCTGCTGACGGCGGATTTCACCGCGCCCTTCAGCTCGCTGTCATCCCGCCCGCGCTTGCGGGAGACGGCGTCCGCCGCGTCCAGAGCCACAGCCTGCAGCTCCTTCATCAGGTCCCCGGACTCCTTCACATAGATGAAGCCCCGGGTGACGATCTCCGGCGGCGTCAGCAGGTCGCCGTTGTGGGCGGAGATGGGCAGGACCACCACCACCATGCCGTCCTCGGCCAGGCGCTTGCGGTCCCGCATGACCACGGCCCCCACGTCGCCCACGCCGGAGCCGTCCACATACACCTCGCCGGCGGGGACGGAGCCGTTGATCTTCAGCGTCTTGGCGGTGAACTCGATGACGGAGCCGTTGTCCGCGATGGCGATGTGGTTGCGGTCCATGCCCATGTCCTGGGCCAGCTGGCTGTGGATCTGGAGCATCCGCTGCTCGCCGTGGAGGGGGACGAAGAAACGGGGCTTCGTCAGGGCGTGGACGATCTTCAGCTCCTCCTGGCAGGCGTGGCCGGAGACGTGGAGGATGTCCGCCTTGTCATAGACCACCTTCACGCCCTTGCGGAACAGCTCGTTGATGACACGGCCCACCGTCACCTCGTTGCCGGGGATGGCGGAGGCGGAGATGATGACCTTGTCGCCGGCGCCCAGCTCCACCTGCTTATGGGTGGAGAAGGCCATGCGGTACAGGGCGCTCATCTCCTCGCCCTGGCTTCCGGTGGTGACAATGACCTGCTTGTTTTTGGGCAGGCCCTTGAGTTTGTTGATGTCCATGAGGGTGTTCTTGGGCACCTTCATATAGCCCAGTTCCGTGGAGACCCTCATCATGTTCTCCATGCTGCGGCCGGTGACGGCCACCTTCCGCCCGCACTGGGCGGCGGCATCCAGCACCTGCTGGATACGGTGGACATTGGAGGCGAAGGTGGTGACGATGATGCGCTCATCGCAGTTCTGGAACTGGCGGGTGAAGGTGGCGCCCACCGTCTTTTCGGAGGGTGTAAAGCCGGGGCGCTCCACATTGGTGGAGTCGGCGCACAGGCACAGGACACCCTCCTTGCCCAGCTCGCCCAGCCGGGCCAGGTCGATGACCTCCCCGTCGATGGGGGTGGAGTCGATCTTGAAGTCGCCGGTGTGGACCACGGTACCCATCTTCGTGTGGATGGCGAAGGCCACGGAGTCGGCGATGGAGTGGTTCACGTGGATGAACTCCACGGTGAACTTGCCCGCCCGGACGGATTTGCCCGGTTCCACGGTGATGAGCTTGGTGGACTTCACCAGCTGGTGCTCCTCCAGCTTCAGCTTGATGAGGCCGGCGGTAAAGCGGGTGCAGTAGATGGGCATGTTGACCTGCTTGAGGACATAGGGGATGGCGCCCACATGGTCCTCGTGGCCGTGGGTGATGAAGAGCCCGCGGATGCGGGAGCGGTTCTTGATGAGATAGGTGACGTCGGGGATCACGCTGTCGATGCCGTACATATCATCGCCGGGGAAGGCCATGCCGCAGTCCACCACGATGATCTCCCCGCCGTACTCGTAGGCGGTCATGTTCTTGCCGATCTCGTTGAGACCGCCCAGGGGAATGATTTTCAGTTTTTCTGCCATAGATCAAAATACTCCTTTGAATTTACGGATATGTAGCGGCAGTTCCCCTCAGCCGGACAGGACGCGGCGGGACACGATACGCGAAAAAGCGTACGCAAAAAAGAGACGTCCGTTGCCTGCGCGGCCCCGTTTCGCCGGCAGGGGTTCGTTCACGTCATGTCGAGATCAGATATGGGGAAACTGTCGATTTATACTAGAATCCATTAAAAAGCTTGAAAAGTTTTCCCCGCGAGGGGGATGCCCAGTATAGCGTCAAAGACGCGTTGGATTCTTATGAGACGGGTTTTGTGCCATTTGGGCACAAAACGAAAACGCAAAATGCGTATTATTTGACCGGGGGAAAAGCGCGTTCCGAACCGGTGAAATACAAGAAAAAACAGCGGAGAAGCCAAGCTCCTCAACGCTTAACTTGATATAGTATAGCACAGGCACCCGTGTTTGTATACAAAAATTTTTGTGTAATGGTAACTTTCTGCACAAAAAACAAAAAAGCGGCTTGA
Source organism: Oscillospiraceae bacterium (assembly GCA_021771635.1). Taxonomy (GTDB): domain Bacteria; phylum Bacillota; class Clostridia; order Oscillospirales; family Oscillospiraceae; genus Oscillibacter. Next base: position 61,363 of record JAETOQ010000006.1, on the reverse strand, counting down.
CAAAACCGCTGGGAATGCTATCATGTGTACGTTAACAGAAACGTGGGGAGGCGGATCTCATGCGGGCTACCATCAAGATGATCGCGGAAAAGGCGGGGGTGTCCATCGGCACGGTGGACCGGGTGCTGCATGACCGGCCCTACGTGAAGGCGGAGGTGCGGGAGCGAGTCCTTCAGGTCCTGGAGGAGCTGGATTACCAGCCGAACCGGATGGCCAGCGCCCTGGCCACCAGCGGAACGGCCCGGCGGCTGGCAGTGGTCCAGCCGGAGTGGGAGCCGTATGTGCGGGACTCCATAGCGGAGGGCGTGGCCGATTTTCGGGAGGAGCGCCGGGATTACAACGTCACGGTGGACGTCCGCTGTTATGAGCCGGACGACACGGCGGCCTGCCTGAAGCTGGTGGACCAGGTGGCGAAGAACGGCGCCCAGGGGATCGCCCTGTGCGCTTCCGACTGTGAGGCGGTTCGGGCAAAGCTGACGGCGCTGGCGGAGCGGAAGATCCCCGTGGTGACGTTCAACTCGGATATTCCATCTGGCCCCCGCCTGTGCTATGTGGGGGAGGACGCCCATCACGCCGGACGGGTGGCGGGGGAGATCGCCGCCAAGTTTTTGAGGCCCGGTGATCCGCTGCTGCTGGTTTACGCCGGCCCGGCCTACGCGGGCCACAAAGCCCGGGCGGACGGTTTCCTGGAGCGGTTGGAGGAATTGGGCTTCCGGCGGGAGGACTGCCGGATCGCCGCCACCCACAACGACTATGACAAGACCTTCGCGGCGGTATCCGCCGCCCTGGAAGAGGACCCCGCCCTGGGCTATATCTATATGGCCAATATCAGCGTGCCCGCCTGTGTGGAGGCCATCCGCCGCCAGGGGCGGACCGGGAAGGTCCGGGTGCTGTCCCACGACAGCGGGCCTGAGATCCGGCGGTTCCTGAAGGAGGGACTGGTGGATTTCACCATCGACCAGAATCTGGTCTACCAGAGCTACCAGTCGCTGACGCTGCTGTTCCGGATGATCGCCGAACACAAGCCGCCGGAAAAGGACTGTTTTTATCCCGCAAGCCCGATCCTGAACGCGGAGATGCTGTGATACTAATTTCAAATAAAACACGTTCCGCTTTGCGCCATAAATGACGCAAAACACGTCTCATAAGAATCCAACGCGCCTTCGGCGCTATACTGGGCAGCCGTTGACGGCTCCGCCGCTTACGGATGCCGCGTCCCACTTGCGGGGAAAAATCTTTTTAATGGATCCTAGTATGAAAGGCTTGCGGAAATATCCCGGGGGACCGCGGTCCCCCATTTATCGAAACAATTCTGTGTACGGACACAGAACGGAGGAAAATGCCATATGAGGAAGAAGCATGTGATGTCGGCGCCGGTGCTGGCCCTGGCGGGGCTGGGCGTGATGCTGGGGGCCTGCGAATATGTATCCGTGGTCATTCTGCCGGACATTGCCGCGGACCTGGAGGTATCTCTCAGCGCGGCGGGGCGGCTGGTGAGCGTGTTTGCCGCCGGATATGCCATAGGCACGCCTGTTGTGATGGCAGCCACGGCCCGGGTCCCCCGGTTTCGGTTCCTGATGGTCCTGATGGCGCTGTTCCTGGTGGTGAACGCCCTGAGCATGCTGGCGCCGAATATCTGGGTGCTGTATCTCACCCGGACACTGGCGGCCATACTCACCGGAACGCTGACCGCGGTGGCGCTGCTCTTTGTGCGCCAGGTGGCGCGGCCGGAGCAGACGGCCCGGGCCGTGGCGATGGTCTACACCGGGATGTCTCTGGCCACTGTGGTGGGGAATCCGCTGAACAAGGCGATCTGCCGCCTGCTGGGATGGCGGGCGACCTTTGCCGTGATCCTGCTGCTGGGCGCTGTCCTGCTTCCGATCCTGGCCCGGCTGCTGCCCCGCACTGTGGAGGCTCCGGCGGAGGGGACCGGCTTTATTCACCAGTTCACTGTGCTGCGGGACCGGCGCTATTCCCTGTGCGTGCTGATGACGATCTGCGCCTATGCCGCGACCTATGTTGTTTATACGTATCTGACGCCGATCCTGACGGATGTGCTCCATGGGACGGAGAATGCCGTCAGCCTGCTGCTGATGCTGGTGGGCCTGTGCTGCATGGGCAGCAATCTTCTGGCCGGATGGCTGGGCTCCCGCGGCGGAGTGGTCAAAACGCCCGGCTTCCTGCTTCTGCAGGCGATCTTGTTTGCGGCCATGCCGCTGCTGCTGGGACAGTTCCGGACGGGGCTCGCAGGTGTGCTCCTGATGGCGCTGCTCATGTATCTGCTGAGCACCCCCGTCCAGGTCTATGCCATGGCGCTGGCGGAGCGGGAGTATCCCTTTGCCGCCAGCCTCTGCGCCTCCACACTGTCTGTGGCGGGGAATATCGGCATCGCCGCCGGCTCCTTTGCCAGCAGCGCCTTGCAGGAGGCGGTGGGCCTGCGAAATCTCGGCCTGCCCGCGGCGGCGGTGGCTTTGGCGGCCCTGGCGCTGAATCTGGCGCTGCTCCGCGCGGACCGCGCCGCAAATCCGATTCCCGGGCGGATCAGCTGAATGCGTATCTGCCTTTTCTCCTTTTTCGAAAAGAGACTGCCGATTGAATGCCGGCGGTCTCTTTTGCGCTTCTCTCCGGAGAACCGGCGGCCTCCGGGAGAGGGGCGGAACGAAAAAACCGCCCGTCCGGGCGGTTTTTTTATACGAATTCTTCATAAAACGATGCAATCGTTTTATGGGGCCGCATTCTGCGGCCCGGCGGCGCAGCCGCAAGAATGTTGTCAATACTCTTCTTGGTGCGCCGCGGGCGCGGCGGCGGTTTACGCCGCCATGTATTATTCCTCAAACAGCTTGGAGACGGGAATTTCCAGAACCTGTGCCATGCGGAACAGCATCGATAAAGAGATTCCGGCCACATGCTTGCCGTTGTTGGCCTCGATGCGGCTCAAAAAGCCCATGCTGCATCCGACCTTGTCCGCAAATTCCTCCTGCGTCCATCCGGCTTTTTTCCGGTAAAAAGCGATGCGCAGTCCCAGCATCCGATATTGCTCCCGGTATTCTTCCATCTGCACACCCCTTTCTTCTATACTATGGTATCACTTCCTCAATTTTTGATTTACTACTATTTAAGATTGATTTACTACTTGTTAAGTAGTATAATGTTGCCATTAAATGGAAAATAGGAGGTGCGCCATGAAAAAGACAGAGCTGTGGATGGAGGAGACCCTCTATGAATTTTACCGGAAGATCGGCGCCCGGGTGGGAAAGACGGCGGAGCAGGTGATGGCCGACGCGCTGTTCCGCTTCGCGGGGGAGGCCTCCCTCCGGGCCATTGACAAGAAAGAGCGCGGGTGACACCGCGCTCTTTTCCCATTCCGGAGGCGTATCGCTCTTGCTTCTTTTGAAGGAAAATGCTATACTAATAAAATCTATCATACTGTTTCTTGATAAAAAGGTTTAAAAACCTTTTTATTGCGGCGTTTACACGCCGCCGCGCCTGCGGCGCGCCAAGAAGCGTATGGACGTCATTCTTGACGGCTTCGCCGTAGGGCCGCAGAATGCGGCCCTATAAAACGGTTTAACCGTTTTACCAAGAATTAGTATCAGTATGTTTTCCGGTAGAAGGAGCTTTTGGTATGAATAATAAAAAACTCTCCCGGTTGCTGGAACCCAATTTGCAGCTGTACTTCCTGTGCCTGGTGGCATTTTCCCTGGCCGCCGTGACGGTGAGCCCCCTGCTGGCCGCAGCGGAGTGCTGCGCCACGGTGGCACTGTATCTCTATTCCAGACAGGCCGGCAAAAAACGCCGCCAGGGGATCCTGCAGTATATCGACAGCGTGACCGGCAGCGTGGACACCGCCAGCAAATCCACGCTCATCAACTCCCCGCTGCCCATCATGGTGTTCCGGCCCGACACCGGAGAGGTCATTTGGAGCAATGAAAACTTCCTCCAGCTGGCAGGCGTGCGGGAGCATCTGTTTGAGATGAAGGTGGAGGACGCGGTGCCGGATTTCCCGGTCCAGTGGCTGCTGGAGGGAAAGCAGGAGTGCCCGGCCCGCGTGCTGATGAACAGCCGCCGCTTCCGGGTGTACGGGAGCCTGGTCCGGGCCAAGGGCCGCAATGGGGAGCAGAATCTGGTGGCCACCACCTACTGGGTGGACACCACCGAGGGCGACGAGCTGAGGGAGACCTACACCGCCACCCGCCCCGTGCTGGCGCTGCTGATGGTGGACAATTACGAGGACCTGATGAAAGCCTGCGCGGACACCCAGCGCAGCGCCGTGCTGGCGCAGATCGACGAGAAGCTGAACAAGTGGGCCGCCGCAGGCGAGGGCCTTCTGCTGAAGACCGAGCGGGACCGCTACCTCTTTATGTTTGAGGAACAGCACTACGAGTACTTTGTGGAGGAGAAATTTTCCGTCCTGGACGCCATCCGGGATATCAAGGTGGGAGAGGGGACACATCCCACGCTCTCCATCGGCATCGGCCGGGATACCGCCAGCATTCCGGAGCTGTACAAGAACGCCAACCTCTCCCTGGAGATGGCGCTCAGCCGGGGCGGAGACCAGGCCGTTGTGCGGAACAAGACGGATTTCGCGTTTTACGGCGGCCGGGCCAAGACCACCGAAAAGCGCACCAAGGTCAAGTCCCGGGTCATGGCCAACGCCCTCAGCGAGCTGCTGGCGGACGCGGAGCAGGTCTATGTCATGGGCCACAGCTACGCGGACATGGACGCTGTGGGCGCCGCCGTGGGCATGTGCTGCGCCGCCCGGAAACGGGGCAAAAAGGCCCAGATCGTCATCGATCTGGAGCACAACGCAGCCCAGGCCGTTCTGACACGCCTGCGGGCGCTGCCGGAGTATGAGGATGTGTTCATTCCCGCGGGAGAGGCGTTTTTGAAAATGCGTCCCGGCGCGCTGCTGGTGGTGGTGGATACCAACCGGCCCGATATTGTGGAGAGTCCCCAGCTGCTGGAGTCCTGCAACCGGGTGGCGGTCATCGACCATCACCGCCGGGCGGCCAGCTACATCGAAAACGCCGCCTTCAGCTTCCACGAGCCCTATGCGTCCTCCGCATCCGAGCTGGTGACGGAGCTGCTGCAATACCTGGTGGACCCCGCCGACCTGATGCGGGAGGAGGCGGAGGCATTGCTTGCCGGCATCGTTCTGGACACCAAGCACTTTACCCTCCGCACCGGCGGCCGCACCTTTGAGGCGGCGGCATTCCTGCGCCGGGCGGGCGCTGATACGGCGGACGTCCAGCGCCTGTTCCAGAATGATCTGAGCGACATGGTCTCCCGCTACGACATCATCCGCCGGGCGGAGCTGTACCGGGAGGACATCGCCCTGGCGGTGGTCCCCCAGGACGGGGTGGACCGGGTGACGGCGGCCCAGGCGGCCGACGAGCTGCTGACACTGAAGGGCGTGAAGGCGTCCTTTGTGGTCTACCGCAGCGGCGAAAGCGTGCAGATGTCCGCACGCTCGCTGGGTGAGGTCAATGTCCAGGTCATCCTGGAGGCCCTGGGCGGCGGCGGAAACTCCACCACCGCCGGAGGCCGGGTGGAAAACAGCGACGTGCTGGATGTGCGGGAACAGCTGACCGAGGCCATCGACGCGTATTTTGAGAAATAAAAACTGATCATAATAAAGGAGATATTCCCATGAAAGTGATTTTACAGCAGGATGTGAAGGGCCAGGGCAAGAAGGGCCAGATGGTGGAGGTCTCCGAGGGCTATGCCCGCAACTTCCTCCTGCCCCGGAAGCTGGCCATCGCCGCCACGGCGGACGCCATCAACACCATGAACCTGAAGGAAAAGGCCCGCAGGGCTGAAGAGGCCCGCCAGAAGGCCGAGGCCCAGGCCATCGCCGAAAAGCTGAAGGAGTGCCAGGTGAAGCTGACCGCCAGGGCCGGCAACGGCGGCAAGCTCTTCGGCGCCGTCACCACCAAGGAGATCTCCGACGGCCTGAAGGCCCAGTACGGCGTGGAGATCCCCAAGCAGAAGCTGGTGCTGGATGAGCCCATCAAGGCATTCGGCTCCTATCAGGTCAAGGCCAAGCTGGGCTTTGAGGTCAGCGCCACGGTGTACGTGTCCGTGTTTGAGGAGAAGTAATACTAAGAACCTGTATTCACAACCGTTGAACGCCGTCTGAGCGGTCTTTTTCCCGCCGTACTGCGTCGTTTTTCCTTGCCATATGGCGGATTTCAAGGTTTTCTGACGCAGATCAGGGGGAATTTATGGCGTGAAGATGCGTGCGGGAATTTATTCAGAGGTTCCCTAGTATAAATCAGAGACGGCCCAGTTCCAGGCCCAGGGACACGCCGGACTGGAACGTGGCTTCCACTTCTCTGGCGCGGAGCGCGTTTTCCTGGGCCAGCAGGGCCTCCAGGCGGCCGCTCTGCTCCGCGCTCAGCGTTTCACGGAACTGTTCCCAGCGGGATTCCGACTGGCGGGCGGCGGACCAGTAGCCGTTTGCGTAGAGCAGGTCCGGCAGGCGGGTACGCTCGGTGTACTCCAGCAGGGCTTGCATTAAATCTGACATAGAATCAACTCCAATACCATATTTTCTACATGTTAACATATAGAAAATATGGTGTCAAGAGGTGCCGAATGAATCATTTTGCGAAAAATTTGAAAGAACTGCGTACAAAGCAAAGAATCTATCAAAGGGAACTGGCGGAATATCTGGATGTCAGCGTGACGACTTATCAGAATTATGAAAAAGGCATTCATGAGCCGAATATTGACAAATTGATCGCATTGGCAGATTATTTTAAAGTGACGCTGGACGAGCTTGTGGGGCGGAGCGGTGCATGCGACTGACAGCCGCAGGGGGATTTGGCTCCCGCCAGGTGGCCCTGTCCGGGTAGGATGCGCCCCCGCTTTTCTTTGGGGTGTGCCCAAAGAAAAGCCGCCGCGCCCGGTGGAAAAGAAAGGCGCTTAGGCGCAAAACGGCGCTTCACGCCTTATTTGCTTAAAACGGGAGTCGAGCGAGTCGGTGCGGTGGAGGATCGCCGGCTTTCTGCCGGGTGCGCCGTACCAAGCAGTTCGTAGGGGCCGATGCCTACATCGGCCCTTGCTTCCCCGCATTTGGCGGTGCGGTAAAAAGCCGGGGCGGTCAACGCAAGGCCCCTGCCGCTGGCCTCGTGCTCCCAAATGCGGAGCAGCACCCCTACCCCCGTACCCTGTCCGGCGCACTCGGTAAAAGCCTCCCGGACCTGGTGGCACACCTAACCAACAACTCCCGTCGTCCAACTTTCCCCCTTTTGGGACAAAGTTGGTCATAAAGCGCCTTTCTTTTGGACCGTGCACGGCCGTTTCCTTTTCGGCAAGACGAAAAGAAAATGGGGGAAATGGGCGAAGCGCCGCCAGCGGCGGATGAAGCGAGTCCGTTTCGAGGAAGCGGCACGATTGGCGGCCCCTGGCGGGGGCCGGGAATCGTATCGCCGCGACGGTGAAACATGTCCGCACGGCAAAGCCGTGCAAATCCCCCGTTCCCTGTCAGGGAACACAAAGGAGGTTCTCCCATGGCAATAGAAGATCTGCTGACACGGCAAATGCCCCACAGCCTGGAGGGCGAACAGGCCGTTCTCGGCTCCATGCTCATTGATCCCGACTGCGTCAAGGACGTGATGGACAAGCTGCGCCCGTCGGACTTTTATCTGCGGCAGAACCGGGAGATCTTTGAGACCATCTATTCCATGTTCTCCTATGCCAAGCCCATCGACGGCATCACCGTCTGCGAGGAGATGCAGAAGGCCGGCACCTACGATGAGAACACCACCCGCTCCTACCTGGCCCAGCTGATGGAGATCACCCCCACCAGCGCCAATGTGATGGAGTATGCGGCGATCGTCCGGGACAAGGCCCTGCTGCGGGGCGTGGCCCAGGCCGCGTCGGAGATCACGGCGCTGGTGCAGGAGGGCACCGGCGAGGCGGGCAAGATCCTGGATATTGCGGAACAGAAAGTGTATGCCATCCGCCGGGGCCAGAGCGCCCAGGACATGGTGCCCCTGCGGCAGGTCCTGCCGGATGTGCTGGACCGCCTGAGCGAAATGAGCGAAAACGAAAACCACCTGCCCGGCCTCTCCACCGGCCTCTCCGCCGTGGACCAGAAGATCACCGGATTGAACAAGTCCGACCTGATCCTGGTGGCCGCCCGTCCCGGCATGGGCAAGACCTCCTTCGCGCTGAACATCGCTTTGAACGTGGCAAAGAGCGCCCAAAAAACGGTGGCGGTCTTCTCACTGGAAATGTCCCGGGAGCAGCTGGCCACCCGCCTGCTGTCCTCCGAGGCACTGGTGGAGAACAACCGCCTCAAGACCGGCTACCTGCGGGAGACCGACTGGGAGAAGATCGCCGGCGCCGCCACGATCCTGAATAAGCTGGATATCCGCATCGATGACAACCCCCTGCTCTCCGTGGCGGACATGCAGGCCAAGTGCCGCCGCCTGAACAGCAACGACAGCCTGGGGCTGATCGTGATCGACTACCTGCAGCTGATGACCTCCGCCGGAGGACAGACCCGCGGCGGTGAGAACCGCCAACAGGTGGTTTCCGATATCTCCCGTATGCTGAAAATCATGGCCAAGGACCTGGATGTACCTGTGATCTGCCTGAGCCAGCTCAGCCGTGCCAATGAAAAGCGGGACGACAAGCGGCCCATGCTGTCGGACCTCCGGGAATCCGGCGCCATCGAGCAGGACGCGGATATCGTTCTGTTTTTGTACCGGGACGACTATTATAATGAGGACTCCGATAAGCACAACATCGCCGAGTGCATCGTGGCGAAGAACCGCCATGGCGAGACCGGCAAGGTGGAGCTGCGCTGGATGCCTGAATATACGACCTTCTCCACATTGGACAGACGCTATGACGATGACGAGTGAGCTGATCTCCGCCAGGACATTTTTGCAGAAGCATTTCCCCACGGGGGGAAAGGTGCTGTGCGCCGTGTCCGGGGGACTGGACTCCATGTGCCTGCTGGATCTCCTGTGCCGCCAGAGGGACTTCTCCGTGACTGCCGCCCATTTTAACCACCAGCTGCGAGGTGAGGCGGCGGACCGGGACGAGGCTTTTGTCCGGGGCTGGTGCGCCGCCAGGGGCATTCCGCTTGCTGTCGGGCGGGGAGATACCAGGGGCCTGGCACAGCGGGAGGGGCGGACGATTGAGGAGGCAGCCCGGATGCTGCGGTACGCCTTTTTGGAGGAGACGGCGAAAAGCGGCGGATTTGACGCCATTTTTACCGCCCACCACGCTGACGACAACGCGGAGACCATGCTGCTGAATCTGATCCGGGGCACCGGATCGGCGGGCCTGGCGGGGATCCCACAGATACGGGGCAGAATTTACCGGCCCCTTTTGAGGATCGGACGGGAACAGCTGGTGGGCTACGCCGCCGCCCACGGTGTCCCCCATGTGGAGGACGAGACCAACGAACTGGATGACGCGGCCCGCAATATCCTGCGGCACAAAGTGCTGCCGGTGCTGCGGCAGCTGAATGGCCGCGCTGTGGAGAATATGAGCGCTGCGGCGGGCATTTTGAGCCGGGAGAACGAGGGCATGGAGCGTCTGGCGGCGGGACTGCTGGAGCGGGCCGCCGCGGAAGAGGACGTATCCGTCTCCTGCCGGGTGCTGCTGGATGTGCCGCCCGCGCTGGCGGAACGGACGGTGATGCAGATGCTGGCCGCCGCCGCCGGCCGCCGAAAGGATTTTACGGCGGCCCATGTGGAGGCGGTGCTGGACCTTGCGGAGCGGGGCGCGGGAGAAGTGCGGCTGCCCTACGGCCTGACAGCCCGAAGGCTGGGGGACACCCTCTCCATCAGCCGCCGGGAGATACTGGAACAGACAGAGCTGTGCCCGGACACGCCTCTCCGCTGGGGGGACTGCATCCTGACACTGATGGACCGCAGGGAGGGCGGGGGCCTGGCGCTGCGGGACCGGAGAGAATGGGAAAGCGGCACCGTCACCGTGGCCCCTGTGGCGCCGGGGGACCGGCTGACACTGCCGGGGGCCAGGGGCGGACGCAGCGTCAAGCGGCTGTGCCTGGAGCGGCATATTCCGCTGGAGGAGCGGGACCGCCTGCCTGCCATCTATGCGGATGGCCGCCTTGCCGCGGTGTGGCGGCTGGGCGTGGATACGGAATTCCTGCCGGAGGGTGAGACCTGCCGGTTCATTCAAATCAAACAGACAGAGGAGAACGACCATGAGAAGTGAGATGGAAAACGACATCCTGAAAGTCCTGGTGACGGAGGAGGAGATCAAGGCCCGCATCGCGGAGATGGGTGACGCGCTGTATGAGAAGTTCCAGGGCAAGGACCCGCTGTTTCTCAGCGTACTGAAGGGCTCCTTCGTGTTCATGGCGGACCTGGTCCGGGCCTGCCAGCTGAAGAGCGATGTGGAGTTCATCGCCGTCAGCTCCTACGAGAACGCCACCGTGTCCTCCGGCCGGGTGAAGATCAATCATGACATCCAGCAGGATATCACTGGGCGGCACCTGATCATCGTGGAGGACATTCTGGACTCCGGCAACACCCTGGCGTTTTTGCGGGATTACTTCAAGGCCAAGGGCGCCGCGTCCATCACCATCGTCACCCTGCTGGATAAGCCCTCCCGCCGCACCAAGGCTGTCACCGCGGATCTGGCGGGCTTTGTGGTGCCCGATGAATTCGTGGTGGGCTATGGCCTGGACTACTGCCAGCAGTACCGCAACATGCCGTACATCGGCGTGCTGAAGCCGGAGGTCTATTCCAAGTGAGGCCATAGACCACCACGGTCCCGCAGAGCGGGACCGCCGGGTACGGCGTACGAGGGTTTTGCGGAAAGCAAAACCTCGAACCAGGCCGGATTCATTTCGGCCTGGTTGGAAAGATCTCAAAGGGCTCCCGCCGGACTTGTCCGGTGGGAAGGGGCTATGGCCTGGACTACTGCCAGCAGTACCGCAACATGCCGTACATCGGCGTGCTGAAGCCGGAGGTCTATTCCAAGTGAGGCCGGCCGGGGCGCCGGCCCCGGATCGCGGGCTTGAGACCACGGAGCCATTTTTATCATAAAGACGGCAATACTCCCAAAGGAGGGACTTGTTTGACAAAGCAAAGAGGATCCAATCTGAGTTTTCTGTTTCTGGCGCTGGTGATCCTGGTGTGCTTCAGCTGGGTGTGGCAGATGGACAATAAGGCGCCCCATCTGAATTATTCCGAGATCCGCCAGCAGTTTGAACAGGAAAATGTGGAGGAAGTCAGCTTTCCCGATGAACACACCCTGGTTTTGACGCTCCGCAGAGAGGTGGAGGGCAGCCAGACCATCCGGTACAGGATCTACGATTTTCAAATCTTTTACGAGGATATGCACGAGCTGCTGGAGGCACAGAAGGCCAAGGGCATTCTCACCTACGATTACCCGTCGGCGCCCGCCAGAGACTGGCTGGAGATCCTGCTTCCGGTCATTCTGACCGCGCTTCTGCTGGGCTTTATGCTGTATTTCTTCGTGATCCGCGCCCAGGGCGGCGGCATGGGCGCGGACCGGATGGCGAAATTCGGCGCCGCCCGGACACGCACCCTCTCCGACAAGGACAAGAAAGTCACCTTTGACGACGTGGCCGGGGCCGATGAGGAAAAAGAGGAACTGCAGGAGATCGTGGAGTTTCTGAAAGACCCCAAGCGCTTTATCTCCCTGGGCGCCCGCATCCCCAAGGGCGTGCTGCTGGTGGGGCCTCCGGGCACCGGCAAGACATTGCTGGCCAAGGCCGTGGCCGGTGAGGCGGGCGTGGGATTCCTGTCCATCTCCGGTTCTGACTTTGTGGAGCTGTACGTGGGCGTGGGCGCCAGCCGGGTCCGGGACCTGTTCGACCAGGCGAAAAAGACCTCCCCCGCTATCGTATTCATCGACGAGATCGACGCCGTGGGCCGCCAGCGTGGAACCGGCGTGGGCGGCGGTCATGACGAGCGGGAGCAGACGCTGAATCAGCTGCTGGTGGAGATGGACGGCTTTGCCGCCAACGAGGGCGTGGTGGTCCTGGCCGCCACCAACCGGGCGGATGTGCTGGACCCCGCCCTGCTGCGCCCAGGCCGGTTCGACCGGCAGATCTACGTGGGCCTGCCGGATATTAAGGGCCGGGAGGAGATCCTGAAGGTCCACGCCAGGGAAAAGCCTTTGGCGGAGGACGTGGACCTGAAGAAGCTGGCCCAGGGCACCGCCGGATTCACCGGCGCGGATCTGGAGAACCTCATCAACGAGGGCGCTCTTCTGGCGGCCCGAAAGAACCAGCGGTTCATCACCATGGCGGACCTGAAAGAGGCGGAGATCAAGGTCATCGCCGGTCCCGAGAAGAAGAGCCGGGTGATCCCGGAGCACGAGCGGCGGCTGACCGCCTGGCATGAGGCGGGCCACGCCGTGGTGATGCACGCCCTGCCGGACCATGATCCGGTGAGCCAGATTACCATCGTCCCCCGGGGGCAGGCGGGCGGCATGACCATCTCCCTGCCGGAGGAGGACCGCTCCTACCTCTCCAAGCGGTATATGGAGGATCAGATCGTGGCGCTGCTGGGCGGCCGGGTGGCGGAGAAGCTGTGCCTGGGGGATATCTCCACCGGCGCCAGCAACGACATCCAGCGGGCCACCGCCATCGCCCGGAAGATGGTGGCGTCCTACGGCATGAGCGAGAAGATCGGCACGGTCTCCTTCGAGTCCGGCCATGACGAGGTGTTCATCGGCCGCACCATGAGCCAGGGCCGCAGCTACTCCGAGGCCGTGGCGGCCCAGATCGACGACGAGGTGAAAGCCGTGGTGAACGCCGCCTATGAGCGGTGCGAGTCCATCCTGCGGAGCCAGCGCGGCGAGCTGGATGCGGTGGCGGAATACCTGCTGGCCAACGAGACCATGGAGCGGGAAGCGTTCCTGGCGGTGTTCGGCGAGACATCTGCCCCCGCTGAGCCTTGAATTTATAGACGCGCCCCCTGTGCAAAGGCACAGGGGGCGTGCTTTTCAGCCGAAGTCGTGGCGCGGGACCGTGGAGTACCCGGCCCGCTCCAGCAGGGCGATGATCTGGTCGATGCAGTAAAAATCAGAGGTGTTCTGCCGGAGACAATGGGCGATGTTCTCCAGGAGCTTGTGGTCCTCGGTCTGCTGGCATACCGCCGGGCCCTCCCAAAACTTCCGGTCCAGGCGCGGCATACAGTGATCAAAGCTGCAGACGATCCCCTGTTCTTCCATCATCTCTGCCATGCACTGTAAAAAAACCAGTCGGTCATCCATTGCGGTCCCTCCCTGAAAAAACCAGCGGTACTGGTCAATTATACTCCTATCATACCATAAAATAGCCCCAATGACAAGCACAAAAGGTCAAAGGGGGACAATGATGTATAAGACAAAGGGGCCGGATGGACGGCTGAACATCTGCGGACTTAAGATTGCAAAGCTGCGCATGGCAATACGCCCCAAGTGCTCCCAGAAGGCATTTGCGGACAAGTTACAGCTTTTGGGCCTGGAAGTCACCAAGAATACCGTACAGTGCATCGAGAGCGGAAACCGCTTTGTTACCGACATTGAATTGAAGGTGATCGCCCAGGCCCTGGGCGTCACGGCAGATGATTTACTCACTGAATAATACACTTCTTTATACATCTGAGCATACAGGGACACGGCAGACGGACGGCGGAGACATGATTTGAAAAAAATCACGGCTCCGCTGTGCCTTCATCGGTCCGCCGGGGGACATTTCCGAAAAAGCGGTACAGCGGTCGCAGAGGGGAGAAATTTGCGGGAAGAGCCGGCACCGCGGGCAGAGGCATCCACATATTTACAGGAAGCATTCATTTGTATTTGATAGAAAGACAGTTCGTCAAAAGGCAGTATTCGACCGGGAAACGTTTGGGAGATTTGTGCATTGTATTACCCCGGAACTACTTGTATAATTGTAGCAGAAAAAGGGACGATTGCGCCCTGATTGTTCATTGAGTATGGACGGGAAAACAAAACAAATAAAAAAACTTTGAAGATGAGTTTGAAGTTTAAGTAAAACGACGAATATTTTTCCCGGATTCACGAGACAAGAAGCGCAAAGCACGGAAGTGAATAAATATTTATTTGGGAGGGTTTTTTATGCTTACTTTGGAAATGATCCAGGAGGCGCAGGCCGCGCTGAAGGGAGTTGTCCGCCGGACGCCTCTGGACGCCGCGTCCAAGATCGCCGACAATCTGTACATCAAGGCTGAGAACCTGCAGGAGACCGGCGCGTTCAAGCTTCGCGGCGCCTACAACAAGATCCGCTCTCTGACACCGGAGGAGGCCTCCAAGGGCGTCATCGCCAGCTCCGCCGGCAACCACGCCCAGGGCATCGCCCTGGCCGCCACCAAGCAGGGTATCAAGTCCGTCATCTGCATGCCCGCCGGCGCCCCCATCTCCAAGGTGGAGGCCACCAAGAAGTACGGCGCAGAGGTGGTGCTGGTCCCCGGCGTGTTTGACGACGCCGCCCGGGAGTGCGCCCGTCTGGCCGCCGAAAAGGGCTACACCATCGCCCATCCCTTCAATGACGAGTACGTGATGGCCGGCCAGGGCACCATCGGCCTGGAGATCCTGGAACAGCTCCCCGATGTGGAGCAGGTGGTCTGCCCCATCGGCGGCGGCGGCCTGATCTCCGGCATCGCCTGCGCCATCAAGAGCCTGAAGCCCGAGTGCCGCGTCATCGGCGTGCAGGCCGCCAAGGTGCCCTCCATGTATGAGGCCGTGAAGGCCGGCCATGTGGTCACCGTGCCCGACGGCGACACCATTGCCGACGGCATCCACGTCCTGACCCCCGGCGACAAGACCTTCGAGATGGTCCAGAAGTATGTGGACGAGATCGTCACCGTCACCGAGGACGAGATCGCCGGCGCCATCCTGACACTGATGGAGGGCCAGAAGACCGTTGCCGAGGGCGCCGGCGCCACCACCGTGGCCGCCTGCCTGTACGGCAAGGTGGACATCAGCACCAAGAAGACCGTCTGCGTCGTGTCCGGCGGCAACGTGGACGTGACCACGCTGAACCGTGTGGTCACCCGCGGCCTGACCAAGGCCGGCCGCATCGCTGAGATCACCACCAAGGTCATCGACAAGCCCGGCAGCCTGATCCAGGTGCTCCAGGTGGTGTCTGACTGCGGCGCCAACATCCTCAGCGTCAACCACGAGCGTGAGGACAAGGACTCCGACGTGGGCGCCTGCATCGTCTCCATGGTCCTGGAGACCCGCAATGCCGAGCACGTGGCGCAGATCGAAGAGGCTATGGAATCCAAGGGTTATTCTTTGCTGAGCAAGTAATACATACAAACTCGGCAATCAATAAAAAAAATAAGGAGGGGGTCCTCCGGGAGAAAGGCCGGGGACCAAAGGAAAACATGGAAAAGAAGAAAAAACTGGGCTTGCTGCCCAAACTGGTCATCGCGATCGTTCTCGGTATCGTGGTTGGCTTCGTCGCTCAGCCCATGGGCAGCGTCGGTGAGATCATCATCCGCATCGGTGCTACCTACAACAGCATTTTCGGCAACTTCCTGAGCTTCGTCATTCCTCTGATCATCATCGGCTTCGTCGCCCCCGGCATTGCTGACCTGGGCGCCGGCGCCGGCAAGACACTGGCTCAGACCACCGGCATCGCCTATTTGTCCACCATCATCGCCGGCACGCTGGCCTATGTGGTCGACACCCTGCTGTTCCCCATGCTGGTCCACGCCGACATGTTCATGGAAGACGCTGAGAACGCTGAAGAGACCGTCGTCAGCTCTCTGTTCACCATTGACATGCCTCCCATCATGGGCGTTATGACCGCTCTGCTGATGGCCTTCATCCTGGGCCTGGGCATGGCTATCATCAAGAACAACTCCATGAAGCTGGTGATGGACGACTTCGCTGAGATCATCAACAAGCTGGTGGCCAGCATCGTCATCCCCCTGCTGCCCTTCCACGTGTACGGCATCTTCGCCAAGCTGGCCTACGCCGGCACCATCGTTGAGCTGATGACCTCCTTCATCAAGGTCTTCGCCGTCATCATCGTGCTGCATGTGGTCATCCTGCTGTTCCAGTACACCATTGCTGGTTCCGCGGCCAAGAAGAGCCCCTTCGCTCTGATCAAGAACATGATCCCCGCTTACACCACCGCCATCGGCACCCAGTCCTCCGCCGCCACCATTCCCGTTACCGTGGAGTGCACCAAGAAGAACGGTGTGTCTGATTCCATCGCGGAGTTCGTGTGCCCCCTGTGCGCCACCATCCACCTGTCCGGCTCCACCATCACCCTGACCAGCTGCTCCATCGCCGTTATGATGATGATGGGCCAGCCCATCACCTTCGGCAAGATGTTCCCCTTCATCCTGATGCTGGGTGTCACCATGGTTGCCGCTCCCGGCGTCCCCGGCGGCGCTGTTATGGCCGCTCTGGGCATCCTGCAGTCCATGCTGGGCTTTGACGAGACCATGTGCGGCCTCATGATCGCCCTGTACATCGCGCAGGACTCCTTCGGCACCGCCTGCAACGTCACTGGTGACGGCGCCATCGCTGTCCTGATGGACGCCATTACCGGCAAGAAGAAGACTGCTGCTGCGAAATAAGCAGACGAAAACTTCCATACTCTCCCCCTATGAGCAAGCCGGCGGTCCTTTCGGACCGCCGGCTTGACGCTTGTGAAAGCTGATATAGTCGGCACACTTGAAAATCGGTAAATACCGATTTTCTTACAGCAGCAGAGCCGCTGCCGGGCGCCGCCCGTGTGCTGACTATGAAGTCTGACGCAAGGCCGCTTTGCGGCCTTGTGGGGGGAGACATCTCACCCCACAAGTTGAAAAGAAGTCTTTACTTCTTTTCAACTGCGTCAACTATAAAAAGCGGGCCGTCAAGACGGCCCGCTTTCTTTTAGAGCTTATCCATAAATTATGCGCGCACAGCTTGCTTGCATATTTTGCGGCATACTTCGCTGCTTTTTCTTGCCGGGCGTTAGCCCGCCTGCAAAAAACCGCCTCGTCTGACACAAAATCTGACGGCGCAACCTGCGCACGCCTAATTTACGGATAAACTCTTAGTTTCCGCATACGATGGAGATCTGATTGAACATCTCAAGAATGTCGTCAATAGAGGTGTTCTTTTTTTCCTCTCCCGCCCGGTCCAGGACCACATGGCCCCGGTCCATCATCAGGACACGGTCGCCGTACTCCACGGCATAGCGCAGGTTGTGTGTCACCATCATGGCGGTGAGGTGCTTTTCCCGGACCACCTTGTCCGTCAGCTCCATGATGATCTCCGCGGTCTTGGGGTCCAGTGCGGCGGTGTGTTCGTCCAGAATCAGGAAGCGGAGAGGCGTCATGGTGGCCATCAGCAGGGAGACGGCCTGCCTCTGCCCGCCGGAGAGGGCGCCCATCTTCACATCCAGCTTATCCTCCAGGCCCAGCCCCAGAGACTGGAGCTGCTCCCGGTAAAAGTCGACGCGTTTTTTATTCACGGCCCGGCTGAGGCCGAAGGTCTTGCCCTTGTTGTCCGCCAGGGACAGGTTTTCCAGCATGGTCAGATTGGGGCAGGTGCCCGCCGCAGGATTTTGATAGACACGGCCCATGGCGGCATAGCGCTGGTAATCCTTCATCCTGGCAATGCTTTGGCCGTCCACAAGCACGTCGCCGCCCTCGATGGGGATGGAGCCGCAGATGATGTTCAGCAGGGAGGTCTTGCCGCTGCCGTTGCTGCCCACGATGGCCACAAACTGGCCCTCCTCCACCGTCAGGGAGAAGCGGTCGAACAGGCAATGCTCCGTAATGGTGCCGGGATTGTAGACTTTTGTGATGTTCTGTATCTCAAGCATGGATGATCTCCTCTCCCTTCCGTCCGGACAGGACCAGCACCAGCAAAAACAGCATGGCGGTGATCAGCTTCATCATGTTGGCGGGCAGGCCCATGCTCAGGGCGATCTGGATGCACAGCTTGTAGAGCACGCTGCCCACGATGACCGCCGTGGTCCCGGCGGGCGCGCCCAGCCAGCGCAGGGCCTTCCGGCTCCGGAACATCCGGGCAAGGGGAGAACCCTCATAAAAGCGGAAGGTGGAGATGCCGATGATGACCGCCGCCAGGCCGTATACCAGCTGGCCGGTGCCCATGGTGGCGGAGTAGCTCCGCAGGTCGTGGCAGACGATGCAGCCCGCCAGGGCCACCAGGGCGTTGGAGATCGCCAAGCCCAGGATCTTCACGCTGCCGCGGTCCTTTGCCAGGGCGGTGACCAGCCCGGCATTGTCGCCCACGGCCCGCAGAAGCAGGCCGGATTTGGTCTTAAAGTAGAGGTCCAGGAGCACCTTGACGGCTGCTACCAGAAGCAGGGAGATCACCAGCTTCCGTCCCATCAGCGTCATATCCCCGAACAGGGCCATGACGGCGGGGGAGGTGAAAATGGTGTCCGTGTCCCGGTCCACCGCCAGATTGGAACCGGCGATCTGCAGATTGACGGAGAAGAGGGCGGTCATGGTGATGATGCCGGCCAGCAGGTTCCGGATCTTCAGCCGCACATGGATGAGCCCGGTGAACAGTCCGGCCAGCGTGCCCACCAGGATGGCGGTCGGCAGCGTCAGCCAGGCGTTGACGCCCCTGGTCAGCAGCACGGCGGTGATGGCGGCGCCAAGGGGAAAGGTGCCGTCCACGCCCAGGTCGGGGAAGTCCAGAATGGAATAGGTGATATAGACGCCGAAGGAGATCAGCGCGTAGATCAGCCCCTGGATCAGAGTGCTGATAAGCAGGTCCTGCATAGAGAAATCCTCCTTTTGAAAGTCAGCGGACCGTGTTCCGCAAGGTGCCGATGCCCTCGATGGTGCATTCCACCACGTCGCCGGG
Source organism: Oscillospiraceae bacterium (assembly GCA_021771635.1). GTDB lineage: Bacteria > Bacillota > Clostridia > Oscillospirales > Oscillospiraceae > Oscillibacter. The sequence goes on along the minus strand of JAETOQ010000006.1, from coordinate 42,547 downwards.
GCTTAAGAACTTTGGGGGATCAAAGCCCATGCCCACACCGGCGGGCGTGCCGGTGGCGATGATGGTGCCGGGCAGCAGCGTCATGCCGGAGGACAGCTCCTCTATGATCTCCGCGATGCCGGTAATCAGCAGGTCTGTGGTGGAGTTCTGCCGCAGCTCGCCGTTGACGCGGGAGGAGATGGCCAGGGCCGGGGGAAAGCTGATCTCGTCCGCCGTGACGATGCAGGGGCCCATGGGGGTGAAGCCGTCCAGGCCCTTGCCGAAATACCACTGCTTATGGGTGGTCTGCAGCAGCCGGGCGGAGACGTCGTTGAGAACGGTGTAGCCGAAGATATGGTCCTCGGCGGCTTTGACATTCCGGGCGGCCCTCCCGATGATGACGGCCAGCTCGGCCTCGTAGTCCAGCCGCTGGACCAGGCCGGGGTGGCTATCGATGAAGCCCTCCGGGGCCACGGCCTCGCTGACACGCTTGGAGAAGTAGATGGGAACGGGACGCTCGCCGCCGAACGCGGAGGCGTCATACCGGGTGGATTCATCGGCGTGGGCCTTGTAGTTGATGCCCAGGCAGATCACATCCTGCCGGGGCCGGGGGATGGGGGCGCACAACGACACCTCGGACAGGGGCACACAAGCGCCGCGGCTCTCCGCCGCTTGTGCGGCGGAGAGCAGTTCCGTGAAGGACGCGGAGCCGATCAGATCGTTCATATCGGAGTAGGGGAGGGGAAGAACAGCGGCCATATCCGCTGTCAGGGCGCCTGCCAGCTCCCTGTCTCCATGGCGGTAGGTGACGAGTTTCATAAGCGCAGCTCCTTTGCGGGAAATCAGGCATCAGCGGATTCAATGGCTTTCTCCGCCACGGCCTCCGGCAGGACGATGCCCAGGGCGTTCAGCGCGTCGGAGTTCACATAGATGCCGTATTCGGAGATGGTCTCGTAGGGGATATCCTGGCAGGCGGCCTCTCCCCGGAGGACCTTGGCGGCCATCAGGCCGGTCTGGATGCCCAGCTGGACGTAATCGATGCCGGCGGAGGCCACACAGCCGATCTTGACCTGTTCCACCTCAGAGCCGTACACAGGGATCCCCGCGGCGTCGGTCTTTTCCAGAATGGCGGGAAGAACGCCCACCACGTTGTTGTCGGTCAGGTTGGAGAAGCAGTCCACCTCGTGGGAGATCAGGGTATCGGCGGCCTGGGTGACCTCGGACTGGGCGGTGACGCCGATGGCATCGATGGTAAAGCCGTAGTCCCCGGCCTTCTCTTTGTACTCGGCGATGGTGGAGACGGAGTTGGGTTCGCTGGTGGTGTAGATGATGCCGATGGTCTTGGCGCTGGGCTGCAGCTGGCGGATCAGGTCCAGCTGGGCCTCCACGGGGAGCTTATCGGAGGTCCCGGTGACGTTGCCGGAATCCAGCTTGGCCTGGACGGGATCGGTGATGGCGGTGAAGATCACGGGGATATCCTTGTCCTCCGCGGCGTTGAAGCAGGCCACGGCGGAGGGGGTGGCGATGCCCACCATCAGATCCACATCCCCGGCGGAGAAGCTCTGGCCGATCTGGGTGGCGATGGCGTCATCAAAACCGGCATTCTGGTAATCCACCTTAAAGTCCACGTCTTCTACAAGGCCGGCCTGGGCCAGACCCTGGAGGAAGCCCTCCCGGCAGTTGTCCAGCGAGGCGTGCTCGCCGTACTGGGAGATGCCGATCTTATACATCTTGGCGGGTTCATCGGGGGTGTCGGGAGTCTCGGTCTTGCCGCCGCAGGCGGTCAGAGAGAGGGCCAGAGTCAGCGCCAGAACGGCGGAAGTGATCTTCTTCAAGTTTTTCATCGTGATTTCTCCAATCTATATATGATAATGATGAGATAGTCGGCACACTTGAAAATCGGCAAATACCGATTTCCTGACAGCGGCGGAGCCGCTGCCGGGCGCTGCCCCTGTGCGGACGTCTGCCACAAGGCCGCTTTGCGGCCTTGTGGGGTGAGCTGCCCCCACAAGTTGAAAAGAAGGCTTTGCTTCTTTTCAACTGCGTCAACTATATCAGCTCATTGCGGCCGGGGATGGAAACTGCTGTCTGTCACCAGCCGCGCCATCGTTTTGTGTAAAGCTTCATGTCATTTGACCTCCCAGGAAAAAAATAAAAAGCCCTATCCCAAAGTTGGGACAAGACTTAAATCCTGCGGTACCACCCAAGTTGACGCATAGCGCCCGCTCCTTTCACGGACATTCATCCGTGCCGCCCTGATAACGGGTGCGGTCCCCGTCATATGCTACTGAAGCGGTTTGCTCGTTCGCGCTGCCCTCGCAAGTCCATTCGCCGGAAAGTTCTCTGCTGTGATCCCACCATCCACAGCTCTCTGAAAGGTCCCCTAGCCGGTTACTCCTCTTGCTCATCGGTTTTATATTTGATTGCTTTGCATTATACGCAACCGGCGAACGATTGTCAACTGTGAAAATGCACAAATTTGCGCTGCCGATTTAAATAGATAAAGGGGATTGCCCAAAAGGGCCCTGCGGCATCTGCCAGGGAGGGCAGCATAAACGCAGGCCGAGGCCGGCAGATCCTGCTCCGCATAAAAACGCCGGGCAGGAGATCCCTGCCCGGCATCATATCCCATGGGACATAGAGCCCGCCCGCTCCAAGGTTTGCCTGGGGCAAACGCTTGACGCGCCATACGGCGCGCCCCGCTGCGCGGGGCCCCGTTCAGCGGCTTATGAGAGCAGCAGCTTGTCGTCCGCCTCATCGCTGCCGCTGATTCCCGTCCGGATTTCCGGACGGGAGCCCTGCGATAGGACTGGAGCGGACAGGCAGAGCCCGCCCGCTCCAAGGTTTGCCTGGGGCAAACGCTTGACGCGCCATACGGCGCGCCCCGCTGCGCGGGGCCCCGGTCAGCGGCTTACGAGAGCAGCAGCTTGTCGTCTGCCTCGTCACTGCCGCTGACCTTGTTGAACAGCTCCAGCAGCTGGGGGACGGTCAGCTTCCTTTTCTCCTCACCGGAGACGTCGATGACGATGCGCCCCTCATACATCATGATGAGCCGGTTGCCATGGGCAATGGCATCCTTCATGTTGTGGGTGATCATGAGTGTCGTCAAATGGTCCTTGGACACCAGGAGGTCCGTGGCGTCCAGCACCTTTGCGGCGGTCTTGGGATCCAGGGCGGCGGTGTGTTCGTCCAACAGCAGCAGCTGGGGCTTGATCAGGGTGGCCATCAGCAGTGTCAGCGCCTGGCGCTGTCCGCCGGAGAGCAGGCCCACCTTGCTGGTCAGCCGCTCCTCCAGGCCCAGGTCCAGAATTTTCAGCCGCTCGATATACTCCGCCCGCTCCGCCTTGGTGATGCCGGGGCGGAGTGTGCGGCGCTTGCCCCGGCGGGCGGCCAGGGCCAGGTTTTCCTCGATCTGCATGGTGGCGGCGGTGCCCTGCATGGGATCCTGGAACACGCGGCCGATGTACCGGGCCCGCTTGTGTTCCGGCATGTGGGTCAGGTCTCTGCCGTCGATGGAGATGCTGCCGCTGTCCACGGCCCACACGCCGGCCACGGCGTTCAACAGGGTGGACTTGCCGGCGCCGTTGCCGCCGATGACCGTGACGAAGTCGCCGTCGTTCAGCGTCAGGCTCACGCCCCGCAGGGCGTGCTTTTCGTTGACCGTGCCCGCGTTGAATGTCTTATGGATATTCTTGACCTCAAACATTTGCCGCATCTCCTTTCTTGATGGGCTTGCTGAAATACTTGCCCTTCCAGTAGGGGATGGACAGGAACAGCGCCACGATCACGGAGGTGATCAGCTTCATGTCGTCGCCGCTCATGCCCAGCCAGATGACCAGGGAGTACACGGCGTAGTAAATGATGGAGCCGAACACCACGCTGAGGAGCCGCAGGGCGAAGTTGATAAAGATCTTGCCAAAGACCACGTCGCCGATGATGACCGCCGCCAGACCGATGACGATGGCGCCGCGGCCCATGCTGATGTCGGCAAAGCCCTGATACTGGCTCAGCAGGGCGGAGGACAGGGCCACCAGGCCATTGGAGAGCATCAGGCCCAGCACGGTGGTGAAGTTGGTGTTGATGCCCTGTGCCCGGCTCATGGCGGAGTTGGAGCCGGTGGAGCGGAGGGAGCAGCCCAGCTCCGTGCCGAAGAACCAGTACAGCACGGCGATCAGCGCCACACAGAAAACGCCCACCACCAGGATGGGGTTCTCCACGGTCAGGACCTTCACATTCCGGGAGGACACCAGCAGGTGATAGTTGTTGGCGTTGATGGGCTGGTTGGACTTGCCCATGATCCGCAGGTTCACGGAATACAGGGCCAGCTGCGTCAGAATACCGGACAGGATGGCGGGGATGCCGCAGGCGGTGTGCAGCAGGCCGGTGGCGAGACCTGCCAGCATACCGGCGGCAAAGGCTGCCAGAAGCGCCGCGGGGATGGACCAGCCGGCCATGGTCAGCATAATAAACACGGCGCCGCCCGTGCACATGGTGCCGTCCACTGTCAGATCGGCCACGTCCAGGATCTTATAGGTGAGGTAGACACCGATGGCCATGATGCCCCAGATCAGTCCCTGTGAGACCGCGCCGGGAAGCGAGTTGAGAAGCGCGATTGGATTCATAATGATCTTCCCCCAAAAGTGTTGATGTCGTCAAATGACCGGAAAACAGCCCGCCTGCGTGTGAAACACGCGGCATTTGACCATGCGCTCCAGATCGGCGCCGCAGCGCATCACATTGAAGCACCTGAAAAGGATCTTTGTTCTTTTCCAAGCCGTTTGGTCAAAGATATCAGCATCTTATCAAAAAACAGCGGGAAAGAAAAGCCCTTTCCCGCTGTTTTCTAAAAAATTCCCTCAAAAAACTTATTCGGTCTCCACGGCGACATAGTCGCTGGGCATGGTCAGGTTCAGGGATTCGCAGATTTCAGCGTTGTACTTCTTGACGAACTGAGGTGCATACTCGATGGGCATGGTGGAGATATCAGCCTCGCCGGTCAGGATCTGAGCGGCCATCTCGCCGGTCTTGTAGCCGATGTCATAGTAGCTGATGGACAGGGCGGCCAAGCCGCAGCCCTTGACGATGCCCTCCTCACCGGCGACCACGGGGATACCGGCGGGGCGGCAGATGTTGTCGATGATGCCGGTGTTGGCGGCAACGGTGTTGTCGGTGGGAACATAGATCACATCGGAAGCGGCAGCGGCGCTCTCGGTGACGGCGGCCAGGTCGTTGGAGTCAGAGAAGGAGTACAGGGTGGCGGTGTAGCCCAGCTTCTCCAGCTCGGCCTTGACCGCGTCCACCTGATACTGGCTGTTCGCCTCGGCGGAACAGTAGATCAGGCCCACGCTCTTGGCGTCGGGGAACAGCTCCTGGATCATAGCGGCCTGCTGGTCCAGAGGAGCCAGGTCGGAGGTGCCGGAGACGTTGCCGCCCACGGTGCCGGAGAAGTCGCTGATGCCCAGGGCCACGCCGTACTCGGTGACGGAGGTGCCCAGGATGGGGATGGTGGTGGTGGCGGCCACGGCAGCCTGCAGGGCGGGCGTGGCATTGCACATGATCAGGTCCACATCAGCGGCAATGAACTGGTTGACGATGGTGGAGCACATGGGGATGTCGTTGGAGGCGTTCTGGTTGTCGATCTCCACCTGGCCGGGCAGCTTCTCATTCAGCGCGTCGATGAAGCCCTGGGTGGCGGCGTCCAGCGCGTCATGCTGGACCAGCTGGCAGATGCCGACCTTATAGGTCTCGCCAGCGGGTTCCTGCGTCTCGGCAGGGCCGGTGGTATCGGCGGGAGCGGGCTCATCCTTCGCGCCGCCGCAGGCGGCCAGGCTCAGAGTCATGGCGCCCGCTAGGATCAATGCAAGCAGCTTCTTTTTCATCTTTCAGATCTCCTTATGTAATGATTTGCAAGGACACTATAAAAAACAGCCCTGTCCGTGAGAACAGGGCCGCTCTTCATACAACGGTCGTGTTTCAGACGGACTGCCTTTTGACGCACGCAAAGCGGCCCGCAAGGCGGGCCTTCATAAAGTAATAGGAGCCCGTCGCGGGCCGCAGGGACAACGCAGTCATGTGACGCATGGCGGGAACTCCTTTCCTCCATCTGGATGTCTGTGATTCGCTTTTACAATATATAGCTTTAAAGGGATAAAGTCAATCGTCATTTTTTACAAAATAAATCCAAAGGAGTCTGGCATCCGCCACAATCCGCCGGGGAAAATGCCCAAAACCGACTGCCTCGCGGTCTGTTCAGGACTTGGGCGAAATGCGGGAATTTCTTCTGCTTCAGGCGAAAGTGACCCGTTGACAAGGAAAATGGAGGGTGATATATTGGAAAAGTATTTTGGAAACGCTTTGGCGGCGGTTTGCGGCGTGAGCCGCAGAGCGATAATCGAACAGACGAGCGACACCGCGGATCGCAGCGAAGAGTCCCGAAAGAGGCTGGGACTTTTCACCGCAAAATGGTCCGGCGGTGCTTTTTTGTTTTTCATAAGGCGCTGTTTTGTCCATTTTATGCGTACAAAACCCTTTTCAGGTGAAAACTGTTGTGTGTAAAGGTAAGGTGAGGTCAGTATGTCAACAAAATTCGTATTTGTGACCGGCGGCGTGGTCTCCGGGTTGGGAAAGGGGATCTGCGCGGCGTCTCTGGGACGGCTTTTGAAACAGCGGGGCGTCCGGGTGCGCAACCAGAAATTCGATCCCTATATCAATGTGGACCCCGGCACCATGAGCCCCTATCAGCACGGAGAGGTCTTCGTCACCGACGACGGCGCGGAGACAGACCTGGACCTGGGCCATTACGAGCGGTTCGTGGACGAGGACCTGTCGGGCAACAGCTCCATCTCCTCCGGCAAGATCTGGTGGTCCGTGCTGAATCGGGAGCGCCGGGGCGACTATCTGGGCGCCACGGTCCAGATCATCCCCCACATCACCAACGAGATCAAGAGCCGCATCTACGCCATGGCCGGTGAGGATGTGGACGTGGTGATCTCCGAGATCGGCGGCACTGTGGGCGACATCGAGTCCCAGCCCTTCCTGGAGGCCATCCGCCAGGTGGCCGCGGAGCGGCCCCACGGGGACGTGGTGTTCATCCATGTGCCCCTGATCGTGCAGATCCCTGGCTCCGGTGAGCTGAAGTCCAAGCCCACCCAGCACTCTGTGAAGGAACTTCTGTCCCTGGGTATCCAGCCGGATGTGCTGGTCTGCCGCTGCGACGAGCCCATCACCGAGGATATCCGCCGGAAGATCGCCCTCTTCTGCAATGTGGAGCCGGACTGTGTGATCCAGAACACCACGGCGGAGACGCTGTATGAGGTCCCCCTGCTGATGGCCAGGGAGGGACTGGATGAGGCGGTCTGCCGCAAGCTGGGGCTGATCACCCACCAGCCGGACCTGCGGGAGTGGAGCGCCATGGTCAGGCGGGAGAAAAACGCCCACAAAAAGGTCCGCATCGCTTTGGTCGGCAAATACACCCAGCTCCATGACGCCTACCTCTCCGTGGTGGAGTCTCTGAACCACGCCGGCACCGCCAACGACGCCATCGTGGACATCGATTGGATCGACTCCGAGGGCCTGACCGACGGCAACGCGGCGGAGCGGCTGGCGGGCTGCGCCGGCGTTCTGGTGCCCGGCGGCTTCGGCGACCGGGGCATCGAGGGCATGCTCTGCGCCGTTCGCTATGCCCGGGAGAACCGCATCCCCTATTTCGGCATCTGCCTGGGGATGCAGATGGCGGTCATTGAGTTTGCCCGCCATGTCCTGGGGTATGAGGACGCCAATTCCTCCGAATTTTCCGAGTCTACCCGGCACCCGGTCATCGATCTGATGCCGGACCAGGTAAACGTGACGGAAAAGGGCGGCACCATGCGGCTTGGAAAGTACCCCTGCGTCCTGACGGAGGGCAGCCGCAGCGCCGGACTGTACGGCTCCAGGGAGATCTCCGAACGCCACCGCCACCGCTATGAGTTCAGCAACGATTTCCGGGCGGAGATGGAGGAAAAGGGCATGGTTCTGGCGGGTTTGTCCCCCGACGGCCGTCTGGTGGAGATCGTGGAGCTGCCGGACCACCCCTGGTTCGTGGGCGCCCAGTTCCATCCGGAGTTCAAGAGCCGGCCGGACCGGCCCCACCCGCTGTTTTACGGATTTGTGAGAGCCGCCGTGGAGAAAATGGAGGCAGAATAAGCGGGCAGAGGGGCGGCTCTTATGCCATCACCGGCGGTTGCCGCATCAGCGGCGAGGCGGTGCGGCATCATTCGGGCATCCGGAGGACGCCCGGCCGGACCGGCCCCACCCGCTGTTTTACGGATTTGTGAGAGCCGCCGTGGAGAAAGCAGAGCGATCTGCATGTTCATAGAAAGGACCGTTTATGAATCATTTTCAGAAAATCGCCGCCCGGCTGGAGGCCCATGACCTGGACGCCATGCTGCTGACCGGAGAGGCCAACCGCTTTTACGCCTCCGGCTTCCACTCCGCCGGGACGGACGGCGTGGCACTGGTGACACGCAGAAAGGCGTATTACTTCACCGACTCCCGGTATACTGAGGCCGCGGCCCGCTGCGTCCAGGGGGCGGAGCTGCGGGAGATCGGCCGGGGCCGCGGCTATGCGGCCCTGATCGGGGAGGTGATCGCGGAGCACCAGATCCGCCGCATGGGATTCGAGGATGCTTACATGACCGTGCAGGACTGGGAGCGGTATCGGAAGGCCCTGTCCTGCGAGCTGGTCCCCGCCGCAGAGCTTCTGCGGCAGCTGCGGATGGTCAAGGACGAAGAGGAACTGGAGGCCATGGTGGCCGCCCAGCGCATCGCGGAGCGGGCTTTGGCGGATATTTTGGAGGAGATCCGCCCCGGTGTGACGGAGAAGGAGATCGCGGCCCGGCTCCAGTACCTGATGCTCCATTACGGCGCATCGGACATGTCCTTTGATCCCATCGTGGTCTCCGGGCCCAACGGCAGCCTGCCCCACGGAGTTCCCTCTGAAAAGGAGATCCGTCAGGGCGAATTTGTGACCATGGACTTTGGGTGCATCTGCCATGGCTATTGCTCCGACATGACCCGGACCGTAGCCGTGGGCTATGCCACAGAGGAGATGCAGCGTGTCTATCAGACGGTGTTCTCCGCACAGCTGGCGGGGATCGCCGCGGCCAAGGCCGGCCTCACGGGCCGGGAGGTGGACGGCGCCGCCCGGGCCGTCATTGAAGCCGCCGGATACGGCGATTATTTTGGCCACAGCTTCGGCCACGGCGTGGGTGTGGAGATCCATGAAAGCCCCAACGCCTCTCCCATGAACGACAGCCCCCTGCCCGTCGGCGCGGTGATCTCGGCGGAACCGGGCATCTACCTGCCGGGAAAGCTGGGCGTCCGCATCGAGGATGTCATTTTGCTGACAGAGGACGGGTGCAAGAATATCACAAAGGCCCCCAAGGACCTGATCGTCCTGTGAGGAAGACAGGAGGGGACGGCCGGGGCGGACAGTCCCGCCCGCACCACGGGAAAACCGGGCGGAGTTTGTAAAAATAAGAGAAAGCACGCGGAGGCAATCGTTTCCGCGTGTTTTTTTAGCGGACGGGCCGTTGACAAAGCCCCTTGAAACCAGCATAATCAGGATATCAGAGTACGATCCAAAGGAGAACTGTCTATGGATACCATCTATATCACCGGGCACCGCAATCCGGACACGGATTCCATCGTGTCCTCCATGGCCTACGCCGCCCTGAAAAACGCGCTGGGCCAGCGGGAATATCAGGCGGCCCGCCTGGGCCAGGTCAGCGATGAGACGCAGATCGTGCTGGACCGCTTCGGATTCCAGGCGCCTCAGCTGATTACCAACGTTCGGACCCAGGTGCGGGATCTGAATTACGATACCCCTCCCACACTGTCCGCCGCCGCCACCATCAGCCGGGGCTGGCAGACCATGCAGCAGCACCGCATCTCCGTCCTCCCTGTGGCGAACGAGGATGGGACGCTGTACGGCATGCTCTCCGCGGGAGATGTGGCGAACTACGATATGAGCTCCGTCCGGAATCCCCGGGTGGGGGAGGTGCCGGTCTATAACCTGCTGTCTGTGCTGGAGGGCAAGGTGCTGAACGTGGGCGGCGAGCTGAAGGACGTCGTCTCCGGCGAGGTGACGGTGGCGCTGCCCACCGGGCGGGAAAACCTGATGTTCTCCGACCCGAACAGCATCGTCATCTGCGGCGACCAGCCGGAGATGATCCGCCGGGCACTGGAGCTGCGGGTGAACTGCGTGGTGGTCTGCCAGGCGGAGGTGGATCAGGAGCTGCTGGACATGGACACCGACACCTGCATCATCTCCACCCCCTATGACGCCTATCAGTCGGTGCGCCTGATCTGCCATGCCCTGCCCATCGGCCACATCTGCAAGAGCAGGGATCTGGTCTGCTTCCACCTGGACGACTACATCGACGATGTGCAGAACACGGTGCTGGAGAGCCGCTTCCGGGCCTATCCCATCCTGGACGACGAGGAGCGGGTGGTGGGCACCCTGTCCCGCTTCCACCTGCTGCGCCCCCGCCGGAAGCGTGTGGTGCTGATGGACCACAATGAAAGGGCCCAGTCCGTGGTGGGGTTGGAGCAGGCGGAGATCCTGGAGATCGTGGACCACCACCGCCTGGCGGATATCGAGACCAAGAACCCCATCTATGTCCGGAACGAGCCGGTGGGCAGCAGCACCACCATCGTGGCGGGCATGTATCAGGAAAAGGGATTGATGCCCACGGCGAAGATGGCGGGCCTGATGGCCGCCGCCATCGTGTCCGACACAGTCATGTTCAAGTCCCCCACCTGCACCCAGCGGGACATCGACGTGGCGAACCGGATGGCCCGCATTGCCAACGAATCCCTGGATGAGCTGGGCAAGGCTATTTTCTCCGCCACCTGCGGCGATGACAAGAGCGTGGACGCCATGCTCCACACGGACTATAAGGAATTCCACATCGCGGGACACGATCTGGCGGTGAGCCAGATCACCTGCATGGACTCCGACCGCCTGATGGCCCGAAAGGCGGAGTTTCTGGAGCGGATGCGGGCGGTCCGGAAGGAAAAGCACCTGGACACGGTGGTCCTGATGATCACCGACGTGCTGCTGGAGGGCACCCAGCTGCTGTATGTGGGGGATGAGGACACCATCCGCCAGGCGTTCAACATCAGAAATGACGGGGAAAACGCCTCCTTCCTGCCCAAGATCATGTCCCGGAAGAAGCAGGTCATTCCCATGCTGTCGGCGCTGTGGGGGTAAGGGTTCCTCCAGGGGGGATTTTATCCCCCCTGGATACGAAACCGCCGCGCTGCCCCCGGCGGCCATACAGGGTTCCCGATGCGGCCCAGCGGAGCGGGCGCATTGGGAAGAGGAGATGCAAGGAAGCGAACGCAGTTTTCGCCGAAAGGCGGAAACGGAGTTGAGCGGACTTTGCATCGACGTGGGCCGGGAATCGCAAAGCCGCGACGGTGGGCACAACAATTTAGCCCCCCTCACGTCCGCACGGCGGACGTGTCGCTGCGGCGGGCAGAGGTGTTTTGCCGGAAGTGAATTCCGGCAAAACAGATTTTCAGATAAAAAGGACCCGGATGCACAGCATCCGGGCCCTTTTTCGGTTGTGCGGCTGTGGGCACGGCGGCCCGGCGCGCCCAGGAGAAATGCCGGAGATGCGGTCCAGGCCCCGCCCGCATTCAGCCAAAGGCACCCTTGATCCGATCCAGGTCTCTCCGCGTCTCCACCCAGTTTTCCACATACCCGCAGTCACAGCAGACATAGCGCCCGACGGGCACACGCTCCACTGTCACCAGCTTTGTGATGCAGATGCTGTTGGCCAGATAGCGGTGGGCGTCGTCCGGCACCCGGACGAGGTCCCGGGAGCCGCACTTGGGGCAGATGCCGGTTCTTTTCATGGCGCCCGCCTCTCAGCAGGACCGCTTCCGGTACAGCCCCATGGACAGGGGGATGGAGACGGCGGTCAAAACCACCGCCGCGATGGGCAGGATCAGCGTCAAAAGGGCCGGAAGGCGGGCAGGGCCCTCCCCGTCCACGACGACGGACCCCAGTGCCCCGGCGGTGCCGCACCCCAGAAAGATCATCAGGAACATGGTCAACCGCCCCCGCTCCACGCCGAAGCGGAACATCATGGGCGACGTGATGGCCAGAACGCAAAGACTGCTGCACAGGCCGATGAGATTGGCGGCGGGGTCAAAGGCGGCAAAGGGAGAGCCCAGCACCGTCTGCAGCAGCTGGCAGACCAGGGTGAACAGCGCCGCCGCGCCGGTGCACAGCCAGCCCAGCACGTATTTGCTCAGCACGATGTCCCGGACGGAGTAGGGCATCATGGCGGCCAGCTGGTCCCACTTGCTCCGCTCGTCGTAGGCCATGGCGGTGTAGGGCAGCATGGCCGCCCAGATGACGACGAACACATTGCCGAACCCGCCGTTGAACACGGAGATGACCAGCATGACAAAGATAAAGATCCGAAGCTGCTTCCACAAAACGAAGCAGTCTTTCATCAGCAGGGCTTTCATGCGTTCTTCGCTCCTTTCACCATGAAGAGAATGATGTCCTCCACTGTGGGCCGCTCCAGCTGGAACCCGCTGGGGGCCAGGTCCCGGCGCACCAGCGCCCGGACGCCGCCGTAGCCGCTGGGCTCCCGGGCCACCACCGCCTCCGGCGTCAGACAGTCCACCTGCTCGGCGGTGTCGGTGAGGATGCCGTAGGTCTCCAGGAGCCGGTCTTTCTCATCGCAGAACAACAGCTCTCCCTGGTGGAGGAAGGCGATGTAGTCGCACAGTTTTTCCAGATCGCTGAGGATGTGGGAGGAGATGAGGATGGAGTGGTCCTCCTCCCGGGTGAATTCGTTGAAGATGTCCAGCACCTCGTCCCGGACGATGGGGTCCAGTCCGGCGGTGGCCTCGTCCAGCACCAGGAGCCTTGGCTGGTGGCTCAGGGCCACGGCGATGGACAGCTTCATCCGCATGCCCCGGGAATAGTCCCGGAAGGGCTTTTTCTCCGGCAGGTCGAACCGGCGGAGATAGCTTTGGTACAGGCTGTCGTCCCAGCGGCGGTAGGTGCTGGCCATGATATTCCCCACCTGCACGGCGTTCAGGACCTCTGGGAAATAGGCCTCGTCCAGCACCACGCCCACGTCCTCCTTCACATCCTGGAATTCCGGGGAGGACACGTCCGTGCCCAGCACTTTGGCCGTACCGCCGTCGGGCCGCAGGGCGCCCATCAGCAGGCGGATGGTGGTGGATTTACCGGCGCCGTTTTCGCCCACCAGGCCGCAGATGGTGCCGCTGGGCACCGTCAGGCACAGGTCCTGGATGGCGAAGCCGCCGAAGGATTTGCGGATATGGGATAACTCGATGGCATTCATCATGATTCCTCCTCCAACAGGATGCGCAGCATTTCATGCAGTTCCGGCGGCGAGACGCCGCAGGTCCCGGCCAGCTCCACGGCGGAGGCCAGATGGGCTTCCAGGTCCTTCAGCTGCTGCTCCCGGATGATGTCCAGGTTTTTCTCCGCCACGAAGCACCCCTTGCCCGCCACGGTGAAGAGGAAGCCCTCGGCCTCCAGCTCGTCATAGGCCCGCTTGGTGGTGATGACGGAGATCTTCAGGTCCTTTGCCAGCGCCCGGATGGAGGGCAGAGCCTCTCCCGGCGCCAGCTGTCCCGCGATGATCTGTGCCTTGATCTGGGAACAGATCTGATCGTAGATCGGCTGATTCACGGTATTGCGGATAATGAGTTCCATGGAAGTTCCTCCGTTCGTACTGTACATGAACAGTATATACAGTATAAACAGAAGTGTCAAGGGGTTTTTGAAAATTTTTTCCGCGGCCTAGGAAACGGCGGGGATTTGTGATACACTTCCCTCAGTGAACAAAGGATACAGGACACGATGAAACGAAGGAGGCGCGGCCATTGGAGACGATCGGCGGTGTCAACAACTGGAGACTGACCATCCGCCGGGAGCGGGAGGGCATCACATTGCTGCGGGCGGCCACCTGTGACCGCAGGGCCGCTCTGCCGGAGGAGCTGTTCGGCCTGCCGGTGACAACATTGGGCGACCACGCCCTGACACCCGGCCGCTCCATGCCGGAAGGGGAGGAGGTGCTGGTCACCTGCGGCCCCGCGGGGGGATCGGACCGCTGGGACAACAGCGAGCTGGAGGACCTGCGCCTGCCGGACCGCCTGCTTCAGGTGGGAGACTACGGATTTTTCAACTGCACCGGGCTGAAAACGCTCCGCCTGCGGGACACGGTGCGGTATTGGGGCGGCGGCGCCCTGATGAACTGCCGGGACCTGAGCACGTTCCACATGACCTGTACCGGCCGGGAGGGAGAGCTGCTGGCCTATTTCGCGGACGAACTCCCCAGAGAGCTGGACGTGACGCTGTACCGGACGGACGGAGAGGACGCCCGGCTGATCTTCCCGGAATATGTGGAGGTCTATGAGGAAAACTGTCCGGCCCACCATTTTGACTATAACATCTATGGCGCGGGCTATTCCTATCACCACTGCTTTTACCAGAAAAAATTGAGCATCAAGGCATACGACGAGCTGTGGCGGCCCATGCTGGGCATGGAGCATGACAAAGGCTGCGCCCTGCGGCTGGCCTGGTGGCGCCTGCGGTATCCGGCGGAGCTGACCGGCCAGGCGGAGGCGGACTACCTGGCCTATGTGCAGGACCACGTCCGGGAGGCGGCCCGCTGGCTGCTGGCGGAGCGGGACACGGCGGGCCTGCGGTTTCTGCTTACACGTGCCCGCTGGGACCAGGATACTCTGTCGGAGGCCTGCGCCCTGGCCCGGGAGCAGGAGGCCGCGGAGGCCCTGGCGCTGCTGCTGGAAGAGCGGCACAAGCATTTTCCCGGCGGACTGGATAAAAGCTTTGCGCTTTGATGGAATGAGGAATTAGGAGTTAGGAATTAGGAATTTTTGGAGTCCGGATTTGCCAGACAACTTCAAATCAGTCCGCCTGCGGCGGAATACCACAATTCCTAATTGAAAGGGGTGCACGCAATGGACAAGACGCCGCCAAAGGACCTTTCCGCCATCGGCGGGGAGATCCTGTACACCGCCCGCAATGAGCTGTATATGAACCTACCCTATCTGGACGTGGCCCTGTGCGCCCTGCGGTTCCAGCCCGGCGGCGGGGTGACGGTCTCCCTGGCCACGGACGGCGAGACACTCTATTACGACGGGAACTGGCTGGCGGACCGCTATCTCCGCAGCCGGATCTATACAAACCGGGCCTATCTCCATGTGATCCTCCACTGTATGCTGCGGCACCTGGCGAAGAAGCGGGGCAAGGCCCCGGAGCTGTGGGACCTGGCCTGTGACGCGGCGGTGGAGAGCATTCTGGACGAGCTGGACTATCCCTGCCTGGATGGGGGGGCCGCCCCGGCAAAGCGGAAATTCTACGGCGAGTGCCGCCAGGACATGCCGGTGCTCACCGCTGAGGGCATCTACCGCCGCCTGCTGCGGCTGGACCTGTCGGACTATGAGCGGGCACAGCTCCAGCGGGCCTTCCTGGTGGACGACCACGGCCTCTGGGACCCGGAAAAGCGGGACGACCAGGAACAGAGCCAGCGGCAGGACGAAGCATGGAAGGACCTCTCGGAAAAGACACAGACCGGCATGGAGACGGTGCTGGCGGGCCAGTCCACCGGCGGCGAGGCTGTCTTGGAGCAGATCCAGGTGGCCAACCGGGACGATGTGGACTACCGGGCTTTTCTGCGGCGGTTCGCCGTGCCCCGGGAGGTCATGGCGGTGGACGGGGACGCCTTTGACTACGGGTTCTATACCTACGGTCTCCAGCTCTACGGCAACATGCCCCTGGTGGAGCCGCCGGAGACGAAGGAGGAGAAGCGGATCGAGGACTTTGTCATTGCCGTGGACACCTCCATGTCCACCTCCGGCGAGCTGGTGCGGCAGTTCCTGGCCTGCACCTACGCCATCCTTCGCAGCACGGAGACCTTTACCCGCAAGGTCAACATCCGTATCCTCCAATGTGACGACCAGATCCGGTCCGACACCGCTGTTCACGATCTGGAGGAGCTGAAGCGCTATATGGACCATTTTGAACTGGCCGGCGGCAGCGCCACGGACTTCCGCCCGGTGTTCGAGCACGTGGCGCGGCTCCAAAAGGAGGGGGCCTTCACCAGTCTGCGGGGCCTGCTCTATTTCACCGACGGCATGGGCGTCTATCCCCAAAAGCGGCCGCCCTACGACACGGCGTTTGTCCTGCTGGAGGAGCCGCCTCTGTCCGTCAGAATGCCGCCCTGGGCCATCCGCCTGGTGCTGGACCTGCCGGGGCTGGAAAGGGCGGCGCGGGAGACGGCGGAGGAGCTGCCGGACCTCATCGATTTAGACGAACTTCCCCAATTGTAATGGAGGGATCACGATATGAACATCAAACAGGCAAAGCAGGAGATCGCCAACACCCTGCGGGCGTATCTGGCAAAGGACGGGCTGGGGAATTACCTGATCCCCTCCGTCCGACAGCGGCCGGTGCTGCTGATGGGCCCTCCGGGCATCGGCAAGACACAGATCATGGAGCAGGTGGCGGCGGAAAGCGGCGTGGGCCTGGTGGCCTACACCATCACCCACCACACCCGCCAGAGCGCCATCGGCCTGCCCTTTATTGAAAAGCGGACCTACGGCGGGGAGGAATTCTCCGTCACCGAGTACACCATGAGCGAGATCCTGGCGTCGGTGTACCGCCTGATGGAGCGGACGGGCTTGACCGAGGGCATTCTCTTCCTGGACGAGATCAACTGCGTCAGCGAGACGCTGGCCCCCATGATGCTGCAATTTTTACAGTGCAAGACCTTCGGCAACCAGCACTTGCCGGAGGGGTGGCTCATCGTGGCGGCGGGCAACCCGCCGGAGTATAACAAGTCGGTCCGGGACTTCGACGTGGTGACGCTGGACCGGGTGAAGCGCATCGACGTGGCGGAGGACTTCGCCGTCTGGAAGGAGTATGCCCGCCGGAAGGGCATCCACGGCGCGGTGATCTCCTATCTGGACATCAAGAAGGACAACTTTTACCGCATCGAGACCACGGTGGACGGATTGCAGTTCGCCACCGCCCGGGGCTGGGAGGACCTCAGTGAGCTGATCCTGGCCTATGAGGCGCTGGGTCTCCGGGTGGACCGGGAGGTGGTGGGGCAGTACATCCAGCTGCCCCGTGTCGCCAAGGACTTTGCCAATTATCTGGAGCTGTACTACAAGTACCAGCGGACCTACCATGTGGACGACATCCTGCGCGGACAGTGGCAGAATATCACCGTATTGCAGCTGCGGGAGGCGCCCTTTGACGAAAAGCTGTCCGTCATGGGCCTGGTGCTCTCCCGGCTGGCGGAGGCCGCCCGGGAGACACGGCGGCAGGACGCCCTGACCACCGCCCTCCACGGTGCCCTGACGGAGTTCAAGACCGCTGGCGGGGCGGAGCCCCAGACCGTGCTGGCCCAGCTGGTGCGGCGGCGGCAGGAGAAGCTGAGGCAGGCCAGAGAGGCGGGCCGGCTGGACAAGGAGACCCGGGACCTGGGCCAGCGGGAGATCAACACCCTGGAGGACTACCGCCAGCGCCTTCAGCGGGAGGAGATCACCGCTCCGGAGGCGGCCATGGACGCCGTGCGGGGCTGGTTCGGCGGGGAAGTGGAGAAACGCCGGTCCCTGGGAGCGGAGACCGGCGCCCAGTTCGACAACGCCTTCCGCTTTTTGGAGCAGACCTTCGGTCAGGGCCAGGAGCTGGTGATCTTCGTGACGGAGGTCACAGCGGGCTATGACACCAGCTGGTTTGTGGAGAATTTCGGCTGCGACGCCTATTTCCGGCACAATAAAGAGCTGTTGTTTGACGACACCCGGCACCGTATCCGGGAGGAGATCGCCGCGGCGAAAGCGGCGGAAAGAGAGGGAGAGAGCCATGCGTGAGGAATTGAAACAGATCGAAGCGGTTTTGGACGAAAAAGTCCGGCCCGCCCTGCGGGCACACGGCGGCGAGATCCAGATCGACCGCCTGGAGGACGGCGTGCTGTACGTCAAGCTGCTGGGCCAGTGCGCCGGGTGCCCCTCGGCGGACCTGACCAACGAGACGCTGGTGGAGGCGGAATTGGTGAAAGCCCTGCCGGAGCTGGTCCAAAAGGTGGCGGTGGTCCAGACCGTCAGCGACGAGCTGTGGGAGCAGGCGAAAAGGCTCCTGCGGGACCACCATCTGTAAAGGAGGAGGAACCATGGAGCTGACGATTCGGAAAAACGGGCTGACCGCCCAGGCGGAGACTTTGGGCGGCGAGCTGGTGTCCCTCCGGGACCGGCGGGGCACGGAGTATATCTGGGGCGGCGACCCGGCCTACTGGTCCGGGCGGAACCCGGTGCTGTTCCCCATCGTGGGCGGCCTGCGGGACGGCAGGGTGAACATCGGCGGAAAGCCCTTTGAGATGGCCCGCCACGGCTTCGCCCGGCGGAGTGAATTTGCGGTCTCCGCCCAGGGCGGGGACTTTGTGGAATTTGAACTGCGGGAGAGCGCGGAGACGCTGGCGCGGTATCCCCTCCCGTTCTCCCTGAAGGTCCGGCACCAGCTGTTGGAGGACGGCTTCTCCACCCGGTTCACCGTTGCCAACACCGGCACGGTGCCCATGCCCTTCTGCATCGGCGGCCATACGGCGTTCCGGTGCCCGCTGGAAGCGGGGGAGCGGTTCGAGGACTACCGGCTGGTGTTCGACCAGGCGGAGGACGCCGTGTCCATCCCGCCGGGCGCGGGCGGCTGCCTGCAAAGCGGCGTGGCGGGCATCCCCCTGGACCACACGGACACCATTGCGCTGGACCACGGGGTGTTCGACCGGGTGGATACGCTGATCTACCAGGGGCTGCGGTCAAAAACCGTCAGCCTGCGCCACAAAGACACGGGCCGGGGCGTTCGGGTGGACTTTTCGGAGTTTCCCATGGTGGCCTTCTGGACCATGCCCGGCAAGACGGCGCCCTACATCTGCATCGAGCCGTGGCAGGGCTGCGCCGCTTTCGACAACGAGAGCGGGAACTTCGAGGACAAGCCCTGGTGCGTGACACTGGCGCCGGGGGAGGAAAAGACTTTGGCCTATACAGTGTCCCTGGTGGAGGAATAAGGTGGCCCCGCAAATCGGGATTTGTGGTGGTAGATAATATGGAATGGTTTAATGTTTTTGGGCTGATTTTAATGGTAGTCATTATGATGCCCAATATTGTATTTGCGATTAAGTGCAAAGATGGATTTGATAATAAGTGGAGCAATAAATATGTTGAGGCCATAGAACAAGTAGGGAGATTGGGTTGTTTCGGATTCATGATAATCAATATTCCGGGAACTTGGTTCGGGTGGTGGTCTGACGAAGCATTTGCAATATATCTGATTGTAGATGCCATATTGGTAATGCTTTATTGTGCAATTTGGATTATATGTTTTAAGAAAAACAGCGTTTTCAGATCATTAGCACTTTCTATGATTCCTTCCATGTTGTTCTTATTTAGTGGGATTATGAGTAGGTCAGTGCTATTGATTATTGCATCAGTATTGTTTGCACCAAGTCATATTTCGATTTCATATAGAAATGCAAAAAATGCAAAATGATACTTGCAAATTCCAGTTTATCAGGCTGATTTGAGTACTCCTTCCCAAAGTCAAAACGGAAAAGTTGCACGTAAAAATAATACAAAAATCCCGCCCTCTATGTAAAATAGAGGGCGGGATTTTCACGTTTATTTCATCAGCTCGCACACCAGGTCAGTATACCCGGAGGGGTCATCCAACGGCAGGCCCGCGATCAGCAGGGCCTGGTCATACAAGAGCGTTGCGTACTTCTTCGCCTTCTCCGGATCGGCGGTGACAGCTGCCTCCAGCGCCTGGAAAGCGGGGTGCTCCACGTTCAGCTCCAGAATGCGGTCGGCCTTGATCCCGGAGTCCGGCTGAACGGCCTGGAAGTACTTCTCCATCTCAAAGCTCAGGCCCTCCCCGGCGGTCAGACACACGGGGTGGGATTTCAGCCGGGCGCTGGCCCGGACCTCCTTCACCGTGTTGCCCAGAGTCTCCTTCACCAGGTCAAAGGCGGCCTTGTGGGCGCCGGCGGCCTCCTCGGCCTTCTTCTCAGCGCCCTCCTCGATCTCCTGGTCCAGCACGGAGCGGAACTCCTTGTCCTGATAGCTGTGGAGGATCTGGGCGCAGAATTCGTCCACCTCCTCGGTGAAATAGAGGATCTCCGTGCCGCTGTCCTTCAGACTTTCCGTCTGGGGCAGCTTATCGATTTTGTCCAGACTCTCGCCGGCGGCGAAGTAGATATATTTCTGCTCCTCTTTCATCCGGGACACGTACTCCGCCAGGGTGACGGGCTTTTTCTCCGTGGAGGAGTAGAACAGCAGCAGGTCCTGGAGCAGGTCCTTGTGGGCGCCGTACTCGCCCACCACGCCGTATTTCAGCTGGCGGCCGAAGTTCTTCCAGAAGGTCTCATAGGCGTCCCGGTCGTCCGTCAGCATCTTGGCCAGCTCGCTCTTGATCTTCTTCTCCAGATTGGCGGCGATGACCTTCAGCTGCCGGTCGTGCTGCAAAAGCTCCCGGGAGATGTTCAGGCTCAGGTCGGGGGAGTCCACCACGCCCCGGATGAAGCGGAAGTGCTCCGGCAGCAGATCGGCGCACTTGTCCATGATCAGCACGCCGTTGGAGTAGAGCTGCAATCCCTTCTCATACTCCTTGGTGTAGTAGTCAAAGGGCGTGGCACCGGGGATGAACAGCAGGGCCTTGTAGGTGACGGCGCCCTCGGCGGACACGGCGATGACCCGCTGGGGATCGGTGTAGTCGTGGAACTTGTCCCGGTAGAACTTGTTGTACTCCTCTGGCTTCACACTGGACTTGCGCCGCTGCCAGATGGGCACCATGGAGTTGAGAGTCTCTTCCTCTGTGTAGGTCTCGTACTCCGGCTTGTCATCGGGGCAGCCCTCCTTTTTCCGGGTTTTGCTGACCTCCATGCGGATGGGGAAGCGGATGTAGTCGGAGTACTTCCGCACCAGCTCCTGGAGCCGCCAGGATTCCAGAAATTCGCTGTACTTTTCGTCATCGGAGTCGGGCTTGATGTGCATGATGATGTCGGTGCCCACGAAATCCTTTTCGCACTCCGTGATGGTGTAGCCGTCGGCGCCGGAGGACTGCCACATATAGGCGGTGTCCGCGCCGTACTTCTTCGTCACCACGGTGATGTGGTCCGCCACCATGAAGGCGGAGTAGAAGCCCACGCCGAACTGGCCGATGACGTCGGTGTTCTTGGCGTCGTCCCCCACCTCCTGCTTGAACTTGTAGGAGCCGGAGGAGGCGATGACGCCCAGATTGTTCTCCAGATCCGACTTGTCCATGCCGATGCCGTTGTCGGACACGGTGAGCAGACGGTTCTCCTTGTCGGTTTTTACCTCGATTTTGAAGTCCTTGCGGCTCATGCCCACGGAATCATCGGTCAGCGCCTGGTAGCACAGCTTGTCGCAGGCGTCGCTGGCGTTGGAGATGATCTCCCGGAGAAAGATCTCCTTGTGGGTGTAGATGGAGTTGATCATCAGGTCCAGCAGCCGCTTGGACTCCGCCTTGAATTGTTTTTTTGCCATGGGAAATGCACTCCTTCGTATTTTTTTACAACACTAAAATATAGCACAGGAAACAGAAGAAATAAATGACCATTTTGTAAATTCCGCCCAAAAGTGGTTGTCTGGCGGCGGCTTTGCGAGTAAAATATAAAATATCACCGCACAATTGCGTCCGCGGCGTATGACCGAGAATTTTCGCCATAAATGCGTTGTGAAAACTTGAAACACACAAAGTATTCCTGGGTTTTCACGCCTTTTTCTGACGAAAATTTTCCGGCCATCCGCTCTTGCCGAACGATGCGGTGCTGCCTTAAAAAATGAGCCGGCGGGCCGATACGTCGGTAAAGGAGTTTGGGAGCTATGAGTTTTTTCCAAAAAACCGGAAATGCCATCGCGCGGTTCATGTACGGGCGCAACGGGATGGACCAGCTGAACGTGACGCTGCTGCGGGGATACCTGATCCTGTTTTTGGCCCAGATCATCTGCTCCTTTGCGAAGCTGCAGGTGATGATGCTGGTCTGTGAGATCGTGATGTGGCCGCTGATGGTCCTGATCCTGTTCCGGATGCTCTCCAAAAACCTGTACAAGCGGCGGGAGGAAAATTCCAGATTCATGCGTGGGATCTGGAATATCAAAAACCGCCGGGCGGGGGCGAAGGAGCGCCACGCGGATAAGGAACACAAGTATTTTACCTGCAAAAACTGCAAGGCCATCTGCCGGGTGCCGGTGGGGAAGGGGAAGATCATCATCACCTGCCCCAAATGCGGCGCGCAGATCCACGGAAAGACTTGAGCGGCGGGGCCGCGCCGGCGGCCCCTGCGGTTGTTCCATGCGCTTGAGGAGGAGAGAGATGCACATTCGATTTGCGGAGGAAGGGGACGCGCGGGCCCTGCTGGATATTTACGGCCAGTATATGGACACGTCCATCACCTTTGAATACCGGCTTCCCACCGAGGAGGAATTCGCGGCCCGCATCCGGGAGATCAGCAGGGAATACCCCTATCTGGTCTGCGAGGACGGCGGCGGGATCGTGGGATATGCCTACGCCCACCGGCAGATGGAGCGGGCGGCCTACCAGTGGAACGCGGAGCTGTCCATCTATCTGGACAGGGGATATACGGCCAGGGGGCTTGGAAAAAAGCTGTACGGACTGCTGATGGAGATCCTGCGGATGCAGGGCGTCCGGACGGTCTACGGCATTGTCACAGTGCCCAATGAAAAGAGCGAGGGCCTCCACCTGTCCATGGGGTTCCGGCGTGTTGGGACCTGCCGGAGCACCGGATATAAGAGCGGCGCGTGGCATGACGTGGCCTGGTTTGAAAAGCCCATCGCACCCTACGAGGACGGACCGGCTCCATTTCTGCCCATCCGGGAGCTGCCGGCAGCGGAGCTGGCGGAGCTTCTGCGGAGGCAGCAGGCATAAGAGAGACGGCGCGGTACGCCGTGCAGTATAATCAGCACACTTGAAAATCGGTAAATACCGATTTTCTGACAGCGGCAGGGCCGCTGTCGGGCGCCGCCTGACTATGGAGTCTGACACAAGGCCGCTTTGCGGCCTTGTGGGGCGAGATATCCCACCACAAGTTGAAAAGAAGTTTTTGCTTCTTTTCAACTGCGCCAACTATAAACCGCACCGGCAGGTGTGGAGGGATTTTGGACAAAAAGAGGCCCGCGCTTCAAGCGCGGACCTCTTTTAAACGCCCTTGTGGGATCAGCCCTTGCAGACAGGGACGATCCAGCCCTTGGTATCGGCGATCTTGCCCCACTGCATGCCGGTCATGGTGTCATACAGCTTCTGGGTGACAGGACCGATCTTGCCCTCGCTGATGAAGACCTTGTCGCCCTTCCAGTCCAGTTCCTTGACAGGGGAGACAACGGCGGCGGTGCCGGTGCCGAAGACCTCCTCCAGCCTGCCGTCGTGGCCGGAGCGCATGATGTCGGCAATGGCCAGATGGTCTTCGACGACCTCATAGCCCCAGTCACGCAGCAGCTCGATGCAGCTGCGGCGGGTGACGCCGGGCAGCACGGTGCCAGTGCAGGGCGCGGTGTAGATCTTGCCGTCGATCTTAAACATGATGTTCATGCTGCCGACTTCCTCAACGTACTTCCGCTCCACGCCGTCCAGCCACAGGACCTGGGCAAAGCCCTGCTCCTCGGCCATCTCGCCGGCCTTGATGGAGGCGGCGTAGTTGCCGCCGCACTTGGTGAAGCCGGTCAGGCCGGGGGCGGCCCGGATAAACTCGTCCTCCACGTAGATGCGGACGGGGTTGATGCCCTCGGCATAGTAGGCGCCGGAGGGGGCGCAGATGATGCAGAAGACGTAGTGCTTGCTGGCGTGCACGCCCAGGCCCACGTCACTGGCAAAGACAAAGGGGCGGATGTACAGGGAGGCGCCCTCCACATGGGGGACCCAGTCCTTGTCCACTTCCACCAGTGTCTTCACGGCCTGGATAAAGTCCTCGGCAGGGATCTGGGGGATGCACAGGCGGTCACAGGAGTCCTGCATCCGCTGCGCGTTGCAGTCGGGGCGGAACAGCTGGATCGTGTTATCCGCGGAGCGGTAGGCCTTCAAGCCCTCGAAGACCTCCTGCGCATAGTGGAACACAACGGTGGCGGGGTCCATGGAAAAGGAGCCGTAGGGCACGACGCGGGCGTCATGCCAGCCCTGCCCTTCCGTATAATCCATGACAAACATGTGATCTGTAAAGATCTTGCCGAAGCCCAGATTGTTTTCATCCGGCTTCGCCTTGGGGGCTGCGGTTTTGGTGATCTTGATATCCAGCATTGCGATACTCTCCCTTATCATTCATTTAAAAGTTTGCTGGCGGAAACAAAAAAACTCTCGCGCAATTCCGCGTGCCGCGGAAGAGACGAAAGTCAAACATCCATAGGTTCCCATTATTTGGCGGCCGACATCTTCGCCATCTCTCTTTATCTTTTATACGCTGATGATAAAGCAAAGTCAATCGTTAAAATGCACAGAAAGGCAGCTGCCGGAGAGAGAAAGACGGCGGACCGGCTTAAAAAATGCCGATCCGCCGCGCGTTTTGAAGAGGTAAGACTACTGGACGCAGGCCATGCCGCGCCGGAAGGCCTCGATGTTCAGGGGGATGAACTTGGCCTTGGGACCGGCGAACATCTCCTCGATCATCTTCTCAATGGTCTCGGGCTTCAGGATCCCGGTGGCCGCCACATAGGCGCCTAGCATGACCATGTTGCTGACCTTGGAGTTGCCCACTTCCTCGGCGATCTGAGAGCAGGGGACGTAATAGGCGGTCAGGTCGGGGCGCTGCACCTTGTCGGTGACCACATCGCTGTTGACGAACACGATACCGCCGGGGAGGACGCCCGCCTCAAACTTCGCCAGGGAGGGCTCGTTCAGGGCAATGAGCTCCGTGGGATGGGCGAACACAGGGGAGCCGACGGGCTTGTCGGACAGGACCACGGAGCAGTTGGCGGTGCCGCCCCGCATCTCGGGGCCGTAGGAGGGGGCCCAGGTGACGTTCAGGCCCTCGGCCATGCCGGCCTCCGCCAGGTTCTTGCCGATGGCCAGGCCGCCCTGACCGCCGAACCCGGAAATGATGATTTCTTTCTTCATCTTATTTCACCTCCACGCTGGAATCCTTGATGACACCCAGGGGATAATAGGCCGCCATATTCTCCTTCAGCCACTGGTTGGCCTTCAGCGGCGTCATGCCCCAGTTGGTGGGGCAGGTGGACAGGACCTCAATGAAGGTGAAGCCCTCACGGTTCATCTGCTTCTCGAAAGCCTTCTTGATGGCCCGCTTGGCCTTGTTGATGTTGGCGATGTCGGTGACGCAGACGCGCTCGGCGTAGACGCAGCCGTCCAGGGTGGACAGCATCTCCGCCATACGGATGGGCATGCCGGCCTGCTCGACGGTACGGCCGGACTGGCAGGTGGTGGCCCGCTGGCCGATCAGGGTGGTGGGAGCCATCTGGCCGCCGGTCATGCCGTAAATGGCGTTGTTGACGAAAATGGTGGTGAACTTCTCACCGCGCATGGCGGCGTGGACGATCTCAGCCGCGCCGATGGAGGCCAGGTCGCCGTCGCCCTGATAGGTGAACACGGCCTGGTTGGGATGGGTGCGCTTGATGCCGGTAGCCACGGCAGGGGCACGGCCGTGGGCGGCCTCCTGCATATCGCAGGTGAAATAGTTGTAAGCGAACACGGAGCAGCCCACGGGGCACACGCCGATGGCGTCGTCCAGCAGGCCCAGCTCCACCAGGGATTCCGCCACCAGCTTGTGGATGATGCCGTGATGGCAGCCGGGGCAGTAGTGCAGTTCCGCGTCGGTCAGACCAGCGGACTTCTGATATACGATCGCCATATCACTGGACCTCCTTCAAGGCCTTTTTGGCCGATTCGATCATTTCCTCGACAGTAGGCATCACGCCGCCGGCATGGCCCAGATAGGAAATGGGCTTCTGACCTTCCACGGCCAGACGGACGTCATCGATCATCTGACCGGAGGAGCTCATCTCCACGTCCAGGAACGCCTTCACATGCTCCTTGGCGGCCAGCTCATGCAGCGCCTTCTCGGGGAAGGGCCACAGGGTGATGGGACGGAACAATCCGGCCTTGATGCCATCGGCCCGCAGGGCGTCCAGGGCGGTCAGGGCGATCCGGGCGGGGGTGCCGTAAGCGGTGATGACGATCTCGGCGTCCTCGCACTGTACTTCCTCCCAGCGGACCTCGTTTTTGGCGATCTCCGCGTACTTCTCGTCCAGATGGCGGTTATGCGCATCGCAGACCTCGGGGTCCATGTACAGGGAGTTGATGACGTTGTGGTGGTCGCGGCCCTTGCGGCCGTTGGCGGCCCAATCCTTGGGAGGCAGGTTCCGCTTGGGGATCTCCCGCCACTCGATGGGCTCCATCATCTGGCCGATCAGGCCGTCGCAGACCACCATGACGGGGTTGCGGTACTGGTCGGCGATGTCAAAGGCCTCCTGCATGAAGTCCACGGTCTCCTGCACGTTGGAGGGAGACAGGACTACGGTGCGGTAGTCGCCGTTGCCGCCGCCGCGGGTGGCCTGGAAGTAATCGCCCTGGCCCGGCTGGATGGTGCCAAGGCCCGGACCGCCGCGCATGCAGTTGACGATGACGGCGGGCAGCTCAGCACCCGCGATGTATGTAATGCCCTCCTGCTTCAGGCTGATGCCGGGAGAAGAAGAGGAGGTCATGGCCCGCATACCGGCGCCGGCGGCGCCGTACACCATGTTAATGGCGGCCACCTCAGACTCAGCCTGGACAAACACGCCGCCGTGTTCCGGCAGATGGACGGACATATATTCAGGGACCTCGCTCTGAGGTGTGATGGGATAACCGAAGAAGCAGTCGCAGCCGGCGCGGATAGCGGCCTCAGCGATGGCTTCATTACCTTTCCAAAGTTCCTTTGCCACGATAAACGACCTCCTTCTCAGAATTTCTCAACAGTGATGATGGAATCAGGGCAGATCTTGGCGCAGCTGGCGCAGCCGATGCACTGTTCCATGTCCGACACGGTGGCGGGGTGGTAGCCCTTGCGGTTGATGGTCTCGCGATCGATGATGACGATGTGCTTGGGACACACGGTGGTGCACAGCTCGCATCCTTTGCAGCGGTCGGAATTAAATGTGACTTTCGCAGACATAGTGGTGTGGTCCTCCTTCCCCTTCTGCCGCGGTCATTCCCACGGCTTTTTCATTTTAATGGTGATCGGAAACACGGTTTCCGGCAGATCGGACAAAGCTGGGACGAATTTCTCCTCGGCAACGTGGCAGAGCACGGGGATGCCGGTCTCCTTGGAGACGCTTTCCGCCAGGGCCGCGCCCTTGCGGATCTCCTCCACGGTGGTCTCACCGCAGAGGTGGGTGTTGTTGACGATACCGGAACAGGTCAGTCCGGTGGTGGCTTCGATTCCGCGCAGATACATGATGGCGGTCTCTACCGTACGCACCTCCGGCCGGTTGGCGTTGAGCACATAGATGAGCTGGTAGTCCTCCTGGACGATCTTGGGCTGGAACCGGGCCAGCACCCGGGCACCCACGGGGTCTCCGCCGATATCCAGCACGCCCCGGATATCCCGGTTTTCCAGAATGGTCAGCAGCTCTGCCGGCAGGGCGGGCACATCGGCGTCAGAGCAGGCCTGGGAGGAGGAGATCAGCCGGACACCGGCTTCCTCCAGCAGCTTCCGCCGCTCTCTGGACCGGAAGTAGGGATTCACGATGTCCAGGTCGGCCAGCATCACGGAGGCGCCGTCCTCCGCCAGAGCCAGCGCCAGGTTCACGGAAAACTCGGTCTTGCCGGTGCCGTAATGGCCGGTGATGATAGAGATGCGGTGGGAACAAAAATCGGCAGTCAAGGGCGGTCCTCCTAACGAGCGCATTTTCAAAAAAAGAAGTGTTGTATTATTTTGTGATATGTTGTATGATGTCATTGTACACTTAAGAAAGTATGATGTCAAGAAGATTCTTGTGTTTTTCGGGAAAAAGGACTATATTGTGAAAAAAGAAAGTTGCTAGAATAACGGGTCGAATGATCTGCTGGATGGAGGGATCGGTATGGCGGAGATCAAAAAAGTGAAGCTGTCGGAAAAGACAGCTGACCGCCTGTATGAGATGATTGTGGACGAGCGCCGCTGCGCGCCTGGCAGCAAGCTTCCAAATGAGAACGAGCTCAGCGCGGCTCTGGAGGTCAGCCGCACCACCCTGCGGGAGGCGATCTCCTTTTTGGTGGCGCAGGGAGTCCTGGAGATCCGCCGGGGAAAAGGAACCTTTGTGGCGGAGGACCTGCCCGCCGTCGGACTGGATCTGACCAGTCTGGCGGGAATGCGCTCCCGGGTGCGGGCCAAGGACCTGTTTGAGATGCGGCTCATCTTTGAGCCGGCCACCGTGGCTCTGGCCTGTCAGCGGGCGACGGATGAGGAACTGCAGCAGATCTTGAAAAAGGCGGAGCGGATGGAGCGCATTGCCGCGGAGGATGGGGATTGGCCGCTGGCGGACCAGGAGTTCCACTGGGCCATCATTAAGGCGTCACACAATGAATATATGCGGCGGCTGTATCCCATCATCAACAGTGCCGTCAATGAGATTCTGCAAATCTCCCAAAACCGCCGGCATATGCAGGAGATCGCCCTGGCGGACAACCGGATGATCCTGGATTTTCTGCTGAAGCGGGACGAGGCGGGGGCGCGGTACGCGATGAGTATCCATATGAAGCATCTGATCAATACGTTACAGGAATAAGAACCTGTATTCATAACCGGGGAATGCTGGATGGACGAGGATTTTTCCTGTCAGACAAGGAGATTTTCCTTGCCATACTGACGTATGGCAAGGAAAAACGACGCAGTATGGCGGAAAAAAGACCGCTCAGACGGCGTTCACCGGTTGTGAATACAGGTTCTAAGAGAAGACCGAACATCCAAATGAACAGCGCGTTCAGCCATCCGGCCGGACGCGCTGTTGTCTTGTTTGTAGAAGAAATGAGCAAAATACATAAAATGGGAAAAAGAAAATTGTGCAAAATGGAAGTTAAAAGGCTGGAATCATAAAAAAAATGCCGCGAAATACACAATTTTTAACGAGCCATTCACAAATTGTACACAAATTTAACTTGCCCCTCTTAACAAAATCGAAATGAACGTGTATAATAACTCACATACGATGGAGACCGTTTTTAACGATTTTTTTATAGATCGGGCAAATTTTCTATCATGATCATAGCAGATATTCCGCACGGCGGAAGGCGTATGGGGGTGTCCCCGCTTTGATGCCCCTTGGAGAGCATCAAAGGGCGCGGAAGCCAGACTGCATCCCCGCAGAAGGACGAATGGAGAATTTTATGGGGTTTTGTCCGCTGAAAACAGAGACGACGGAGCCGGCCGCCCTGGCGGCGGAGTACCGGAGGGCCGAAAAGGCAGACGTGCTTCGGCTGGGGGAGCGGCACCTGTTCTTCCGCAGGGGCATGCGTGTCTACTACATCCCCTATGGCGATATCCAACGCTGCTTCCGCAGGGTGCTGCTGGTCCCGGTGAAGGCGCCCCACCGCAGCGTTGAGCTGAAGGTGGAAAACCTGGTGATCTGCGACGCGGAGAAGGAGCTGGCTATGGTCCAGCTGCGGGACCCCCGGGAGGCGGCGCCCCTGCTGGAGCGCCTGAAGAAACTGGCGCCCCACGCGGCGTTTACCAAGCCCAATCCCCAGGAAAGTCCGGATACAGGAGAGAGTGAATGAATAAGACAGAGGCACTTGAGAAGCTGCTGAACGCCTATTCCCATCATTATGACATCACAAGGGATGTGCAGGTGGAGGGCGGCGGCTTTCCCGCGGCGGCATTTTACTTTCTGCGGGATGAGAACTATCTGATCAGCAAAAAGCATGTGCTCAACGCGGTGGAAAACCATGAGTACGTATATTTTTATCTGGCGGACCATCTGGACGCCGCCGACCTGCAGACGCAGATCGACAGGAGTCTCCAGGACGGCCTGGGCCGGATCAAGCCCAACAGGGAGCATATGTCCTCCTTTGTGACACTGGTGATCCTGGCGGACACCATCGACCCGGAAGCGAAGGCGCTCATGAAAAAGACCCGCTTCCGCAAAAACTTTCGGCTGGCACTCCATGGCTGGATGGAGTATCACATAGCAGCAATGGAAATTTCGACACACAGCTTCCTTTCCAATCCAGCCGGCAAGGGAGCACGCAAACTCCTGGAGGGGAATTTCCCCGCCGGGAAAGAATAAGAAGGGAGAGTATACATCAATGAATGGTCTGGTACTTTTCATCATTGGCGTCGCGGCTCTGCTGTGCGGTTATATTTTCTATGGCCGCTGGCTGTGCAAGCAGTGGGGCGTTGGTGAGAACAACGAAGAGACCCCCGCACACACCATGGAAGACGGGATCGACTATGTCCCCGCTCCGGCCCCTGTTCTGATGGGCCACCACTTCTCCTCCATCGCAGGCGCCGGCCCCATCACCGGCCCCATCTCCGCCTTGAAGCTGGGCTTCGGCTGGATCCCCTGCCTGCTGTGGATCGTCATCGGCGGTATTTTCTTCGGCGGCGTCCATGACTTCGGCGCCCTGTTTGCCTCCGTCCGCCACGGCGGCCGCTCCATCGGTGAGATCATCTCCGAGAATATGTCCAAGCGCGCCAAGACACTGTTCCTGATCTTCGCCTATCTGACGCTGATCCTGGTCGTGGCGGCCTTCGCCTCCATCGTGGCCGGCACCTTCGGCGCCACCTTCACCGAGGCGGGTGCTGTGGACATGGCGGCATCTGAGAGCAACGCCCGCGTTGCTATGGTGTCCCTGCTGTTCATCGTGATCGCCATCATCTTCGGCTTCTGCGTCTATCGCCGCAACGCCCCCATGAGCGTTGCCTCCGTGGTGGGCGTGCTGGCCATCGTGGCGATCATCGCCATCGGCATGAACTTCCACCCCATCTATCTGTCCACCACCGCCTGGATGTGGATCTGCGGCCTGTACATCGCCATCGCTTCCGTCACCCCCGTGTGGATCCTGCTGCAGCCCCGTGACTATCTGTCCAGCTTCCTGCTGTACGCCATGCTGGCTCTGGCCGCTGTGGCCGTGTTTGTGGGTCATCCCACTCTGGCGAATCTGCCCACTATGACCAGCGAGACCTGCACTACCCCCATCTTCCCCGTGCTGTTCACCACCATCGCCTGCGGCGCCATCTCCGGCTTCCACTCCCTGGTGTCCTCCGGCACCACCTCCAAGCAGCTGGATAAAGAGACCGACGCCAAGCCCATCGCTTACGGCGGCATGCTGCTGGAGTGCGTGCTGGCCATCCTGGTGCTGTGCGCTGTGGCTGGCTATGCCAACGCCAACGGCGGCGACATCGGCGTGGGCCCCACCGTCCTCTTCGGCGGCGGTATCGCTGGCATGATCGATCCCAACCACGGCGGCGTGTACAGCGTGCTGTACACCCTGCTGGTCCTGACCTATTCCTCCTTCTGCCTGACCTCTCTGGACACCGCCACCCGTCTGGCCCGGTTCATGTTCCAGGAGTTCTGGCTGGATGGCAGCAAGGGTGAGACCCCCGAGAACGTCACCGGCTACAAGAAGTTCTTCTCCAACATGTATGTTGCCACCATCATCACCGTCATCCTGGGCGTGCTGCTGGGCCTGAACGGCTACGGCAAGATCTGGGCTCTGTTTGGCTCCGCCAACCAGCTGCTGGCCGCCCTGGGCCTGCTGGCTGTGGCTACCTGGCTGGGCAACATCGGCAAGAACAACAAGATGTTCCTGCTGCCCATGGCCTTCATGCTGGTCGTCACCATCTGCTCTCTGATCATCAACACCAAGACCCAGATCGGTCTGATCTCCGCCGGCGGCGCCGACTGGGGTCCCTATGTCCAGGCGATCCTGGGCGTCCTGCTGGTAGTCCTGGCTGTGGTCCTGGCTATCGAGGGTATTTCCACCCTCAGCAAGCAGAAGAAGGCTGCTGCGAAGTAAGCATTCTGCCTCAAAAAACAGCGGAGTTTTGCCAGTCTCCGCTGAGAGAAAGGACTGCCGTGAAAACGGCAGTCCTTTTTTACACGAACACGAAACAGGGCGGCTCCGCTTTTCGGCGGAGCCGCCCTCAGGCTGTCGATAAACCCGAAAAGTCAGGAAAACGGGAAGGAAAGGTGTGCGCGGGAAACCCAGGAAGGGTGTCCTGCGCTATTCAAATCAACAGATTTCAGAACTTTTAAAAAGTTCTGAAATCTTAAGCAGCTTGTCGAAAAGACCTTTTCGACAAGCTGAGAGCGGCTCCACTTTTCGGCGGAGCCGCTCTCTTGGTGTATTTATAGTTGACGCAGTTGAAAGGAAGTAAAAACTTCTTTTCAACTTGTGGGGGGAGACATCTCACCCCACAAGGCCGCAAAGCGGCCTTGCGTCAGACTTCATAGTCAGCACAGCGGCTCCGCCGCTGTAAGAAAATCGGTATTAACCGATTTTCAAGTGTGCCGACTATATTGCCGCCTTTCGCACAACAGATGCAGAGCCTCCAGATAGCCCGGCAGGCCGTGGCCGCGGATGGTGCCCACACAGGCGGCGCGGATATAGGAGATGTGCCGGAACTCCTCCCGGCTGTCCGGGTCGGAGACATGGACCTCCACCGTGGGGATACCCACGGCCTTCACCGCGTCCAACAGGGCCACGCTGGTGTGGGTATAGGCGGCAGGGTTGATGATGATGCCGTCCATCTTGTCAAAGTAAGCCTGCTGGATGGCATCCACCAGAGCCCCCTCGTGGTTGGACTGAAAAAAGCTGATCTCCACGCCCAGACGGTCCGCCTCCTGCCGGATCATGGCGCATAGGTCCTCATAGGTGGCCTTGCCGTAGATCTCCGGCTGGCGGATGCCCAGCATGTTCATGTTGGGGCCGTTAAGTACCAGAATTTTCACAAAAATCCCTCCAAATCAGCCTGGCGGTCTCCTGAATGGTGCCGCTGTTCTGGATGACCGCGTCCCGGAACCGGGCATACAGCGGCGCCCGCTCCACCCACATGACGGCCAGGTCCGCCCCCTGAGAGAGGGGCCGCCCGTCTGTGGGAAGCACATGCAGGTCCCGGATCAGATGATAGATGCGGCCGTTTTGATGCAGCGGGGCATAGTTGCGGGAGTCCTTCACCACGCCGCCGCCGGTCAGGATGATCTTGCCGGACAGCTTGCCGGCCTCCGCCGTCTCCTCCCGCTCCAGGGCCCGGAAGGCGGATTCGCCGCCCTGGGCAAAGATCTCGGGGATGGAGCACCCGGCCCGCGATACGATGCGGGCGTCGATATCGATGGCATCCCGGCCGGTCAGCGCCGCCAGGGCTTCGCCCACCGTGGTTTTGCCGCAGCCGGGCATGCCGATGAGAACGATATTGGTGGCGTCCCGGCGGAGCATGGACAGGATGCGCTCATTTTCGCTGTCAGGAATGGACCTCTCAAAAAAGTGTTCCTCCGCCGCCTTGGCCTGTGCCACCAGCATGGGCAGGCCGTCAGAGCAGGGAATGCCCAGCGCCTCCGCCTGCATCAGCAGGGCGGTCCGCCGGGGATTGTAGATGACATCCAGAACACCTTTACAGCGGGGGAACGCGGACAGGTCCACCGGGGCGGCGCCGGTGTTGGGATACATCCCCACGGGGGTGGTGTTCACCACGATCTCCGCGTCGGCATGACGGTCCAGATTACCGTAGTTGTTCTCGCCAGAGCGGGAGATCACCACGATCTCCCGGGCACCCAGGCGGCGGGCGCAGGCCGCGGCCGTCAAGGACGCGCCGCCGCTGCCCAGAATGACCACCTTCCGGCCGGCGAGCTGGATGCACGCCCGCTGAGCCATCCAGCAGAAGCCGGCGGCGTCGGTGTTAAAGGCATATAGCTTCCCATCGGCCCGGCGGGTCAGGGTGTTGACGCTGCCGATGGCCCGCGCCATGGGGTCGATCACATCGCAGAAGGGCATCACGTCCCGCTTGTAGGGAATGGTGACATTCAGGCCGCCAATATCCCGCCGGGCCAGAAACGGTTCCAGCTGTGCAGGCTCCAGTTCGATCAGCTGGTAATCCGCGCAGCCCAGAGCGGCGTGGATGGGAACAGACCAGCTGTGCCCCAGCTTCCGGCCCAGCAGGCCGTACACCTTCTCCCCCATAGGTCAGACTTCCGCGTAGTTGCCCAGGAACTGGAACTGGGCGCAGCTGCGCTCCATCTCCTCCAGCATGGCAAGTACGCTGGGGTCCTGCACGGAGGCGTCCAGCTCCAGGAAGAAGATGAACTCAAAGTCGCTGCCCACAACAGGGCAGGATTCCAGCTTCGTCAGGTTGATGTCCAGGGCCGCCAGCTTGGAGAGCAGTTCATACAGAGCGCCGGGACGGTTTTCAAAGGCGATGATCAGGCTGATGCGGTTGGCACCGGCGTAGATGGCCGGATCCTTGGTGACGCAGATAAAGCGGGTGTAGTTGTTGTCACTGTTCTGGATGCGGTCGTCGATGCACTCCAGACCGTACAGCGCCGCACAGGGGTGGGAGGAGATGGCGGCGGCGTGGCGGTTGCCGCTCTCGGCCACCATTTTGGCGGCCATGGCGGTGTTGTCGCAGGGAATGACACGGATGCCGTTCAGGCTGTTCAGAAACTTGCTGCACTGGCCGATGGCCTGCTCGTGGGAGTAGATCTCCGTGATGTCAGACAGCTTCACACCGGGCAGCGTCAGCAGTTCGTGACGGATGCACAGGCGGGTGGAGCGGACGATGGAGAGGTTGTGCTCCAGCAGCAGCTCGTACACCGCCCGGACGGAGCCGTTGGAACTGTTCTCAATGGGCAGCACGCCAAATTTGCAGAAGCCGGATTCCACGGCGGAGACCACGGCCTCAAAGGTCTTGACATAGACCACATTGCCCCGGGGCAGCAGGCGGTCGCAGGCCACCTGGGAGTTGGCACCCTCCACGCCCTGGCAGGCCACAAGGCCCGTCTGGGGAAAGATCTCGCCGCCAGCGGCAAGAGACGCCTTCACCTTCGCCTCCACCTTGGTGGGGGCGGAGATCAGCTCCGCCTGGCGGGAGCGGGCCAGCTCGAACAGGGTGGAGAAGAGGTGGTAGGCGTAGCGCTCCTTCTCGCCGGACTTCTCTGTGACCTTCGCCAGGACGGCGCGCTCCCGCTCCTTGTTCAAAATGGGCAGGTGATGCTCGTTTTTGTAGGCGGCCACTTCCTCGGCCAGACTCATCCGTTCCAGAAACAGCCGCAGGAGCTGGTCGTCCACAGCGTCGATTTTCGTGCGGATCTCAGAAAGTTCCATGATTTCCCTCCAATAATAGATCTAATAAAACAACAGCGGTGACGGCCTCCACCACGGGGACCGCCCGGTGGGCGATGCAGGGGTCGTGCCGGCCATGGATGACCAGTTCCGCCGGCTCCCCGGCGGACAGGCTGACCGTTTGCTGGGGACGGCTGATGGACGGCGTGGGCTTGACGGCCACGCGGAGCGTGACGGGCATGCCGGTAGTGATGCCGCCCAAAATACCGCCGGAGCGGTTGGACGCCGTGACGATGGCGCCGTGCTCCAAAGTGAACGGGTCGTTGTTTTCGGAGCCGTGGAGGCGGGAGGAGCCAAAGCCCAGGCCGAATTCCACGCCCTTGACGGCGGGGATGCCGAAGAGCGCCGCTGCCAGCCGGTTTTCAATCCCGTCGAACATGGGATCTCCCAGTCCGGCGGGCATACCCGTGGCGGCGCACTCGATGATGCCGCCCACGGAATCCTGATTCTGCCGGGCCTCCAGGATCAGGGCCTGCATCCGTGCCCCCGCCTGGTCGTCCAGAACGGGAAACGCCTTGGCGGCGACGGAATCAAACAATTCCTTCGTGGGGTGCAGGGGGAAGGCCGCGTCGTCCTCCGTGCCAACGGCTGCCAGATGGGCGCCCACATGGACGCCCCGGCGGGCCAGGATCTGTCTGGCAATGCCGCCGGCGATGCACAGGGGGGCTGTCAGCCGCCCGGAGAAGTGCCCGCCGCCCCGCATGTCCGCATGGCCGCCCCACTTTGCCCAGGCGGTGTAGTCCGCGTGGGAGGGCCGGGGCTTGTCGGCCAATTCGCTGTAATCCGAGGAGTGCTGGTCGCTGTTTTCGATGATGGCGCACAGGGGTGCGCCGCAGGTGACGCCATTTTCTAAGCCGGAGAGGAAGATGGGGGCGTCCGCCTCCCGCCGCTGGGTGGATAGAGGGCTTTTGCCCGGCTTCCGGCGGTCCAGGAAGGCGTTCAGCTCGTCCAGATCGACAGCCTCCCCGGCAGGCAGGCCATCCATCGTGACACCGATGGCCCGGCCGTGGGACTGGCCGAATACCGATACCTTCAGAATTTTTCCGAATTCAGAGGACA
Organism: Oscillospiraceae bacterium; assembly: GCA_021771635.1. Lineage (GTDB taxonomy): Bacteria > Bacillota > Clostridia > Oscillospirales > Oscillospiraceae > Oscillibacter. The sequence goes on along the minus strand of JAETOQ010000006.1, from coordinate 6,123 downwards.
TGGATCTCACCTCCCAGGGATTCGTAGACCTCCCAGAAGTCCGGGTAGGATTTTCTGACGCATTCCGCCCCCAGGATCGTCACAGGTCCCGTGCAGCCGGTGGCGGCGATGGCCGCCATCATGGCGATGCGGTGGTCGTTGGCGCTGTTCACCGTTCCGCCGGGGAGAGATGGCCTGCCGACGATGGTCAGCCGGTCCGGCTCCTCATATACCTCGGCCCCCAGGGCCTTCAGGGCAGCGGTGATGGTGGCCAGCCGGTCGCTCTCCTTGATGCGGAGCCGGGCGGCGTTTTTCAGGTACAAAGAGCCGTTCAGCAGCGCCCCCCAGGCCGCCAGAGGCGGCGCCAGGTCGGGACAGCGGGCAATGTCCAGACTGACACTGCCCACGCAGGGCGTGCTCCAGCCCGGCCGCTCAGGCGGCGGAGCTGCGGTTTCCCCGGCGGGACCCAGGACCGGCACGGTGACACCGCCCCGGAGACCCTCTCCCCGGAGGAGCTCTCCGTAGACCAGGATCTCCCGGTCCCCCTGGACGGAGGACCGATTCATGCCCGCGATGGTAAGGGGGCTTCCGATGCCCTGGGCGGCGTACCAGAACCCGGCCTGGGACCAATCGGCCTCCACCGCGCCGTCAAAGGCTTGGTAAGCCGAGGGGGACACCTGAAAGCGGGGCGGGGCCCACCCCGCGGTCACGGAGACACCGGCGGTCCGCATGGCTTCCCGCGTCATGGTGATGTAGTCGGCGGACTCCAGGGCCGTGGTGCTGACAATGGCGGATGGCCCGTCCAGCAGGGGAAGGGCATACAGCAGTCCGGTAAAGAATTGGCTGGACACGTTGCCGGGGAGGCGGAACTCGCCGGGGGTCAGCCGCCCCCGGACCGTGAGCACGCCGCTTTCCAGCGTGTAGGAGATCCCCTTTTCGTCAAACAGGTCAAAGTAGGGCTTTTGAGGCCGCTCCATCAGCCGTCCGCGGCCGGTGAACACGCCGCCTCCCGCCACCGCCAGGGCGATGGGAATCAGAAAACGCAGGGTGGAGCCGGATTCTCCGCAGTCAAAGCGGGGGAGCGTCTCAAACTGCCGGGATCCGCCGCCAATACCGGTGACGCGGAGGGTGTCCGCGGCCGGACGCTCCCACCGGCCGCCCAGGGCCTCCATGCACCGGAGGGTGGCTTCGATGTCCTGGGAGAGGGCCACATTGTGGATGGTGCTGGTCCCCTTGGCCAGGGCGGCGGCAATGATCAGGCGGTGGGCCATGGACTTGCTGGGGGGAGGGGTGACGGTGCCGGAAAGGGGGCGGGGAATGATACGTACATCCATGTCAGCCCTCCAATCCCGCCTGGATCACAGGCAGCAGCTCCGCTACCGGCACCTTTTTCAGCTCACACAGGCCGATGCGCCTGGGGATCACCAGGGTGATGTCTCCGCCGGTCCGCTTTTTGTCTGCGGAGGCGGCGTGGGCCAGCTCGGCGGCGCCGTATTCCGTGCCGGTGGGCAGGCCGTTCTTTTGGAGGCAGGCGGCGATGCGGTCCGCGATGGGCGCGTCCGTCCAGCCCAGCTTTTCCGCGGACCGGGCGATGATGGCAAGTCCCGCCGCCACGGCGTGGCCGTGGGGAATGGTGTAGCCGCTGCACGTTTCGATGGCGTGGCCCACCGTGTGGCCCAGGTTCAGGAGGCGGCGCTCGTTCTGCTCCTTTTCGTCCCGCTCCACCACGCCGGCCTTGTAGGCCACGCACTGGGCGATGACAGAGCCGGGGGCGGTGGTCAGGGTGCCGTCCTCAAACAGGGAGAACAGGTGCTCGTCGCTCAACACGCCGGTTTTGATGGCCTCGGCGGCGCCGTCGGCAAAGATGCCGGCGGGCAGGGAGGCAAGGCAGTCTGTGTCGCACAGGACGGCGACGGGCTGCCGGAAGGAACCAGCCAGGTTTTTCCCGGCTTTCAGGTCAATGGCGGTCTTGCCGCCCACGGAGGAATCCACGGCACTGAGCAGCGTGGTGGGCAGCTGCACGCAGCGGATGCCCCGGAGATACACGGCGGCGGCAAAGCCCGCCATATCGCCGGTGACGCCGCCGCCCAGGGCGATGACGCAGTCCGTGCGGGTCAGGCGCTCCTCCGCCAGGAATTCCAGAATGCCGGAGAGCGTGTCAAAATTCTTGTGGGTCTCCCCGGCGGGAAATACGTAGGAACTGACGGCAAAGCCCGCCGTCTGCAGACTGCCGGTCACGACGCCCAGGTACAGGGGCGCCACGGTGCTGTCGGTGATGACCGCCACATGGCAGGCACCCAGCAGGTCCCGCAGGCGCTGCCCGCAGGTGCGCAGCAGGCCGGGGCCGATGGAGACAGCATAGGCGGGGGAGGTGCGGACCTGGATGGTTTGAATGGAGTTGAACATAAGAAGATCCCTCATTACCATGAAGGCATCACAGCACAATTGCGCCTGCGGCGTATGATCGAAAATTTTCGCCATAAATGCGTTGCGAAAACTTGAAATACGCAAAGTATTCCTGCGTTTTCGCGCCTTTTTCTGACAAAAATTTTCTGGCCATTCGCTTTTGCCGAATTGTGCGGTGCTGCCTTAGGAGTTAGCAGATAGCAGATATGCTTTCCGAAGGGCGGGACGCCCTGCCCCGCCGGGAGAGTACGGGCCCTCCCCTTTAATTCCCTCCGGCGGCGGCTTTTTTCTCCCGGCCGTCCTTGAGCAGGGCCCGGAGCTTTTCCGCATCTCTGGCCTTCAGGACCTCCTGATATTCCGTCAGGTGGCGGATGATCTCCTCCAGTTCACAGGTCAGATAGTCCGCGTCATCCAAAAACAGCTCCGTCCACATGTCCTCGTCCAGCCGGGCGACACGGGTCATGTCCTGGAAGCTGCCGGCGGAGAAGCCGCGGCGGCGCTGGGCCTCCGGGGACTTGATATAGGAGCTGGACACGATGTGGGCCAGCTGGGAGGTGAAGGCGATGATGCGGTCATGCTCCTCCGGATCGGAGAAGGTCAGACCGGCAAAGCCGATGTCCAGGAAGAAGTCCTTCAGGGTTTCCAGCAGCTGCATGTCCGTCCGTTTGTCAGGCGTCAGGATCATAGAGGCTCCCACATACAGGCTGTCGGTGGCAGCGGTGAAGCCGCCCCGCTCACGGCCCGCCATGGGATGGCCGCCGATGTAGGCGAAGCCGTGCTGCTCGGCGATGGGGGCGATGCCCGCCACCACCACCCGCTTGACACCGCACAGGTCCACCAGGATGGCGGACTGGGCGATGGCGTCCGCGTGGCGGCGGACCCATTCGATGGCGGCGCCGGGGCGGATCGCCACCAGGATCAGATCGCACTGGGACAGGTTTTCATCCGTCAGAGGCGCGTCGATGGCGCCGCACATCCGGGCCATGGTCATCGTCTCCTGATCCAGATCCACTCCCCAGACGGTGTGGGCTGTGCGGGCTTTGATGCTCTTGGCCATGGAGCCGCCGATCAGGCCCAGGCCGACAATACCAACATTCATGGAAGTCAATCCTCCAGAGTCTTCATCATTTCATGAAGCTTCAGCAGTTTCTTGGCCAGGGGGGCGAACACCTCGGGCTTCAGGGACTGGGGACCGTCGCACAGGGCGTGGGCGGGGTCGTTGTGGACCTCAATCTGCAAGCCGTCGCAGCCGGTGGCTACGGCGCCCATGGCCAGAGGCTCCACCAGCCAGCTCTTGCCGGTGGCGTGGCTGGGGTCGATGATGATGGGCAGATGGGTCAGCTTCCGCAGGACGGGGATGGCCGCCAGGTCCAGGGTGTTGCGGGTGTAGGACTCGAAGGTGCGGATGCCGCGCTCACAGAGGATGACGTTCTCGTTGCCGCCGGCCATGACATACTCGGCGCTCATGAGCCACTCCTCATAGGTGGCGGACATGCCCCGCTTGATCATCACGGGCTTCTCCTGATGGCCCACGGCTTTCAAAAGATCGAAGTTCTGCATGTTCCGGGCGCCGATCTGGATCACGTCCACATCCTTGAACAGAGGCAGCTGGCTCAGGTCCATCAGCTCGGTGACGATGGGCAGGCCGGTCTCCTGACGGGCCACCTTCAGGTACTCCAGGCCCACGGCGCCCAGGCCCTGGAAGGAGTAGGGGGAGGTGCGGGGCTTGAAGGCGCCGCCGCGGAGCATGGTGGCGCCGCTGGCCTTGACGGCCTTGGCAATGGCCACCACCTGTTCCTCGGATTCCACGGAGCAGGGACCGGCCATAATGGTGAGACTGCCGCCGCCGATCTGGGTATTGCCCACCTTGATGACAGTGTCCTCCGGATGAAATTTGCGATTGGCGTTCTTATAGGGCTCCTGAACGCGCTTTACATCGTCGACGATATCCAGTGCGGCGATCAGGTCGATATCCAGCTTGGAGGTGTCGCCCACCAGGCCCAGAATGGTGTGGGCCTCACCGATGCTGGTGTGGATGGTGATGCCCTTTTCCTGTAACCAGGCGATCAGACTTTCCAGCTGGTCACGGTTGGGGTTGTGCTTCAGAACGACGATCATGATAAATTCCTCCTCAAATGTTTCGGATGGTACAAAAAAACCCGCAGCCGGTCCGGCTGCGGGTCATCATGTACTGACAGTTTTTGACAAAACCGACGTTACACCCGAATGCTTTCAGCCAAACCGAAATAAGCCTTACCATAAAAGTAGGTAAAGCTAAAATAGCGGTATTCAGCTGCACGGGCGATGTTGGTCATTGTCATAGTCCCTTTCGGTCTCTTTAGATACTTAAAGCATAGCACTTTGACAGTGAAAAGAAAATTGTGAGTTTATACAAATAGGGATGCGACGCCTATGGGATTATGCGGCAATTCCACAAATTAGAGCAATTCCCAGAAATAATGAGAAAAAAGGAAGCGAGGACAGGGATTGCAGAGCAAGGCGGAGGACGCAGGCGGGCTGGCGCCCGTCAAGGATGACAACGCAGCCATGCAATTCCCGGGCCGCTGAACTTTTCTCAGTATTTTTGGGTATTGCTCTAGGCTGCCGCCGGCAGGCATCCGGCCATCAGCAGCTCCGCGGCCCGCAGAATAAAGCGGGTATCCTGTTGCGGATCGGAGGAAGAGGACATGTACTGATGATGCAGTTCCTGGATAGCGGCAGCCAGGTTCTGGCAGGCCTGGCCGCGCGGTATGGACCGGCGGGCCAGATGGGCCGCCAGATACAGCCGCAGCTCGCTTTCGTAACGGTGATGGTCCATCAGACTGTCGGGAAAGCTCTCGTTATGAGGGTAAGTAAACGCGTCCGCCAGATAGTGGGTCAGCTTTCCCAGGGTGTAGTACTGCCACATGGTCCACCGGGAGCGGCACTGGAGCTTTTCGATGTGGGCATTGATGTAATGCTGAGAGTTGGTATAGTTATGCCCCCGGAGCTTGTAGGCGTGCAGGGAACCTTTCAAGTAGCTCAGGGGATTGCAGTCCGGCTGGAAGGAGCCAAACAGGAATGCGAGTTCAAAGCGTCTGGCACGAAAGCCGTGCTCACTGCGGAGAAGGGCGGACGCCAAAAGCGTGTGGCTTCGTTTTTGCATAGAGGGCACCTCCGGGCATGTGATCCATGAACGGAGTCAGTATATCATGGGAAAAACCGCCGCGCAAGCGTAAATAGGTGAAAAAATGGTGAAAACAATGACATGTTTTCCAGAATGTGGTGCAAAAGATCGCCGCGCCCCGGGTGATGAGGGAAACAAAAGAAGGCCGGCATGAAGCTGAAATCTGGCTAAGGCGGCACCTCCTGAGAGGCGGCGTCTTGTTGTGTTTTGACAAAAGTGGACAAAAACGCACCAGATCCCGCGAGTTTGATTTGACTTCCCGCTGTTGTGTCCTTAAAATAAATCTGATACGGATTTCAAATCAAATGGTTGATTTGAAATCCCGCGTGCTTTGCACGCACACGGCGCGTGCGCCGCGCCGTCTCATAAAAACCTGATAAAAACCTTTTCAAGATTTTTATCAGGTTTTAGAACCTGTATTCACAACCGTTGAACGCCGCCTGAGGGGCCTTTTTTCCGCCATACGGCGTCGCTTTCCCTTGCCATACGTCAGTATGGCTGCGGAAAATCTCCTTGTCTGACGAGAAAAATCCTCGTCCATCCGGCATTCCCCGGTTATGAATACAGGTTCT
>JAETOQ010000096.1 GCA_021771635.1 Oscillospiraceae bacterium | reverse complement strand
AAGGATATGGCCTCCTTTCGTCAAGTTGTTGTGTCGTAACTCAACTTTAACCGATAAGGCCTTATCCTTCATCCCTTTTTTATTCACTTGTCCAACATCTATTGTAATCCTACACGACCAAGAAAAAAAGAACAGGATAAACATTGAAATCTTAGCGAATTTTTAATATAATAACTCCATGTGTGTACGGCGGAAAGAGAAGCTCCGCCAGTTTAGGAAAGAACGAGGAACTTGCTATGAGACCAGATGGAACCCGGGTCAAGAACCTGACACCTATTGTGCAGGCTCTGCCCTACGTCATGCCCAAGCGGTTTGACGCCCAGAACTGGGCCAGCGATTATGTCGATGAGGATATCATCAAAGGCTATATCCGCCAGAAGCGGCGGGAGGGCCGGACCGTGACACACATGAGTGTCCTGGTGGCCGCCTATTACAAGGCGGCGCTGGAAAATCCCAAGGTGAATTACTTTATCATGAACCGCAAGGTGTACAAGCGGAACCACTTCTGCTTCAGCTTCGTGATCCTGAAGACACGTGCCGACGGCACGCCGGACGAGACAACGCTGAAGATCTTCCTGGACCCGGAGGACGACATCTTCTCCATCAGCGAAAAGATTCGGGAGCATGTGGACCGGAATATGGAGGCTGTGCATAACAACACCACGGATAAATTCGTCAATGTGGCCTTTTCCATTCCCGGCCTCGCCCGGTTTGTGTTCTGGGTTGCCTACCATCTGGATCTCCATGGGCTCCTGCCCCGAAAGATCATCGATCTGAGTCCGTTCCACACCAGCGTGTTCGTCACAAATCTGGCCTCCATCAACACCCGCTTCATTTTTCACCACTGCTATGAGTTCGGCACCACCAGCGTGTTCGTCTGCATGGGCAAGCCGGTGGTGGACACTATGGCGCCCCCGGGCAGCCGGAGAAAGCAGATGCCCCTGGGCGTGGTGATGGACGAGCGCATCGCCACCGGCATCGAATACTCCCGCTTCTTCGCCGCCTTTGAGCGCTACCTGAAAAAGCCAGAGCTGCTGGAGGGCCGCCTGGACGGTAAGGCCCCGGCCCAGGCATGAGGAGGCGCATGAACGTGGAAGACGGATATCCGAAGCGTGCCTGGGCCTGGCTGAAGCACTGCGGACTGTACGTCCGGGCGCTGGCGAAGTGGCTGTGCCTGGCAGCGGTCATCGGCGTGCTCTGCGGCGTGGTCGGGTCGCTGTTCCACATCGGCGTCCACCAGGCCACGGCCCTGCGGGCGGCAGATCCCTGGCTTTTGTGGTGCCTGCCTCTGGCGGGCCTGGTCATCGTGGGCTTTTACAAGCTGGTGGGGACCGAGGGCCAGGGCACCAATGACATCATTGACGCGGTCCATTTGGGGAGGAAACTCTCCATCTGGCTGCTTCCGTCCATCTTTTTGGGAACGGTGCTGACACACCTGTGCGGCGGCTCCGCCGGACGGGAGGGCGCCGCCCTCCAAATGGGCGGCACCATCGGCTACAATACCGGCAGGCTGTTCCATCTGGATGACCGGGACCAGCGCACCGCCACCATGGCGGGCATGGCCGCCTTTTTCTCCGCCCTGTTCGGCACGCCCCTTGCCGCGACGGTGTTTGCCATTATGGTCATCAGCGTCGGCGTACTGTACCACGCGGCGTTCATCCCGTGCCTGACGGCCGCCTTGGTGGCCTATGGCGTGTCTCTGCTGATGGGGGTGGAGCCCACCCGCTTCACCGTGGATATGCCGGCCCTGAGTGCCGGGATGCTGGCGCGGGCAGCGGTCCTGGCGGCGCTGTGTGCGCTGGTGTCCGTCCTGTTCTGCGGCGTCATCCACTTTGCGGAGCACCAGATGAAAAAGCGGCTGCCCAACCCCTGGGTGCGGGTGGTGGCGGGCGGCCTTGCCGTGGCGGCGCTGACCTGCCTCTGCGGCACCACGGATTACAACGGCGCGGGCATGGAGGTCATCACCGCCGCCGTGGAGCAGGGGACCGCCCATCCGGCGGCCTTTCTGCTGAAGCTGCTCTTCACCGCTGTGACACTGGCCGCCGGCTTCAAGGGCGGCGAGGTGGTGCCCTCCTTCTTTGTGGGGGCGGCCTTTGGCTGTGTGGCGGGACCGCTTCTGGGCATCCCGGCGGGCTTTGCTGCGGCGCTGGGGCTGACGGCGGTGTTCTGCGGCGCCACCAACTGCCCCCTCGCGTCCATCTTTCTGGCGGTGGAACTGTTCGGGGACGGGGGCCTGCTGTACTTCGCCCTGGTCTGCGGCATCAGCTATATGCTCTCCGGCTATAACGGCCTTTACTCCAGCCAGACCATCCTGTACTCCAAGCTGAAAGCCCAGTACATCAACGTCCACACCAACGCCCACCACGCGGGTGATCCCCACGCGGAACCGCCGGCGGCGGGCAGCGTAAAGGACGGCACTGGCGCTGGCCGGGAATAAAAGCACGGATCATCCCCACATAAAAATTTCCTCCCGTGGCATACTGTGTCAAACGGTACGGCCATGGGAGGTTTTTTATGGAAACATTGATCCAGATCGGCATGACGGTCCTGACAGCGCTGCTGTCCATCGTGGTGCTGTTCCTGCTGGAAAAGGCGATGGGAAGCAAGCAGGTATCGCAGATGACCATGTTTGACTATGTGACGGGCATCACCATCGGCTCCGTGGCGGCGGAGCTGGCGACCGAGCTGGAGGAGCCGGTCAAGCCCCTGACCGCTCTGGTGGTCTATGGCGCCGCCGCCGTGGGGATCTCCGTCCTCACCAGCAAGTCTCTAAAAGCACGGGCGGTGGTGACGGGCAAGCCCCTGGTCCTGCTGGAGAACGGCGTCATCTACCGGGACAACCTGAAAAAGGCCCGGCTGGACCTCAGCGAATTTCTGACCTACTGCCGCATCGGCGGCTGGTTCGATCTAAATCAGCTCCAGGCGGCGGTGCTGGAGCACAACGGCGTGGTCAGTTTTCTGCCCAAGGAGAAAGACCGCCCTGCCACACCCACGGACCTGGACCTGAACCCCAAACAGTCCCAGGTCCAGACGCCTTTCGTCATGGACGGCAGACTGCTGGCGGACAATGTGCGCCAGGCGGGGAAAGAGGAGGCCTGGGTGCACCGGGCCCTGCTGCGTCAGGGGTATCAGACAGAAAAGGACGTTCTGCTGGCCCTGTGGGACGGCGGCGAGAAGCTGACGGTTTTCCCCCTCCGCCCGGAGAGCCGAAAGGCGGGGCAGTGACCGCAGCCCCACCCGCCGCATAGAATGGCGGGGGTGATGCCATGAAAGACTGCGGCTGCGACCCTCTGGCCCTGACCACCGCCGTCAACACCCTGGCGGTGTCCATCGCGGACGGCCTGAACGACGAGGATCTGGCTCTGGTGGCGGCGATCCTGATACAGCTGGGAGACACCCTGGAGACCATCGCCGCCCAGCGGCAGCGCTGCGGGCCCGGGAGATAGAAAACGGCCCCCCGCCGCTGGGCGGGGGCCGTTGAATTTCTGGGATTTCCTATTGCATTTTCTGAAAAAAGCGTATAAGATAAAACTGGAAATCAAAAATGCGGCAGCCGTGGAGTACGCCAATACCCCACGGCCTGCGTAAGAGTGTTCAGCCCACTCGTACACAGCGGCATCTCGCCGCACCGCAACGTTTATTATAGTGTCTTTCCCCGCTTTTTACAAGCGGAAAAGACGCTTAGTTTCGTTGTGTTCGCATTTTGTCGCCTTTGACAAACGCGGTGTATGAGACACTCATACACCGCGTTTTTGGTTTCCACCGGGGGGCCAAGGGGGGTATTTTACCCTTTTTGGCCGCCCTCCCGGTGGAAATACGGGCACAGCCCGATCAAAAAGGAGACGATGAACATGCGAACACAGCGAAAATTTTTGGCATGGCTTATTGCATTGGCTTTGTCAGTGTCGCTCATCCCAACGGCGGCCCTGGCGGTGGAACCGGAGGACGAGAACGGTGAGGCGCCGGTCGTCTGCGCCGGATCTGAGGCCGACGAGAGCTGTCCGGCGGAGACACATGTGGAGGGCTGTCCCCTGTATGTGGAGCCGGAGGAACTTGCGGACTCCGGGGAGGATGAGTCGGATGATACGGCCAACGCCGTGATCGCGGCCCTCTATCCTACGGAGGTTGTGGAGGACGATGGTACGGACGTTGATAGCTGGGAAAACTGTAAGACTTGCTCCGAAGATAATCCGCATATGATTTACACGACCGCAGATTTGGATAAAATTCGGACACACACTCATACAGAAAACGGCATTACAACAATCACCGGCTATTTCAAACTTGCAAATGACATTGTTTTTGAGGACAGCGAGTTTGAGGAGAACGGGGCTTTCTACAATGGCGGGTATGGGTGGCTCGCCATTGGAAAACCATCCATAGATTTCAACGCTGGAGTTGGCGAGAATCAAGTTATTTGCTTTGCGGGAAGCTTTGACGGAAATGACCATTCAATTAAAAATTTGTTGATTGACGGACAAGACTATATTGCGGCTTTGTTTACCCGTGTAAGTTCAAGTGGTATTATTACAAATTTGACAATCGAAAATTCTTCATTCAATTTGTCATGTTCGGATGGAGGAACTACTCGAACTGGGCGCTGGCTGGGAGGAATTGCAGCCGTTAACCTTGGCACAATCGATTCCTGTAAGGTGCTTGATAGCGTTTTCTATTCAGTTGGAGGTCTTGCAGGCGCGATTTCTAGTCAATGCAGTGGAACACAACGGAATTGTACGGTCAAGAATGTGATTTTAAAATCATTCAGTTCAACAGGCAAATCAGCTGGTAATAACGGTGATAAGACTGGTTTGATTTCTGGCACAGTGAGTGATGGAGTTATTTCAAATTGCATAGTAAGCGAAAGCACCGTATATGGGCAAAGTCGGGGTACGGGCGGTATTGCCGGTATGAATTATACCGGAACCATAGAAAACTGTACGGTTGATAATTGCGACATTAGCAATGACCATGAACTCTGCGGCGGCATATCTGGCGGAAATTTTGCTGATAATGGCGATTGTACATACAAGAATTGCAATGTCACCGATAGCAAAATTACTGGCCGCAGTAGGGCCGGAGGCATTGTTGGTTCGCATTCTGGAGGCAATATATATAGCTTTGTACTGAGTAATTGTTCTGTTGATCATACAACAATCACTGGTTTGGCTCAATATCCTGGTATAGCAACTGCCGGCTCATCTTATGTAAGCGCTATTATCGGTGACCTCGGTAAATTTAAAAGTTTAAGCATCTCAGATTGCAAAATAAACGATGTAACGCTCGGAATGGACGAAGAAAGTTTAAGCAACCAAGCTTCAAGGGCAAGCCAAATTATTTGCGGAGTGACACCTTCAAGCAATAGTACTACTGTGCAGATTTCTAATATTGACGCCGAGAATATTATCTTTGATTTGGGCCACAATTACGCTGGAAATGTGACAGATGTGCCCTCAGAGAACAATGGCAGCTATATACTGTGTGTTCCAAAGAGAATCGGCTACCGTTTCGACGGCTGGTATGCAGACAGCAATTTCTCCGGTAATGCAGTGACTTCCCCCGAAGCAAACAAAACCTACTACGCCAAGTGGGAGGAATGCACAGACCATCGTTGGGAAGACGCCACCTGTACAACCCCGGAAACCTGCCTTTTGTGCGGCAAGACAGACGGGGACGCACTGGGCCACAGCTTTACCAACTATGTCTACAACAACGACGCGACCTACGATGCCGATGGAACCAAGACAGCGGCATGTGACCGTGGCTGCGGCGCAACGGATACCGTGACGGCGGAGGGAACACGGCTTGTCCGCGCATCCTCCGGTGGCTCCGGCAGCTCCGGCTACACCGTCAGCGTGGACAGCGGCAAGCACGGCTCCGTGACCGTCTCTCCCAAGAGTGCCTCCAAGGGCACCACGGTGACCATCACCGTCAAGCCCGACAAGGGCTGCGAGTTGGATGATCTGACGGTCACCGACAAGGACGGCGACACCGTGAAGCTGACCAAGAAAAGCGACACCAAATACACCTTCACCATGCCCAGCGGCAAGGTGGAAGTGGAGGCCACTTTCGTCAAGATCAAGGAAGAGGTTCCCCAGCAGACCTTC
>JAETOQ010000095.1 GCA_021771635.1 Oscillospiraceae bacterium | reverse complement strand
TGTGCGCGGGGAACCCAGGAAGGGTGCCCTGCGCCATTCAAATCAACAGATTTCAGAACTTTTAAAAAGTTCTGAAATCTTAAGCAGCTTGTCGAAAAGACTTTTTCGACAAGCTGGGGCGCCTCCGGCGCTTATCCCGATCACAGGCACAGGCCCGCGGTCTCGTCAAAGCCCAGCATCAGATTCATGTTCTGGACGGCGGCGCCGGAGGCGCCCTTGCCCAGGTTGTCGAACAGGGCCGTCACGGTGGTGTGGGTATCATTGCCGTTGACGATCAGCGTCAGGGTGTCCTTTCCCGCCATGGTGTTGGCGGCGATCATGGACTGGTCCCAGCCGAAGGGGGCCACCTTCACCAGCGCCTGGTCCCGGTAGTGGCCCGCCAGCGTCTCCCATACCGCCCGGGCGGTCATGCCGCCCGCCAGCAGGCTGTTGTGGAGGGAGACGGTGGTGGCCATGCCCTTGTAGTAATCGTCCACGATGGGGCAGAACACCGGCGGCCGTGTCAGGCCGCATACCTTCTGCATCTCCGGCAGGTGCTTGTGCTCCAGGCTCAGGCCGTAGATCCGGGGAGCATACAGGTCTCCGCCCTTGTCCGGAGCCTCGTACTGGGCGATCATTTTCTTGCCGCCGCCGGAGTAACCGGTGAGGGAGAAGCAGGTCAAGGGGTAGTCCTTTGGCAGGACGCCCCCGGCAATCAGGGGATAGACGCTGGAGATGAAGCCCGTGGCGTGGCAGCCGGGGTTGGCCACCCGGCTGCTCTTTTGGATGTTCGCCCGGTGGGCGGCGGACAGCTCCGCAAAGCCGTAGTCCCACCCCGCCGCCGTCCGGTGAGCGGTGGAAGCGTCAATGACGCGGGTGACGGGACTCTCGATGAGGCGCACCGCCTCCATGGCCGCCGCGTCCGGCAGGCACAAAAACACGATATCCGCCCCGTCCATCAGCTTTTTCCGCTCCGCCGGGTCCTTCCGCTTATCCTCGTCAATGAGGAGAAGGTCGATGTCGCTCCGGGCGGCAAGCCGGTCGTAGATCTGAAGGCCGGTGGTGCCCTCCTTGCCGTCGATGTATACCTTTGGTCTCATGATGGTCCTCCCTGCGGCCCGCGGGACGGCTGATACTGATTTCCGATGAAACGGAACAGTTTCGTTGCAAAATACGTCCCATAAGAACTTGACGCGCCTTCGGCGCTATATTGGTCAGCCGTTGGCGGCCTTGCCGCTTGCGGCTGCCGCATCCCCCCTTGCGGGGAAAAGGTTTTTTAAACCCTCTTAACCAGTTCTGGCATGAAACGGTCCGCCGCGGCGCCCTGAATACAGATTGATAAAGGATCGCTCCACCGCAGACGCGGGGCGAAGGCATCCTCTCCGCCCCGCGGCCGCGTTTTTCTTTTCAAATGGGGGGTTACAGCTTGCCCTGCTCCCGCAGCGCCAGCACCGTGTCGGGCAGGCCCCACAGGTTGATGAAGCCGGTGGCGTTGGTCTGGTCGTAGCTGCTCTCGTTGAAGGTCACCAGCTCCTCGGAGTACAGGGATTCGGGAGAGGTGATGGAGGCGGTGATCATATTGCCCTTGTACAGCTTCAGCTTCACGCTGCCGGTGACGTGCTCCTGTGTCTTATCGGCGAAAGCGGACAGGGCCTCCCGCACGGGAGTGAACCACTTGCCGTTGTAGATCAGGTCCGCGAAGTCCACCGCCAGCTTGCTCTTCATGTGGGCGGAGTCCTTGTCCACGGTGATCATCTCCAGGCACTGGTGGGCCTTGTAGAGGATGGTTCCGCCGGGGGTCTCGTAGACGCCGCGGTCTTTCATGCCCACCAGCCGGTTTTCCACGATGTCCAGCAGGCCGATGCCGTTCTCACCACCCAGCTTGTTCAGCTTGCGGATGATGTCGCTGCCCTTCATCTTCTCGCCGTCCACGGCCACGGGCACGCCCTTTTCAAAGTCGATGGTCACATAGGTGGGCGCGTCGGGAGCGGTGATGGGAGAGACGCCCATCTCCAGGAAGCCGGGCTTCTCATACTGGGGCTCGTTGGCGGGGTCCTCCAGGTCCAGGCCCTCGTGGCTCAGATGCCACAGGTTCTTGTCCTTGGAATAGTTGGTCTCTCTGGAAATTTTCAGAGGCACGTTATGGGCCTCGGCGTAGTCGATCTCCTCGTCCCGGCCGCGGATCGCCCACTCCCGCCAGGGGGCGATGATGGTCATGTCGGGTGCGAAGCGCTTGATGCCCAGCTCGAACCGGACCTGGTCGTTGCCCTTGCCGGTGCAGCCGTGGGCGATGGCGTCAGCGCCCTCGGCCTTGGCGATCTCCACCAGCTTCTTGGCGATGATGGGTCTTGCAAACGCGGTGCCCAGCAGGTACTGCTCATAGCTGGCGCCCATCTTCAGCGCGGGCCAGATGACGTCCTCCACCATCTCGTCGGTAAGATCGGCAATGTACAGCTTGCTGGCGCCGGTCTTGATGGCCTTTTCCTCCAGGCCCTCCAGCTCGTCGCCCTGGCCCACGTCGGCGGCCACGGCGATGATCTCCGGGTCGTTGTAGTTCTCTTTCAGCCAGGGGATGATGATGGATGTATCCAGGCCGCCGGAATAGGCGAGTACGATCTTCTTAATGCTGTTCTTATCTTTCATGGTGGACTTCCTCCCTGTGCGTTGTTTGATGATGCCTGAATTATACGCCGGTAATGAATATTTATGCAAGTGTCATGTTGCACAACAATTTTTCCAGCCTTTGGACAGTTTTGCACATTTTAACAATTGCATAGGGGTTCTCGGTCCATTTCAGCGGAAAAAAACCGCTTTCCGCCGCGGGTGCCGCCAGCCGGGGCCCGCCGGTCCTCTATATGCATAAAATTTCGCATATATACATTTCCTCCCACACTGTGATAAATATACGGAGGCCCCGGCATGTGCCGGGGCCTTCCTCTGTTCTCACTTCTTCCGTGTGACGCGCTCCGCGATGCGGATGAGCGTATCCCTGTCCAGAATACCCTGCAGGCGGAAATTGACGCCGCCGGTGCTCCACACCAGGGTGTTCACATCCTTGGACCGTGCGCCGGGAATGGTGCCGGTGGTGATGCTGATGCTGGTGGAGTTCCCCTTTACCGACTCGCCGTTGGTGGTCGTGGTGTTGTCCTCCTCATAGGGCTCCTCCGCCGCCCAGTACCGGGCCCTGTCTCCGTTCACGGTAACGGTCTCCGGCGTGCCCGCGGGCACGGCCACCGGCTCGGTGGTCTGGAGCCAGGTCAGGGCCGCGCCGTCCTTCATCCAGGACTCGTTCACAGTATCGCCAATGGCGGAGCGGTCGAACCCGGTATATCCCTGGGGCAGCCAGGACAGCTGGTATTCCACGGCCTCATCCGCACAGGGCCGGATGCTCTCCGCCGCCTGCTTCAGAGTATCCGGGTCCGGCCCCCGCATGGTGAAGAGGACGCCGTCGCCGTTCTCCCAGGTCAGATAGCAGGAGTCGATGTCCATATACAGGTCCGCCTGATACCCCTGGACGGTGACCCTTTGGCAGTTCTTGACGGAGTCCTTCAGCCCTGGCATGAAGCCGTAGGAGCCGCCCGTGGGATTGGCACAGGTCAGGGTGAGCGTCGTGCCGCCGCCGTCCAGGTATCTCCACCTGCTGAATCTGATGCCCTTATGATCCGTGGACAGGGCGGCCAGGCCCCAGTCATCGTCCTGCCAGACAGGCCGGTACAGAGGCGCGGAGTCATAGACGGCATCCGTCTCCTCGCTCACATAGGAGACGCGGTTCCCCTCCGCCGCCCTTTTCCAGCGGCCCGCTGACACCGCGGAGGCAGGCTGCTCTCCCAGCAGGATGGTCCTGGCGGCGGAGTCGTAGCCGATCTCCACCCCCAGCAGGTCGCAGATGGCCCGGATGGGCAGGTAGTTGGTCTTGCCGCCGGCGGCGTCGGTGTACAGGATGGAGCCGGGGACCTCCTGGCCGTTGGCGGCGGTGATGGTGGTCCCGGCGGCGATCTTTGTCTCGCCGTCCAGTGCGATGTTGGCAAAGCTGAAGGTCACCTGCCCGGAGGCGGCCAGAGCCGTGGTGGTCAGTGTCAGCGCCAGGGCCATGGTGAGGGCGCCCGCCAAAAAAGATGGGATGCGTTTTTTCATAGTGGTTCTTCCTTTCTGTTTTTTCGAGAAAAGGAGCTGCCCTCCCGCTCGTTCTATTGGCAGAACGGAGCGGGAGGGCATTGTATCCCACTATTTTTTGTTTTTATGGGATTTCTTTCGCAGTGACGCTCTCCGCCATGCGGAGCAGGTCCTCACGGCCCAGGTTTCCCGTGAGCCGGAATGCGGTGTTGGTCTCCGGATCGGTCCATGTCAGGACGCCGGATTCCTCGGTGCCGTATATCGTCCCCACGGTGATGGTCGCGCCGCCCATTTCATAATCGTTCTCGTTTCCATCGGCGGTCTCATCCTCCGGGACCTGACTGCCCCAATATTGGGCCGGCAGGCCGTTAACGGTCACAGCCTCCGGCTCCCGTTCCGGCAGTTCCCAGGGGCAGAGGGGATCTGTCACATACTGCCAGGTCAGGATCTCTCCCTCCCTGTACCACTCCAGCTGTACCGCGCCGTTGGTCTCAAAGCGGTCAAGCTCCTCATATCCCTCCGGCACCCATGTCATTTCGTAGGCCGTCTGCGCCTGGTCGTAGAAAGTCATGCTCTCCGCGATCCGCTCCAGCTCCGGCCGGTCCACCCACCATCCGGTCTTGAGCCAGAACAGTCTCCCATCGCCGTCCTCCCAGACCAAGAGGCTGTCGGACTCTCCCTCATAATAGTCCGCGGCATATCCCTGGACAGCGGCGTCCGCGCGGACTCTGCCCGCGTCGTTGATGCGCGTTCCGATATCGCCCTGGGAGGGATCAAAGCAGGCGCAGGTCAGCCGGCGCTTTGTGCCGTCTTTGGCTACGAACGTCCACCAGGAGCGGGCCTGTCTGGCGCGGTTATCCGCCATGGCCCAGCCCTCCGGCAGCCAGGCGGGCCGCCAGGAGGGCGGCGTTTCCAGCGCGTCCCCGCCGCTCGCGTGGTAGGTCACCTCGCTGCCGCTGATCTCCCGCAGCCAGTTCAGCACCGCCGCCCGGACCGTGGGGCTGGCCGCCATCAAGGCGCCCAGTGTCAGGGTGCAGGCCAGCAGGACGCAGGCCGCGCTTTGCAGGGCCTTTTTCCACAATGGCCGGGCCGCCTTCCGCGCCCAGCCCAAGGGGTCCGCCAGCAGGCGCATTCTCTGGCGGAGATACCGGGCGGAAAAGGCAGGCTCACCGGCCCGGTCCAGCGCCTCCCGGAACCGCTCCAGGTTGGCGTCCATCAGCGCCAGACGCAGTTGGATGTCAAAGGTCCTCTCATCCACAGCGATATCCCTCCTTTTCCAGCTCCTCCATCAGCATGGACCGGCCCCGCTGCACCCGGGTGGCCACGGTGGACTCGTTCATCCCCAGCAGCCGGGCGATCTCCCGGTTGGTCCGCTCCTCCACGAATTTCAGCTCCAGCACGAGGCGGTAGCCCTCCGGCAATGCCCGCACCAGAGCCACCAGACGGCGGTACTCCGTCTCCCCCGTCTCAGAGGCGGGCGGGTCCCAGTCCTCCGGCAGGGCCGCCGTCCGCCGCTGGGCGCGCACCGTGTCCAGCGCGGCGTTTTTCGCCACCGTGACGATATAGCCCTCCATTTCCGTCCAGGGCAGGGCCGACACCCGCTCCCAGTGCTCCAGCACCCGCAGCCAGGTCTGCTGCACCGCGTCCTCCGCCTGGGCGGGATCGCCCAGGATGCGCAGCGTCACGGCATACAGCTTTTTTTCATAGGCGCCGTGGAGCCGCAGGAACCGCTCCCGGTCCCCGTCGGTCTCCAGCATCGCCAGAAGCATTGCCAACAAGATATCCGCCTCCCCGTAAAAAAGTTCTCTGTCTTCATAACGTCCCAGAGGGGAAAAGTGTCTCACACTTCCAAAAAATTTTTTGGCCAGGGGGCGGATCGCCCCCTGGCCATTTCATCATACCATTCTTTATGCGCGGTGTCTACGGACGCCGCCGGTCAGCCCACGATGTTCTCGCAGAAGCGGGACAGGATGACCGCGAACTGGGCGCGGGTGGCGGTGCCGGCGGGGTTCAGCGTCCCCTGGGTGGTGCCGCCCACGATGCTGTTGGCAA
>JAETOQ010000094.1 GCA_021771635.1 Oscillospiraceae bacterium | reverse complement strand
CCGCGAAAGCGGAGTTTTCGTGGGGAGAGGAGGAAGGAATGGAGCGGGCGTAGGCCCCGCCTAATGGCGGGGACGGAGCAGAGCGGAATTTCTTCCGACGAAGACCGCTCAGACGGCGTTCAACGGTTGTGAATACAGGTTCTAAGTTCCAGAATAGTAGAAATCCTCCCCCGGCAGCTTGCCGCCCACGGAGGCGGGGTCCGCGTCATAGAGGACCTGCAGATAGCCGGAGAGCTTCCCCTCCATCTCCTCCCCGGTGATGCAGACGATGTTGCAGTAGGGCAGGGCCTTCTCCGCCACGGCGGCGTCCACGATGGCCAGATCACCGATGAGCTGGGCGGCGTCCGCGGTGTTGGCGTTCACCCAGTCCACGGAGGCGGCGTAGTCCGCCAGGAAGGCCGCCACGGCGGCGGGATGCTCCTCCACAAATGCCTTTCGTGCCGCCACGACGCCGGTCAGCAGGCCGGAACCATTGTCCAGGGCGTTCCACTCCGCCGTCAGGTCCAGGGCCACCCGCAGGCCGTCGATCTTGCCCTGAGCCACGGTGACGAAGGGCTGGGGCAGCAGGGCAATGGTAGCGCTGCCCGTGGCCAGGGCGCTGACGCATTCGCTGTGCTCGCTCTTCCAGTCGATGGTCACGTCGGTGTCCGGGTCGATGCCGTTTTCTTTCAGCAGATATCGCAGGGCGTACTCCGGGGTGCTGCCCTTGCCGGCGGCCACGATGGTGGTGCCCTTCAGGTCTGCCATGGACTGGACGGCGTTGCCGTTCTCCACGATATAGATGACGCCCAGGGTGTTCACCGCCAGGGTGACGATCTGCCCCTCCGTCTTGTTGTACAGCACAGAGGCCAGGTTGGCGGGCACGCAGGCGATATCCAGGTCGCCCTTGATGAGGGAGGGCGTCACCTCGTCGGCGGCGCCGGCCAGGGTGAATTCATAGTCGTTGCCGGAGGAGGGCAGCGCCTGCTCCGCATCGCTCATCAGCTTCACCAGGCCCATGGCGGTGGGGCCCTTCAGCGCAGCCACCCGGGCGGTGACGGCCTCCTCGGCGGGAGCGGCAGGCGTCTCCTCCGCAGGGTAATCCGTCTCCACGCCGTCGGGCTGGTTGCTTTTTCCGCCGCACCCGGTCAGAGACAGCGCCAGCAGCAAAGCCAGCACCCATGCAAGATTCCTTTTCAGCAGCTTCATGATGTTCTCTCCTTGTCCAAATTCCTATTTTCTCATTCCTGGTTGTTCACCGGAGCGTACACGGTCTTGGCCGTGATGCCCGGCAGCCGCCCGATCTTACCCGACAGGGCGGAAATGGTGTCTGCGGGGGCGTCCATAGCCACGCTGATGATGTTGACGCCCCGCGCATGATAGGGTACGCCCATCCGGCCGATGATATGCTGTCCGTACTGGTGCAGCAGGCCGTTCAGGGCTTCCACGGAGCCGCCCTCCCGGACGATGATGGCCAGCACGGCCACGCGTGTCTCCATTCAAGTCTCTCCTCTCCATGTAAAAAGCATCCCCTCCGCCGTTCGGCGGAGAGGATGCGCGCAACCATTCCAGACGCGGACCAGCCGCGCCGTTTTTGCACCTCTCCTCTTCCGGCCCGGAGCGTATCCAAGCCGCCAGAACGACAGAGCCTATTTCCGTGTCCGCCGGTCAGAGGCCTCTTCCCGGGGACAAAACGATCATACTACCCTTTCACGCTCCTGTCAATGGGCCGCAGTGTTTTCAGTGCAGCGAGCCTCCTGAAGGCGGCGCGTATCAGCACCGCCCAAAGGTATGGGTCATCTCCCGGATCTCCTTTGCCAGCGCCGCTGTGGTCTGCCCCGGCGTCAGCCGCCAGCGCCAGTTGCCGCCGCCCACACCGGGCACGTTGACGCGGGCCTCGCTGCCCAGGCCCAGGTAATCCTGCAATTGGGCCACGAACAGCTCCGCCACGCTCCCCTGTCCGCACCGCAGCAGGGCCGTCCGGGCGCTCTCCGCGTCGGACACGCCCAGATACTGTTTCACAAAGGCCCGTTCCGCTTCCGAGGCGTGGGTGTACCAGCCCACGGCGGTGTCGTTGTCGTGGGTGCCGGTATAGCAGACGCAGTGGGGCTTGTAATTGTGGGGCAGATAGGCGTTGTCCGGGCCAGAGAAGGCGAATTCCAGCACCTTCATGCCCGGCAGGCCGGAGGCGTTCCGCAGGTCGTGGACCGCGTCGGTGAGCAGCCCTAAATCCTCGGCGATATAGGTGATCTGGGGGAACCAGCTGGTCAGCACTCCCAGCAGCTCCATCCCCGGCCCCTTCTCCCAGGCGCCGGTCTTGGCGGTCTTGGACTCCGCCGGGACCGCCCAGTAGCTCTCCAGGCCCCGGAAGTGGTCGATGCGGATGGCGTCAAACAGCTTGGAGGCGCCCTCCACCCGGCGGATCCACCAGCCGAAGCCGTCGGACTTCTGCGCCGCCCAGTCATACAGGGGATTGCCCCACAGCTGGCCGTCCTCGGAGAAGTAGTCCGGCGGCACCCCCGCCACCTTGGACGGACGCCCCTGGCTGTCCAGCAGGAATTCCTTCCGCTCGCTCCACACGTCGGCGGAGTCCAGGGATACGTAGATGGGCAGGTCGCCGATGATCCGGATGCCCAGGGCGTTGACGTACTTCTTCAAATCCTCCCACTGGGTGAAGAACCAGTACTGGACCGCGGCGTGGAAAGCCACGTCCTCTGCCAGCTCCACCCGCCAGCGCTCCACGGCATCCGCCTCGTGGCGGCACAGGGCGTCGTCCGGCCAGTCGAACCAGGCCTTATCGTCGAAATGTGTCTTAATGGCCCGATACAGGGCGTATTCTTTCAGCCAGGGATTCCGCTCTGTAAAGTCCCGCACCGCCTGGGCGCCGGGGCCGCTGAGACGGGAGAAGGCCCTGCGGAGCAAGGTCTCCCGTGTCCGGCACAGGGCGGCGTAGTCGATCCGGTCCGTGTTGGGCACCGCTGCATCGTTCAGGTCAGTCTGGTCCAGCAGGCCCTCCTCCGCCAGAAGCTCCAGGTCGATGAAAAGGTGGTTGCCCGCGAAAGTGGACACGCTGGTGTAAGGGGAATCCCCCGCCCCGGTGGGGCCGACGGGCAGGATCTGCCACCAGGTCTGGCCCGCGTCATGCAGGAAATCCGCGAAAGCCCGGGCCTCCCTGCCCAGGGAGCCGATGCCGTACCGGCCCGGCAGGGAGAAGATCGGCAACAGGATGCCGGATGAACGTCTGATCAAGCTGACTCTCTCCTCTTCACACAAATTTCTGTTCTATTTTATGGAATCCCAGGCCTTCTGTCAAGGGTGCTTTTCTTTCAGGCGCGTATGTGGTATGCTGGTCTCAAAGCCTTGGAAATCCTAGGCCGCAACCATCGGTTGACAAAAAGAAACCCGCACATGGTTGCCATGGCCCGCCCGGTCTGATACCATACGGGCAAAACCAGATCGTAAGAAGTTTATCTCTATGCTTTTTTGAAGGAGGCGGTGCTATGCACGAACAAACCACCCTGGGCCAGCGCATTCAGGAGGGCCGCAAGGCCGCAGGACTCTCCCAAGAGGCCCTGGGGGAACATCTGAATGTCTCCCGGCAGGCGGTGAGCAAGTGGGAGTCCGATGCCGCCATCCCGGAGCTGGAAAACCTCATCGCCATGAGCCGCATCTTCGGCGTGTCCATCGGGCGTCTGCTGGGGGTGGAGCCGGAGCGGGCGGAGACGCCGGAGCAGCCGCCTGAGAACGGCGGGCTGACGGAAAAGGAGCTGGCGGCGGTGGAGGCCATTGCCGCCAAATACGCGGAGGAGGCCCAGCGGCACCAGCGGCCCAAATGGTCCGGGAGGCGGAAAGCCGCCTGCGCCCTGGCCGTTCTTCTGCTGCTGACGGCGGGCATTCTGGTGAAGCGGCAGATGGATCTCATCGACCGGCGGTTTGACGAGGTGCAGGACCAAGTCATCTGGATCCAGGACAGCGTCTCCCGTGAGGTCGGCTCCCTCACTTCTCAAATGAGTAATATATTAGATGAAAAGAATCATATATTAGCCAATTATCAAGTATCTGTAACAGATTTTGATGCCAAAGCCCAGACAGTCACCCTCTCTGCCAGCGCCTCTCCCAAGGAGTGGACGGACACCACCACCGCCGTTTTCACCGCTACGCTGTCCGACGGGCGGCAGTTCACGGCGGAGGGCACGGGGCAAAACGGCAGCTTCACTGCCGAGACTTTTGTGGTGCCCATGGACCAGGCCATCCAGCTTTCCGTGGCTCTGATGGACGGCGGCAGCGCCCGTACCGGCAGCATGGAGACGCTGTATGACTGCCGGCCCGATAACTTCCAACTGATGGTAAGCGGCAATATGTCGGGCTCTTGGCGGTCCGGCAGCGGCCAGGTCTCCCTGCATGATCTGGCGCTGCATATAGAGAGCAACACGTATCTGACGCCCCTGTATCCCGTGGAGGTGGATCTCTGCCTGTACCGCAACCGGGAGACGGAGCCGGAGCAGGTCCTTCCCATCCCGGAGGCGGTGTCGCTGTTCCGGGAGGCGGGCTACACCCAGATGTACAACATGACGGGCTATGACACCGCCTTTGATCTGTCGGAGGGCGATACCATGGCCGTCACCTTCCGCGTCACGGACAACCGCGGCCAGACCTTCTGGACCGTGGCGGAAGCCTATCGGCGCACCAGCGGACAGATTGACTCTTTGAGTTTATCTACCACCGGCTCCACCGATCCCCAGTCCTGGTCCCCCGGCGACAAGCTCCCTTAAACCACCACAAAGAAGCCTGTCAATAAACCCGGAAGAGAAGGAAAACGGGAAGGGGGGGCGTGGGGAACCCAGGAGGGGTGCCCTGCGCCATTCAAATCTCCAGCCTGTCAAAGAAGCCGCCCCTCTCACCGGAGGGGCGGCTTCCTTTCTTATCTCACGTTTGTCCTCACTTCATCAGCTCGTACATGACGGCCTTGATGGTGTGCATCCGGTTCTCCGCCTCGTCAAAGACGATGGAGGCCGGGGACTCGAACACCTCGTCGGTGACCTCCATGGCGTCGCGGCCGAACTTCTCGCCCATCTCCTTGCCCACCTTGGTCTTGTGGTCGTGGTAGGCGGGCAGGCAGTGCATGAACCTGCACTGGGGGCCGGCGTTGTCCATCAGGGCCTGGGTGACCTGGTAGGGGCCAAGGGCCTCGATCCGCTCCGCCCAAACCTCCACAGGCTCGCCCATGGACACCCACACGTCGGTGTACAGCACGTCGGCGCCCTTGGTGGCGGCCATGGGGTCCTCAATGAATTCCAGCACCGCGCCGGTCTCCTTGGCGATGGCCTGGCACTGGTCGATCAGGTTCTGCTCCGGCATGTAGGCCTTGGGGGCGCAGGCCACGAAGTGCATGCCCATCTTGGCGCAGCCCACCATCAGGCTGTTGCCCATATTGTACCGGGCGTCCCCCAGGTATACCAGCTTCACGCCCTTCAGCTTCCCGAAGTGCTCCTGGATGGTCAGGAAGTCCGCCAGGATCTGGGTGGGGTGGAACTCGTTGGTCAGGCCGTTGAACACGGGGACGCCGGCGTACTTCGCCAGTTCCTCTACCAGTTCCTGGCCGAAGCCTCGGTACTCGATGCCGTCGAACATCCGGCCCAGCACCCGGGCGGTGTCGGCGATGGACTCCTTCACGCCGATCTGGCTGCCGGTGGGGCCGAGATAGGTGCTGCCCATGCCCAGGTCCTGGGCGGCCACCTCAAAGGCACAGCGGGTGCGAGTGGAGGTCTTTTCAAAGATCAGGGCCACGTTTTTGCCCTCTAAATAGCGGTGGGGAATGCCCGCCTTCTTCTTGGCCTTCAGGTCGGCGGCGGTGTCCAGGAACTGCTGGATCTCCGCTGGGATGAAGTCCAGCAGCTTTAAGAAATGGAGATGGTTTTCCATATGTGATCCTCACTTATTGAAGTGATTACTTCGGCAATTCAATCATCGCCGAAGTAATCACATTAAATTTGATGCCGCTTTACAAGGGGAAATACGGTTTTTCGGGGCTAAAACAAATGCTGGCGGCGTTGTCCTCGTTGCCGGGCGACAGCCCGGCGGCCTCGTCCGCCTTGCCAGCCCCCGTTTTCGCTCCCGAAGAACTCCGAAAGACCTGCCAGCGAGCATAAATAGGGGCTGGCAAGGCCGCAGGATGCAGGCGGGCTGCCGCCCGCCAAATCCCAGAACGAAGTCCAGCGCCTATTTAGGCTGCTGGCAGGCGTGTTTCCCCTTGTTAATCGATGGTAATATTTCAGAAGCAGTTGCATGTTCCCATGCAAAATGAATCCGTGTAAGTGTTATTGTAAGTGTTATTGTGATTGTTACTGTAATTGTTATGGTAAGTGCACACGGGGGAATCCCTTCCCCTGCCGTGCGTCTCCCAAAAGAATTCAGGAAAGGGCTTTCCGCATGATGGCAAGGCCCTGGTCCATTTCCTCCTTCGTGATGACCAGCGGCGGAAGGAGGCGCATGCCCGGTCCGGCGGTGAGCACCAGCAGGCCGTTCTCAATGAGCTTGTTTGCGATCTCGCTCTTGTTATACCCCTCCTTGACCTCAATGCCGATCATGAGGCCCAGGCCCCGCGTCTTGCCGAAGCAGGGCAGGTCCAGCGCCTCGATGCCCTGGCGCAGGTATGCGCCCTTGGCCTGGACCTCCTCCAGGAAGCTGTCGGTCAGCGTCTCCTGCACCACCATGCCCGCGGCGGCGCAGACGGGGTTGGCGCCAAACGTCGTGGCGTGGGTGCCGGGGCCAAGCACGTTCCGGCACTTCTCATTGGCCATGATGCCGCTCATGGGCAGGCCGCCGGCGATGCCCTTGGCAAAGGACACCACGTCCGGCAGGATACCGTACTGCTGGAAGGCAAACAGCGCTCCCGTGCGGCCCACGCCGGTCTGGACCTCGTCCACCAGCAGCAGCCAGTCCTTTTCCCCGCACAGCTTGGCGACAGCCTGCACATACTCCTTGTCCAGAGGCAGCACGCCGCCCTCGCCCTGGACCAGCTCCACCATGACGGCGCACACATCGTCCCCCGCAGCAGCCTCCAGGGAGGACAGGTCGTCGGCGTCAGCGTAGCGGAAGCCCTCGGTGAAGGGGAAGAAGTAGTTGTGGAACACATCCTGGCCGGTAGCCATCAGGGTGGTGATGGTGCGGCCGTGGAAGGAGTTGTTCAGGGTGATGATGGTGGCGCGGCCCTTGCCGTACTTGTCAAAGCTGTACTTTCTCGCCAGCTTGATCATGCCCTCGTTGGCCTCGCCGCCGCCGCTGGCGAAGAAGACGCAGCTCTCCCCTGTCCGCTTGCACAGTGTCTCCGCCAGCTTCGCGGCAGGCTCGGTGTAAAAGAGGTTGGACACGTGGCCCAGCTTTTTCGCCTGCTGGGCAATGGCATCCGCCCATGCCTGGTTGCCGTAGCCCAGATCGCACACGCCGATGCCGCTGGTGAAGTCGATGTAGGCATTTCCCTCCGGGTCGTACAGCGTTGCGCCCTGGCCGTGGTCGATGGCCACGGGGAAGCGGCCGTAGGTATTCATGACGTACTGGCCTGTCAAGGCCTTGATCTCTTGAGATGTCATATCATTCTTCCTCCTTTTTCAGCATGGTTCCAATGCCCTGGTCCGAGAGCAGCTCGATCAGAATAGAGTGGGGGATGCGGCCGTCCAGGATGTGGACGCGCTCCACGCCGCCGGTGATGGCGTCCACACAGCACTTCATCTTGGGGATCATACCGCCAGTGATGGTGCCGTCCGCCACCAGGCCCGGCACCTCGCAGGTGCGGACCACATGGATCAGCGTCTCCTCGTCATGGGGGTCCCGCAGCAGGCCCCGGACGTCCGTCAGCAGGATCAGCTTTTCCGCGTGGAGGGCCTCCGCCAGCTTGGCGGCGGCGGTGTCGGCATTGATGTTGTAGGCGGTGTCGGCGTCCATTCCCTGGGCCACCGTGGAGACCACGGGGATATAGCCCGTCAGCAGGGCGTTTTCCACCGGCTCCGGGTTCACGCCGCAGATCTGCCCCACCAGTCCATACTTCTCGTCCAGCAGCTCCGCCTGGAACAGCTGGCCGTCCATGCCGCACAGGCCGATGGCCTGCCCGCCCAGACGGTTCAGCTGGGCCACCAGATTCTTGTTGACCTTTCCGCAGAGGATGGACTGAACGACGTCCATGGTCTCCTCGTCGGTATAACGCAGGCCGTCCACGAATTTGGATTCATGGCCGATCTTCTTCAGCATGTCGCTGATCTCCGGACCGCCGCCGTGGACGACCACCACCCGGATGCCCACCAGACTGAGCAGAATGATGTCGCTCATCACAGCCCTGCGCAGCTCCTCGGAGATCATGGCGTTGCCGCCGTACTTGACCACGATGGTCTTGCCGGTGAATTTTTGGATATAGGGCAGGGCTTCCACCAGGGTGCGCGCCTGCTGTTCGTGGGATGACATGGAAATCAGCTCCTTACGATGGTGTGTCCCTCCCGGAGGGACTGTGTATCCAGCCCACGGGCCGGGGACTGGATTTTTCCGTCCGCGGGCGGGATGGGGGATGTGCCGGCATACCTCCCCGCTCTCTCAGGTCCGGTAATCTCCGTTGATCTTGATATAGTCATAGGTGATATCGCATCCCCAGCAGGTGCAGGCGCCCTCGCCCTCCCCCATGGTGATGTTGATCTCGATATCGTGCTCCGTCAGGATCTGCTTGGCCTTTGTCTCGTCAAAGTCCAGCCCCCTGCCCTGCTCACACACGGCGATGTCCCCCGCCGCGCTGGCAAAATGGACATCCACCTTGTCGGGATCAAAGTCCTCGCCGGAATACCCCATAGCGCACAGGACACGGCCCCAGTTGGCGTCGGCGCCAAAGATGGCGGCCTTGGTCAGGGTAGAGGAGATGACGGACTTGGCGATGGTCTCGGCGCTCTGTTCATTCTTTGCGCCGGTGACGGTGCAGGTGATGAGGTGCTTGGCGCCCTCTCCGTCGGAGGCCATGCGCTTGGCAAGCTCCACGCACAGGGCCTGGAGGGCTGTCAGGAAGGCGTCGTAATCCGCTCCTTTGGCGGTGATGGGTTCGTTGCCTGCCAGGCCGTTGGCCAGGACGATGCAGGAGTCGTTGGTGGAGGTATCGCCGTCCACGCTGATGCGGTTGAAGCTGACCTGGGCGGTCTCCAGCAGGGCGGTCTTGATCATCTCCGGGGAGATGGCACAGTCCGTGGTCAGAAAGCAGAGCATGGTGCCCATGTTGGGGTGGATCATGCCGCTGCCCTTGGCAATGCCGCCCATGTGGACGGTCTTTCCGCCCACGGTGGTCTCCAGAGCCGCTTCCTTTTTCACCGTATCGGTGGTCATGATGGCGTGGCCCGCGGCGTCGCTGGCCGCGGCGGAATGGTCCAGCGCCGCGTACAGCTCCGGCACGCCGGCCTCGATGGCCTGAATGTTGATGGTCTGGCCAATGACACCGGTGGAGGACACCAGCACGTCCTCCGGCATGCAGCCGATCGCCTTGGCCGCCGCCGCGCACATCCGCTCCGCGTTCTCCTCGCCGTGGGGGGCGCAGGCGTTGGCGTTGCCGCTGTTGGCGATGATGGCCCGGGCCCTGCCGTCCGCCAGGTGGGCCTTGTCCACGTGGATGGGTGCGGCCTTCACCACATTTTTGGTAAACACCGCCGCCGCGGCGCAGTCCACGTCGGACACGATCAGGGCTACGTCCTTTTTCCAGGCGGCGTGGGTTTTGACGCCCACGTGGATACCAGAGGCCCGGAAGCCCTGGGCGGCGCAGACGCCGCCGTCAATAAAGTTCAGCATCGTTCTATACCTCACTGTTTCAATTCGGAATGAGCAACGAGGAATTGCGTGCAGGATCGGGAAAATTCCCGATTCCTAAACTCCTAATTTCTCATTCAAGTTACGGGTTCAGGCCCGCGGTCTCGTCAAAGCCCAGCATCAGATTCATGTCCTGGACGGCGGCGCCGTGTCTGTCATGCCGTTCGGTTGCCCCGGAAGGGGCGAGAACGGCTGACATTCTCCCGCGGCCGAAGGGCGCCTCCGGCGCTTCAGACTGTCGATAAACCCGGAAGAGTAGGAAAACGGGAAGGAGGGGTGTGCGCGGGGAACCCAGGAAGGGTGCCCTGCGCCATTCAAATCAACAGATTTCAGAACTTTTAAAAAG
>JAETOQ010000093.1 GCA_021771635.1 Oscillospiraceae bacterium | reverse complement strand
GGGCAGACCGAAAACCCCACCGAGGGCCGGATCGAGAAATCCCGTCAGTCCGAGCCTACCTCAAAGCCCAAAGAGCCAACCGCACCGGGTACTTCTGATCCGCAGGAGCGTTCCCGTCCGTCCGTCAAAAAGGAGCTGGACGACATCAAAGCGGAACAGCGGCAGAAAGCGGAGGACAAGGCCAGGGGGAACACCAAGCGCCAGAAATCGGCCCAGCACAAGGCACCCCCCAAGAAAAAATCTAAAAAGCAGAAGGAGCGATAACGATGCCGAACTATGATGATCTGTTTACCAGCCAGCCCGCCCAGCGGGAGGAAACGCCCTTTGATAAGGACGCATGGGCGGCGAAAAAGCAGGCGGAGCGCGAGGGCGTCTACGCCATGATCGACAGCCACGTTCACGACATGGGTGTGGACGGCGGCGTGTTTCAAGGCTATCTGGACGTACAGGCCCGCTTTGACCTCTACTCCGTGAGCAACGCCATCCTGATCGCCGCCCAATGCCCGGAGGCCACCAAGCTGGCCGACTTCGACACCTGGAAAGCAGACGGTGTGTACGTCAAGCGGGGCCAGGACGCCATCACCATCCTGGAACCCGGCAAGGAGTACAAAAAGGACGATGGCAGCGTGGGCGTGTCCTACAATGTGAAAAAGGTCTTTGACATTTCGCAGACCAGGGCCAACCAGCGGCCCGCCCCCGCCGTGGCCCGTGACGAGCGGCTTCTGCTGAAAGCCCTGATGAACAACGCCCCCTGCCGCTTCTCCATCTCCAACGAACTGCCGGAGGGCGTCAACGTGGCGTATCACCCGCAGAACAGCGTGATCTATGTGCGGCAAGGGCTGGACGCCCCCACCATCTTCCGGGGGGTGGCCCAGGAGCTGGCCCGCGCCCACATGGACAAGGGCGGTATCGCCTGTGAAAGCCCCGACTTCACGGCGTACAGCGTGTCCTATATGCTGTGCAAGCGCAACGGCGTGTCGGTGGAGGGCTTTTCCTTTGACCGCCTGCCGGAGAGCTACGCCATGATGGACGCCAAGGCGATCCGGGCCGAGGCGGGCGTCATGCGGGACGTGGCTGGCACCATCACCGCCGATATGAACCGGCTCTTTGCCGCCCAGGAGAAAGCGCAGAAAAACCGGGACGGCGGCGCAAGGTAAGGAGGGCGCTCTATGCGTGATGAAAAACGTGTGGTCACGCTGAACGGCTTCGAGCAGCGGCTTATGGTGGCGGGCCTGACCGACTTCCGCAACGACGCCCTCCGGGACGGCAAGCCTACCGAGGATGTGGACGACCTCATTCTCAAGGTTATTGACGCCCCCACCAAGCGCCAGAAAAGGAGGGCTGACCGTGAGGCAAGATAAGTTCTCCAAGACCCACCTGACCCTCTACGCCTGTGGTATCATCCCCGTGGTCTGGCTGGCCCTGCTGCTGGCCCCCTATGTGGACGGCGGTCTGCTGGGGCTGGTGCAGTACGGCGGGGCGGCGCTGAATGACCCGTTCCACATCATACTGTGTGGGGACAGCCTGAAAACTGTCCTCATTTTTCTGCTGTGCTACGGGCTGGGCATCGGTATCTACCTCTCCACCGACCGCAACTACCGCAGACGGGAGGAACACGGCTCCGCCAAGTGGGGCAGCGCCCAGGCCGTCAGGAAGAAATACGCCGACAAACGGGCCACCGAGAACAAGATACTGACGCAGAATGTGGCTATCGGGCTGGACGGACGCAAACACCGGCGCAACCTCAACATTTTGGTATGCGGCGGCTCCGGCGCTGGCAAGACGAGATTTTTCGCAAAGCCCAACATTATGAACGCCAATACCAGCTTTGTATGCCTCGATCCCAAGGGGGAGCTGCTGCGGGACACCGGGAACCTGTTGAAAGCCAAGGGGTACGACATTAAGGTGATCGACCTTATCAACATGGAGAAAAGCTACTGTTACAACCCCTTTGTCTATCTCCGCAGCGACAACGACATCCAGCGGCTGGTGACGAACCTGTTCAAGAACACCACCCCAAAAGGCTCACAGTCCCAAGACCCGTTTTGGGATCAGGCGGCGCAAATGCTCCTGCTGGCGCTGGTGTTCTATCTCCACTACGAGGCCCCGCCCGATGAACAGAACTTCCCGATGGTCATGGAGATGATACGGGCCGGGGAAGTCCGGGAGGACAACGACGAATTTCAATCGCCGCTGGACGAACTCTTTGACCGCCTGGAAATGCGGAACCCGGAGCATATCGCCCTGAAATACTACCGCAATTACCGCTCCGGCAGCGGCAAGACCCTGAAATCCATCCAAATCACGCTGGTATCCCGGTTGGAGAAATTCAATCTGGAATCGCTGGCCGGTATGACGCAGACGGACGAGATGGAGCTATGGAGTTTGGGTGAGAGAAAGACGGCCATCTTCGCCGTTATCCCCGACAATGACTCCAGCTTTAACTTCATCGTGGGTATGCTCTACACCCAGCTTTTTCAGCAGCTTTACTATCAGGCGGACGTGGTACACGGCGGCAGATTGCCCGTCCACGTCCATTTCGTCATGGATGAGTTTGCGAATGTTGCCTTGCCTGATGAATTTGACAAGCTGCTGGCAACCATGCGGAGCCGGGAGATCTCCGTGAGCATCATTATCCAGAACCTCGCCCAGCTCAAGGCCCTCTTTGAAAAACAGTGGGAGAGCATCGTGGGCAACTGTGATGAGTTTATCTATCTCGGCGGAAATGAGCAGGCGACCCACGAGTACGTTTCCAAGCTGCTGGGCAAGGAAACCATTGACACGAACACCTATGGACAGTCCAGGGGGCGGAGCGGCAGTTACTCCACCAACTGGCAATTAGCGGGCCGCGAATTGCTTATGCCGGATGAAGTGCGTATGCTGGACAACCAGTACGCACTTCTTTTTATTCGCGGGGAGCGGCCCATCCAGGACTCCAAGTACGACATCCTGAAGCACCCCAATGTGAAGCTGACCACAGACGGCGGAGCCGAACCGTACCGGCACGGCGAGGACACCCACAGCATCGCATCCATCCAGATCGACCCGGAACTGCTGAAGCAGGCGGCGGAACTGGATGTTGCCGGAGAACACCGCTTCATTCTTCTCACCGAGGAAGAATTGGAGGAATATATCAAAAATCATGGAGGTATGACAACATGAACATTTTCAAGAAGAACGAGAACCGTTTGCCCACGCCCGACAAGGTGAAAAAGGGCTTCCGCTACTACTGCTCCCTGGTGGCGATGGTGGCCCTGATGGGCTGCTGCACCATGACGGCCTTTGCCGCCCCCGCCGCTGGCGGCGACCCTCTCACCGTTATCAACAACCTGTCCACGTTTATCTTCGGCCTGATCCGGGCCGTGGGTCTGATCCTGCTGGGCTGGGGCATCGTCCAGGTGGGCCTCTCCCTCCAGAGCCACGACCCGTCCCAGCGTTCCAACGGCTTCCTGACCCTGGCGGGCGGCGTTATCATTACTTTCGCCAAGGAGATTTTGACCCTTATCACCGGCGGCTAATTTCGCAGAGTTATCCGAACACATGGGGCAGGCCCGTCAGGGCCTGCCCCTAAAAGGAGGTGCTTTGCGTGTCGGATAATTGGGTAGTCCAGAATTTAGAGAACGCGTTGGAAGTCTGGAACGGCAAGTTGAGCGAAATATGGCAGCTTATCACACAGTCACCCCAGGACTTCAAGGGCGGCGCGATCTGGAACGTGATGTCGGACATCCACGGGGCGCTTCAAGCCATCGGCTACGCCCTGCTGGTGCTGTTCTTTGTGGTAGGCGTGGTCAAAACCTGCGGCAGTTTTGTGGAGGTCAAAAAGCCGGAACACGCCATGAAACTGTTCGTCCGCTTTGCGCTGGCAAAGGCCCTTATCACCCACGGCATGGAGCTGATGCTGGCCCTTTTGAGCATCATCCAGGGCGTGGTGTCCACCATTATGAACTCGGCGGGCTTCGGCGCTCCCAACTCCACCGTCCTGCCGGACGAGATCGTGACGGCTATTGAGGGCTGCGGATTTTTTGAGAGTATCCCTCTTTGGGCGGTGACGCTGATCGGCGGGCTGTTCATTTGGGTGCTGTCCTTTGTTATGATTTTGAGCGTCTACGGGCGTTTTTTCAAAATGTATATGTACGCTGCGCTGGCTCCCATCCCCCTGTCCAGTTTTGCCGGGGAACCCAGCCAGAATGTGGGCAAGAGCTTCTTGAAAAGCTATGCCGCCGTTTGTCTGGAGGGGGCCGTCATTGTGCTGGCCTGCATCATTTTCTCCGTATTTGCCAGCTCCCCGCCCACCGTTGACCCGGACGCGGCGGCGGCTTCAATGGTATGGAGCTATATCGGAGAATTGGTGTTTAATATGCTCATTTTGGTGGGCAGCGTCAAAATGTCCGACCATGTTGTGCGGGAAATGATGGGCCTATAAGGGAGGACAGACAATGAAGCGATTTTATGTTTTCAAAGACGGAACGCAGGTGGGTAGCACCGCTACAAGGGAGCAGGCAATCCGCATGATCCGTCAGCACCAGGAGCTTGAAACCCATCCGCTTTTGAAGGCGGAATTTAGCATCATCGCCGGGGAGGAAGAATTTATCCCCTACCCCTCCCGGCAAAAGTCTCCCAGGAAAAAGAGCCGGATGGAGCGATAAAGGAGGTCAATTTTTTGGAAGTCAAAATCAACCGTGAAATCCGCAACTACACGGAGAGTATGTTTTTCGGGCTGTCCCTGCGGCAGCTCGTTTTTTCTGCCCTGGCGGTGTGCGTGGCCGTGGGGCTGTACTTTCTGCTGAAACCCTATGTCGGCGCAGAAACCGTGTCCTGGATGTGCATTGTGGGCGCGGCCCCCTTTGCCGCCCTGGGCTTTTTCACCTACCACGGCATGACGGCGGAGCAATTCATTTGGGCGTGGCTGCGCTCGGAGGTGCTGGAACCGCGAGAACTCCGCTTTGAATCGTCCACGCTGTACTACGACATTTTGAAACCCAGCCTGGAAAAGCGGGAAAAGGAGGAATACAAGCGCCATGATTAAGAGCATCAAAACCATCATGCGGCAGGATCGGGAGCCGTACCGCATCCCCCGCAGGGTGCAGGACGTGATACCCATTCAATGCGTCTGGCCGGACGGCATTTTTAAGGTGGGCATCAAGTTCTCCAAGACCTACCGTTTCACCGACATCAATTACAAGGTAGCCAGCCGGGAGGACAAGGAAACCATGTTTTTGGCCTACTCGGAGCTGCTGAACGGCCTGGACAGCGCCGCCACCACCAAGCTGACCATTTGCAACCGCCGCCAGAGCCAAGCGGACTTTGAGCAGTCTGTCCTTATGTCCATGCGCGGGGATGGCCTGGACAAGTACCGTCAGGAGTATAACCAAATGCTCATTGACAAGGCGACCGGGGCCAACGGCATCATCCAGGAGAAACTTGTCACCGTGACCGTCTACAAGCGGGATATTGAGGACGCCCGCGCCTACTTCACCCGGATCGGGGCCGACCTGACCGCCCGCTTTGCCGCCCTCGGTTCCAAATGCGTGGAGCTGGACGCCGCTGACCGGCTGCGTATCCTCCACGACTTCTACCGGGCCGGGGACGAGGGCAGTTTTCACTTCGATATGGCGGATATGGCCCGAAAGGGCCACGACTTCCGGGACTATATCTGCCCGGACGGGATCGAGAAGCACAGCGACTACCTGAAGCTGGGCGACCGCTATTGCCGGGTACTGTTCCTGAAGGACTACGCCAACTATATCCAGGACGAGATCGTGGCGAATCTGACTGACCTGAACCGCAATATGATGTTGTCCATTGACATTCTCTCCGTGCCCACGGATGAAGCCGTGCGGGAGGTGGAGAACCGTCTGCTGGGCGTTGAGACAAATATCACAAACTGGCAGCGCCGCCAGAATCAGAACAACAACTTTTCCGCCATTGTCCCCTACGACATGGAGTTGCAGCGCAAGGAGAGCAAGGAATTTCTGGCCGACCTCACCACCCGCGACCAGCGGATGATGCAGGCCGTCCTCACGCTGGTCATCACCGCCGACACCAAACAGCAGCTTGACAGCGACACGGAAAAAATATGCTCCCTGTCCGGGCGGTGCCAGTTGGCCGTTTTGAAGTACCAGCAGATTGACGGCCTGAACACCGTCCTGCCCATCGGCACCCGGAAGATCGACGCTTTCCGCACCCTGACCACCGAGAGCCTTGCCGTGTTCATGCCCTTTAAGGTGCAGGAGATCATGGACAG
>JAETOQ010000092.1 GCA_021771635.1 Oscillospiraceae bacterium | reverse complement strand
ACTCCACGCTCCTTCCTGCGGCTCCGCCGCCGATCTTCCGCCCGCAGGCGGCATAGGGGACAGGGGGATATCCCCCTGCAAGCGCGCAAAATGTACATTTGCGCTATGCTTGCGCCATCGCCGCCAGGGGCGGCGATGGCCTCGGCCCCGCCGTTGGCGGGGCTTTTCTCCAAACGGTAGGGTGATTGGAATGGGCGGGCGGCGCCCGCTCTCTCGTCAGAAGAAATTCCGCTCTGCTCCGTCCCAGCCTACGGCGAGGACTGCGCCCGCTCCATTCCTTCTTCCTCCCCCCACCGCAACCGCTTTGCTGGGTTGCGGCGGGGACCCCATATAAAACCATCACCGCTCCCGCTGGCTGCGCGGCTGCCGGAGCTTCAGATCGTAGTGATCCACCGGCACATCCCGCAGATCCAAGGCCGATTTGTCCAGTACCTCTGCCGCATAGCGGGCGTAGTTGTAACCCTGACAGTCCACCAGGATACCGCCCCGGATATTCCGGGTGGTCACCAGCAGGCAGAGGGGCACGTCCTTGCCTTTACTGCCTTTGAGATGGCTATTGGCTTTGATGAAGGGCATATCCTCCAGCAGATGGGAACAAAAATGCCGGTACTGTTCCTGGGTCAGTTGGATAATCTTGGCCACCTGCACACGGATTGGCCCATCAGCCCTGCTGTCCTTCAGATCCTCCACACAGCAGGATTTGAAGGAAAAATGGGAATAGATCGTAGATTCCAAGTTCTCACCTCCAGGTGGGTGTCCATGTAGACACCCTTGTCAAATAAATACCCCGATATGTGGACAGGCAGGGTGTCAATACATAACACCCTGCCTGCCCTTGGCCTACCGCTCCTGGGACTTCTTACGTTTAGGTTTCCGCTGCCGCGCCTCGTCCGGCCCCGGCTCATTGTATTGGGCCAGCTCCTTCGTGAGAGCCTCCGCCTGTTTCTGAACAGCCTCCAAACTCCCATATTGTTCCGCCAGTTCGGCAATCATCAGCGACAACTGATTTTTGCCGGTTTTCTTGTCCCTTTGAAGGAGCTGAACGATGCTTTCGACCTGTTTGCTGCGGAACTGATCACTCTTGGGCATTGGATGACAGCGGAGCAGGAGTTCATAGTATCCAGCAGCAATGCTGCCAGCCGTAGCAGAGGGGAACCAGGGATTGTCCCATTTCTCGAAAGGAACCACGGACAGCAGTTGGCGGCTACCGTCCGCCTGCTCCCACACCCGCACTTGGTCAAAGCCTATCTCACGGGAGACACGGGAGAGGATATCCATGACCATGGGATCGTCCCGGAGTCGTTCCGACCGGGTGAAGTCGGTGACGAGGTAGTTTTCTCCCTGCCGCACATGGAGGATGTCGGCGGCGCTCATGCCGTCCGCACTCTCCAGGCCCAGGGTCAGGCGGGCGGGAGGCTGTCCATCCGGGCCGGGTTCCACAGCCTCGCTGTTGTAGGGTTCGCCCCGCAGTTCATCAAACCGGGCCTTGGCCGCTTCAAAAGAGGGGAAATGCTCCAGTTCACTGCGTTTCGCAGCGTTGTCCGCCCAGGTTTTCAGATCAGCGATGATGTAAAAGCCCCACCCGGCAGCGGCGCCCTGGGCTGGTCCCTGCACAGATCCTGCCTGCTCCGGCACAGGCGGCTCCACAGGCAGGGGCCGGAGACAGTCCAGGTGCTTGGCGGCATAGATGGCGTTATCGGTGAGCTGCCTCTGCCACGCACCCACGCTGGGCGCCCATTTGAAGCCGTTGTGCCGCATGGCGGAACAGGTATCCCGGTCAGGCTTTTCATGGAAGAACACCCGGAGCCGGTTGTCCTGCCGATCCATCTTCACCTCGCCGCCCTCGAAGGCCCAGCCCTCATATTCCGTTTCCGCTTTCGCGGACAGCTCCGCAATGCGGGACTTGACCTGACGGATGGAGGCGCTGTTGTTGGTAAGCATAAAGCCGGGGTACGGCTTGGGGTTCGCCTGCCAGTCACGGGCCATTGCCGCTTTCCGCTTTTCGATCTCATCCTGAGTCAGCAGTGGACAGCCATCCAGGGTCTTGTGCTTCCGGTAGTAGGCGTTGACCGCTTTCATTTTTTCCTGCTCCTGCTCCAGCCCAGCCAGCTTGGACTTCAGCTTCTGCACAGCCTCCGGGTCGTCGGCGCTGATACCGCCCCTGCCTGTGCCGCGGATCTTGTCCAGCAGGCCCTGGATCTGCCGCCACTCCGCCATGTTAGCGTCTGCCGCCCGATTCTGCTTTTCCTTTTTACGCACAGGGAAATTACTGCCCCCCGCGATCAGGATGGACGGAACACGGGCGGTGATGGCGTTGCTCTGGTTGATATTCTCCGCCAGTCTGCGGGCGTAGGTGTCCAGCAGTTGGTCGATCCGGTCATGGTGGATGAGATCTACCTTCCGCTTCTGCTGCTCCGCGAGACGGGCGGCCTCATCCACAGCACGGCGGTATTCCGCTGTGGCGCTGCCCTCCACATAGTCGGAGAAGCTGATCATGGTTTTTGCCCTGCGGGCCAGGGCCTCATCAATGGGATAGTATTGCATGGTTCACCTCCGGGTAATAAAAGAGCTGCGAAACGCGTCCCTATGAACACGCTTCACAGCTATCGTTCCGGTACTTTTCTCTTTTTCTGCTGCCCTTTTGCCGCAGACGGCGGCAGAAGTTCAACGGGCGGCGCATGGTCGCACAGCAGCCCCAGGAGGCTGTGCCGCGCCCCGATGTTCGTTGCTGTGATCTCCTTGACGCACTGACGCAGCCAGGGCATCTCACCCGCCATCCGCTGGGTGAGGACAGCCACATCCAGCGCAGTCAGTTTCTCCGCAGACACATACACAGAATACTGCCGCCGCTCAAAGCCGCTGGCCTCCATGAACCTCTGGATGTCCTTGTAGGCCCGCTTGAAAAACTGCGGGTCCTGAGCCGTCTCCTTACGGGGATAGTGCTGCCGCAGCGCCTCTTGGCTCAGATCAAAGGTGATCTGTTTTCTGCTTCCCATGCTACACAGCACCCCGTACCTTTCCGGCCTGGGCGAGTATATCCTCCTCGCCGCCCTCGTCCTGCCAGACGCAGGCGGCGGCGCACTCCAGGAACCACTCGGAGCGCAGCAGAGACAGGATGATATCCCACATACAGGCGAAGTCATCGCCGTGGCCCTTGTCTTTGAAAGACAGGGTGTCGCCATCCGAGACGCAGGGGAGAGCATGGGCGGCAAACAGGCTTTTTACCGTCCGATGCACATCCTCCAGCGTGTGGCCCCGCCGCTCTACGGCAGCTTTGTCAAAGGTAAAATTCACTTGCATTTCTGGCACCTCCTGTTATTTTGGTAGCCCACATCATACCGCACCTTCGCGGCAATATCCACATAAATCGGCAGACAGTTATCGGTCACGCCGCCTGGGCCAGCTCCTGGGCGATCCGCTCCCTGGCGCGGCGGGCGTACTCCTCCGTGACCTCGATGCCGGTGGCGGAATAGCCCTCCAGCACAGCGGCCAGGATGGTGGTGCCGGAGCCGGCAAAGGGGTCCAGGATGCGGCCACCCGGCTCGGTGATCTTCACGATATCCCGCATGAGCTGCAGGGGCTTCTCCGTCAGGTGGATGCGGTTCTGGGGATTGCCGTACTTAAACACCCCCGGCAGGCAGGGGACGGGGCGATTGATGGGCATATCTCCGTTGGACCCCCAGACGATGTACTCCGCCTGCTGGCGGAAGCGGCCCTTCTGGGGGCGGGAGTTGCCCTTGTCCCAGACAGCGGTGCCGCGCCAGATCCAGCCCGCCCACTGGAGGGCGTCGGAGGCGGCGGGGAGCTGCCGCCAGTCGATGAACATACATACCGGCGCGCCGGGCTTGCACAGCTTCCGGGCGTCCGCCAGCCACTCCGCCGCCCAGCGGGTCCAGGAGCGCTGGTCCTTGGCGTCCCCCTCGAAGGGCGGGGGCGCGTGGTCTCCCATGCTGGAATACTTCTTGGCGGTGGACTTGTTCTTCTCCGCCTGGGTGCGGCCCCCGGAGGCGTAGGGCGGGTCGGTGATGACGGCGTCGAAGGAACCGGGGGAGAAGCCCCCCAGCAGCTTCAGGGCGTCGCCCTGGATGATCTCCCACTTATCGTTCATGGGCATTCCTTCCTTTCTTCTTCTGAGATTTTTGGGGTTCGGGTTTGGGAGACAGTTCTGTCTCCACATACGCGCTGATGATATTGAGGGCCTCATCGTAGCTGCCGCAGGCGGTCACACGGCTGATCATCTCCTCGGCCTGTTCCTGCTGTCCGGCCCGCTTCAGCAGGCGGGAGGCTCGGCCCATGATGCCGAAGATGTTGCCGTCCTGGCCCAGCAGTTCCATTTTGGGTTTCTGCGGCGCCTGTTCCTGAGATATGAAACCGCCCAGCTGGTTGGGGACGTAGTCGGACAGCCATGTGCCGCCGAACTGCCCGTGGGTCTGGATGCGCCACATGGCCAGCCTGCCCACGTCCAGCTTGACTCCCTCGAAGGGGAACAGCAGGTTGGTCAGGTCGCCGTGCTGGAAAACGGACACGTTCTCCGCTTGGAACGTGCTGCCGTTCAGCAGGATGCCCGCCTCGGTGAACAATTCGTTGATGCCGTCCACCCACTCCTGGGCTGGCCCGCCGCAGCCCTGGAGGATCAGGCCCTCCTGGCCCTCCATGCGGCGCAGATCGTCTGTGGTAATACTTTTTATCATACTCGTCACCTCTCCTGACCCCGCCTGGGACGGGGCGGTGTGTGTCTACCTGATGGCTCGTCAGGCTTTCGTGTGATGAATTTTCCCCGCTGCTGAAGGTGCCAGATCATGTTGCCGATTTTCTCACCGTGAGTCTTGTCCTGCTCATCCAGCCAAAAGCCGCGCACAAGTCCCAACGGATCATCAAACTGGAGCAAGTCTGCCGCGTCCTCCTCGGAGCAGGCACAGGCCAGCTCGTCCCGGAGCTGCTGGGCCGCAACAATTTCAGGGGCCAGCGCAACCAGCTCGTCGGTGGTCTTGCCTTGGAGGCTTGCCACATAATCCCGATAGTTCTGATCCAGCCGTATCTGTAAAAGATCATTTTGATTCATTACCGCGCACCTTTTCCTTTCCGTGGGGCCTGCCTGCGAGGCGGGCTGCGTCCAATGGTTTCCTGGTCGGTCTTGACCTCAATGCCCAGATCCATGGCGTGGCGGATCTCCTCCCACATCCCCTGTGTCCACTCCGGGCCGTAGACGTGGACTTCTTGGCAGGACTCCACCAGCCGCAGGCCCATCTCCCGCGCCGCCTGATCCTGCTGGGGATTCTCCGGGTCAGCGATAGGAGGGAACATGAGATGGGGGCAGACAGGAATATCGCCCGCCTGAAACACCTCTTGGGCTTTCTGGCGGGCGAATTCAATGTTTTTCCCCACGTCCCCCCGAAGGGGAGCGCAGATGTATACCAGCTTGGGGCCGTCCTGGGCGCACTCCTGCTGCCGGTCCCGGAAGACATTCAGGTATTGTCCCACGGCCTGCCGGATCGTCTCGTAGTCGGCGGCGGTGGGGCGGTATGCGTACCACTCAAATTTTCCGTAGTCATCCCAGATGCGGGGGATCACGCCATCCCGGAAATTGGGGTTGCCGGGGACGGGCTTCTTGCCCAGCAGATCTTTCAGTCTCAGTACCTGGGTGTCCACCGGCCCGTCCGTGCGGTTCAGCACCGTCAGTTTCAGGGCGTCGTACTCGCCGGAAATGTGGGTGGAAATGAATTGCGCCCGCACCCGCAGATCCTTGCCCAATGTTCCGAGACAGGCCCGGCCCGAACAGGCGGGGTTGTCGATGATCTTCCCATCCCCAAACAGATGCCATAATTCCTGCTCAAAAAAACTGCTCATTTTTCACTTCCTTATTCGTAAATGATATAGTATTCTGTTCCGTCATTGCCCCAGCGGATGGTTTCCATGTACCGGCCCTTGCTGACCAGCCACCCGACCTCTCCCATGACGGCGGCCACATCGGCGGCCCGGACACAGCGGACGGTCTGCTTGAACAAACCTCCGCAGCGTATGATTTCTCCTGTGAATGCGTTCCGTTTCATCCGCTTGAACGCCGGGAAGGAAGCCTCCACAGACATTCCGAAGGTGGTCCCGTCAAATTCCCGCAAATGAAGATCCATTATCCTTTTTGCGCCTCCCCATCCTTGCAGTAAAACGGGCAGGCCATGCAGATGCTGGAATTGGGCAGTTCATAGTGTCTGCCCGTGAACAGGCACGCCCGGTTTTCACAGTCGCTGGAGACCCGCCAGGGGGCCTGTTTCCGCTTCCGGCTGTGAACGCAGGTTGCGTAGCCATACAGGTTTCTAATCCTCATCTGTCCTGTCCTTTCGCCCCGCGCTTTTTCCTGGGAGCCTTGGCCTGCTCCATGGGGGCCGGGGGAGGCTCCAGGCCGCCTTTGTCCACACCCGGAACATCGTCCGGCTGTCGGTACTCATAGCTGCTCCCATCCGCAGTCAGGCAC
>JAETOQ010000005.1 GCA_021771635.1 Oscillospiraceae bacterium | reverse complement strand
ATTTTTCTCGTCAGACAAGGAGATTTCCCTTGCCATACTGACGTATGGCAAGGGAAAGCGACGCCGTATGGCGGGAAAAAGGCCCCTCAGGCGGCGTTCAACGGTTGTGAATACAGGTTCTAATACTAGACTTCATGAAAAAGTAGACGAAGTCTCCCCGCAAGGGGGATGCGATATTCGTAAGGCGCTGAAGCGCCAACGGCTATCCAATGCTTTTTATAGCGCCGAAGGCGCGTTGAAGTCTTATGAGACGGCATTTGTGCCTGTGGCACAAATGGGCGGCGCGCTTAGCGATGCCTTCTTCCACAGAAAATATCTATTTTCTGTGGAAGAATCGTATAAAATCAGTATCAGGTGCAAAGTGGTGCATGGAAACGTGCGCCTTTTTATTTACTTTGGCCGGATGCCGTGCTAAAATAAATTGATTTTGTCCCGCTTTATAAGGAGGAAGTTATATGAACGCTATCGTTACCGTCGTGGGTCAGGACAAGGTGGGCATCATTGCCGCCATCTGCATCCGTCTGGCCGAGTATAATGTCAACATTCTGGATATCTCCCAGACCGTTCTGCAGGGCGCCGCTTTCACCATGGTCATGGCCGTGGACGTCAGCAAGGCCACCGCCACCATTGGCGAGCTGGGCACCGCTCTGGCGGAGCTGGGCAAGGAGATGGATCTCTCCATCCGCATCCAGCGGGAAGAGATCTTTGAAGCGATGCACACCATTTAAGGAGGGGAGACCATGCTCAATCAGAAGGAGATCCTCTCCACCATTGAAATGATCGACCAGCAGCACCTGGATATCCGCACCATCACCTTAGGGCTGTCCCTGCTCAGCTGCTGCGATCCAGACCCGAAGCGGGCCTGTGACAAGATCTATGAGAAGATCACCCGCTACGCGGAAAAGCTGGTGCGGACCGGCGAGGACATCGAGCGGGAGTTCGGCATCCCCATCGTCAATAAGCGTATTTCCGTGACCCCCATGGCCCTGGTGGCCGGTGCCAGCGAGACGGAGGACTATGTGCCCTTCGCCCTGGCGCTGGACCGTGCGGCCAAGACCTGCGGCGTCAATTTCATCGGCGGCTATTCCGCCCTGGTGCAAAAGGGCATGACACTGGCGGATGAAAGGCTGATCCGCTCCATCCCCGAGGCCCTGGCCCGGACGGAGCTGGTGTGCTCCTCCGTCAACGTGGGTTCCACCAAGGCCGGCATCAACATGGACGCCGTGGCGCTCATGGGCCGCATCATCAAGGACACCGCCAAAGCCACAGAGGACCAGGACGGCCTGGGCTGCGCGAAACTGGTGGTATTCTGCAACGCCGTGGAGGACAATCCCTTCATGGCCGGCGCCTTCCACGGCGTGGGCGAGGCGGAGAAGGTCATCAATGTGGGCGTCTCCGGCCCCGGCGTTGTTCACCACGCCCTCCAGGCCGTGAAGGGCCAGCCCTTCGATGTGGTGGCGGAAACGGTGAAAAAGACGGCCTTCCGCATTACCCGCATGGGCCAGCTGGTGGCCCAGGAGGCCTCCCGCCGCCTGGACACGCCCTTTGGCATCGTGGACCTGAGCCTGGCGCCCACTCCTGCGGTGGGGGACAGCGTGGCCCGTATTCTGGAGGAGATGGGTCTTGAGACCTGCGGCACCCAC
The DNA here is from genome assembly GCA_021771635.1 of Oscillospiraceae bacterium. Taxonomy (GTDB): domain Bacteria; phylum Bacillota; class Clostridia; order Oscillospirales; family Oscillospiraceae; genus Oscillibacter. The sequence continues at coordinate 66,808 of JAETOQ010000005.1, read as the reverse complement.
GGCACCACGGCGGCCCTGGCTCTGCTGAACGACGCGGTGAAGAAGGGCGGCGTCATGGCGTCCTCCTCCGTGGGGGGCCTCTCCGGCGCCTTCATCCCCGTCAGTGAGGACGAGGGCATGATCGCCGCTGCCAAGGCGGGCACCCTCTGCCTGGATAAGCTGGAAGCCATGACCTGCGTGTGCTCCGTGGGCCTGGACATGATCGCCGTTCCCGGCGACACCCCGGCGGAGACCATCTCCGCCATCATCGCCGACGAGGCGGCCATCGGCATGGTGAACTGCAAGACCACGGCGGTCCGCCTGCTGCCGGCCCCCGGCAAGACCGTGGGCGGCACCATCGAGATGGGGGGCCTTTTGGGCAGCGCCCCGGTGATGCCGGTGCATCCGGAGTCCAGCGCGGCCTTTATCGCAAGAGGCGGCCGCATCCCCGCACCGCTGCACAGCTTGAAGAACTGATCAAAAAGGGCGATTTCCTGTTTGGCAGAAGTTGAACGAGCGAAAAATTGAAGTTGCTGGGAGGACATAACCATGAGAGATATGATCGCGTACTGTGGGCTGGATTGTGAAAAATGCGATGCATATCTTGCAACGAACAATGACGATCAGGAACTTCACGAAAAAACTGCGAAGCTATGGTCTGCGTTAAATCATGCGCCCATTCTTCCAGAACATATTAACTGTCAAGGCTGTCGTGTTGAAGGGGCTAAAACCGTATTTTGTGATAGCCTTTGCGGCGTTCGCCAGTGTGCGTTGAAAAAAGGCGTGAAGACATGTGGTGATTGTCCAGATATGAAAAAATGCCAGACTGTTGGAGCGATCCTTTCAAATAATCCCGAAGTTCTGGAAAAATTGAATGGATAAATTACATGGTTTGCTAATCTCCGTTTATCGGGAAGATAGCAAAGCCAGTCAAGCCAGTCAACGTCGAGATGAATGACGCATTTCATGCACCGCCGTTTGTTGTCAGCAGCCTGTTTCCAGGCCTGCGGGTAGCTCTTTTGAGCCTCACCGCGGGGGTGATCATCCGGTCTGTTTACAAAGCGGCTTCAGTCCGTAAGAAGAAATTGGATACACGCAAAAAGCGGCGCCTGGGATATCCCAAGCGCCGCTTTTCTCATGTTTCTATCTGGCGGGATCAGATGTCCTTATTCAAAACACCGTCCAAAGCCTTGCTGAGGATGATGTACAGGACGAAGGTCACGACCATGCTGACGATGGCGGGGACCAGAAAGCTGTGCTGCAGGGCAATATAACCGACAAGGGTTCCCAGAGCCCAGGTGATAATGCCGACCCAGTTGATGGACTTGTTCTCCTTGCTCCTCTTCACGAAGTAGTACTCCGCGATGATGAGAGCGGGGACGGGAGGCAGCAGCACGGACAGCGTCTGCACCACGGGCAGCAGATACTTGGTGGCGCCTACGGCGGCGAAGATCGCGGCTGCGGCGGCGATGATGACAGCCAGCACAGCGTGCTTCACCTTGCCTTCCAGCGGGGTGTCCTTCATCACATTCTGCAGGGCCAGGCCGGCGCTGTAAATGTTGTTGTCCTGGGTGGTCCAGACACAGAAGATGGCGCAGATGAACACCAGAATGCCCAGGCCCAAGGCGGCGGTGGCAGCCACGAAGCCGCTCTCATTGGTGGCCTGCGCGGTCATGATACCAATGACTTCCAGGCCGAACAGGCCCACAGTGACGGCGATGGGGGCGCCGATAGCCACATGGGAGGTCTTTTTGGCATAGCGGCAGACATCGGGGGAGACGATGCAGCCGAACACCCAGGCGCCGACAAAGGCCGTGGAGCCAGCAGCAAAAGAAATCTGGACGTCGGAGGCGGGCATATACTGGAACACAGTTTGGTAACCGGCCCGGTTGGCGATGGCGATGGCGCAGGCGATGGTCAGTATGACGGCGCAGGGCACGCCCAGCCAGCTGACGATCTCCAGGCCCTTCACGCCGCGGATGGCGGACTGGGCCCACAGGGCCACGACGATGATGGAGGTGATGCCGACGGGGATGGGCCACCAGCCGAAGTTGGAGACGATCAGATTGGAGAAAGTGTCCGCATTCACCGCGATCCAGTTGACGGCGGAGATCGCCAGCAGGAAAGACAGGATGGAGGAGCTTCTTGCGCCTAGGGATTTCCGAGCCAGAACAGAGGTGGACAGACCGGTTTGGCAGGCGATGATGCCCAGGAACGTGGCAACGATGATCAGCATGATGTTGCCCACGGCACAGGCAGCGACAGCCTCTTTGAAAGGCATTTTAAAGCCCACGGTGGCGCCGGTGACAAAGTTGGACAGGGAGATGGTATATCCGGTGAGGATCACAAGGATACTGCTCGCACTTTTGCGGGCACTGTCGGGCACCTTTTCAAATACGTGTTCGAGTTCGCTGCCGCTTTCCTGCGGGGTGACTTTTACTTCTTTGTCGCTCATTGGTTGGTTTCCTCCTTTTTCTCATGCAGGTTCGAGGTGCATTTGCTAGCAAATGCAGGGAAACGCAAGCGTTTCCCTGAATATCCCTCTGAAATCCCATCCTTTTCAGAAAGATTTAGCCTCGATTTGGATGCTGTTGATCGCTTTACATATCTTTCTGAGTAAATATGTAAAGACTAACCAACAAATCTGCATTTAGAATAGTTAAATACAGTAAAGAAGTCAAATATCTTTTTCCTAAGAGATACCGGGGCTATTAACATTTTTCAAATAGCCAAAATCATTTAAATCCCCAGTATGCTGATGGGAACACTGGAAGCTTAATTCCTTCTTTTATACCAGCTGGATCGAAAAAACAAAGGACATGTGGATGAACTTCATCCGCACGTCCTTGTGTTGAACTTTATTGTAGAAGCTATTTCTATTCATTGTCAACGGTATAGTTATACAAAAAAGCGAGGCGGCCGGGATCGCGGGATATTCAGAATGCAAAGACTTGAGAAGCGGAGGGCGGCCCCAGGAAGAGCCATCTGTCTCTATCCGGATACCGATGGCCGCAAAGTCCTGGACAACAAATGAAGACGCCCTTATTATATAAGGGCCGAAAACGGTCAGTCCTCCGCGAATTTGATCCGGTCCCGGTCGATCTGCTTTTGATAGCGGTCCGCTTCGGAAAAGACGCAGCCGCAGTATTTCTGCATATAGAAGCCCAGCTCCCGGGCCTTTTGATTTCCAGCCCGGAAATTGGGGCGGAAGTCCCGGTACAAAAACTCCACGCCGTACTCCTTGGCGTACTTTTCCGCCGCCCGGACGATGCCGTCGTGATCCTGGTAGAGACTGGCCAGCAGGGTGGAGGTGAAGGCGGTAAAACCGTGCTCCGCGGCGTACTGGGCGGTGCCCTCCAGCCGGTGCTCGTAGCAGTAGGCGCAGCGGTGGTCGATGTCCTCCGCCACGTGCTCCACGAATTGGCGCAGGCCGTAGTCCTCCCGGACACGGACCTCCATGCCGATGGTGGGGGCGTACTCCAGCAGGCAGTCCCGCCGGGCCTGATATTCCTTCCAGGGGTGGATGTTGGGATTATACCAGAAAGCCACCGGCTCAATGCCCTCGGCCCGCAGGGGTTCGATGCAGCTCAGGGAGCAGGGGGCGCAGCAGCAGTGCAGCAAAACAGTATCCATAAGATGTTCCTCGTTTCCGTTCTGAATGGGACAAGTATAGCATAAAAATGACAAAAGGCAAAGTCCTGAAAATTTTCACTTTCTTAACAAATTCTTTACAGGGTGACAGGATATTACCGATTGCACATTTTGTCGAAAAAGAGTATGATACCAACTAATGTGGTATCATGTGGTTATCTGTCAAAATGGATAGAGCAACCGTTTGCCTAAAGGAGGTAGCAACTTTGAAAGTCGGTCTTGACGTGGGGTCCACCACCATCAAATGCGTGGTGCTGGACGAAGCGGACAACATCTTATACAGTACATACGAACGGCATTTCAGCCACATTTTGGAAAAGTCTGAGGAGCTGCTGCGCCGGGTGGCGGAGCAGTATATCCCCGGCGGCAGGGCGGCGCTGGCCATCTCCGGCTCTGCGGGCATGGGCATGGCGGACAGCGTGGAGGTGCCCTTTGTCCAGGAGGTGTTCGCCACCCGGGTAGCCGCCAACCGCCTGGCACCGGGCACCGACTGCATCATTGAGCTGGGCGGTGAGGACGCGAAGATCCTGTTCCTCACCGGCGGCACCGAGGTCCGCATGAACGGCTCCTGCGCCGGTGGCACCGGCGCTTTCATCGACCAGATGGCGACACTTTTGAAAATGACTGCCGACGAGATGGACGCCGCCGCCCAAAAGGCGGAGAAGACATACACCATCGCCTCCCGTTGCGGCGTGTTCGCCAAGAGCGACGTGCAGCCCCTCATCAACCAGGGGGGCCGGAGCGAGGATATCGCCGCCAGCATCTACCAGGCGGTGGTGAACCAGACCATCGCGGGCCTGGCCCAGGGCCGTCCTATCACCGGGAACGTGCTGTATCTGGGCGGCCCTCTGACCTTTTCCCAGGTCCTGCGGAAGAGCTTTGACAGGACGCTGGGCGTACAGGGCACCTGTCCGGAGAACAGTCTGCTGTTCGTGGCCCTGGGCGCGGCCTTCTATTCCGATCAGGAATTTGATCTGATGGAAGTGGCGGACCGGCTCCAAAAGCACGGCGCGTCCGAGACGTACCGCAGCCAGCCCGCCCTGTTCAACGACCAGGAGGAGTATGAGGCGTTCCGGGCGCGGCACGCCAAGGCCTCCGTGCCCCGGATGCCCTTTGGTCCGGACTACGCCGCTCCGGTGCACATCGGTATCGACTCCGGCTCCACCACTGTCAAGCTGGTGGTCATCGACGAGGATGCCCGCATCCTGTTCACCGACTACCGCCCCAATCTGGGCAATCCCGTGCCCCTGATCCGGGAGGTGCTGCAAAAGCTCTATGACGAGCATCCGGCCCTGCATGTGGCCTCCGTCACCACCACCGGATACGGCGAGGACCTGGCGAAAAACGCCTTCCACGCCGACTACGGCGTGGTGGAGACGGTGGCCCACTTCACCGCCGCCCGGCACTTCCTGCCCAATGTGGATTTCATCATCGACATCGGCGGCCAGGACATGAAATGCTTCAAGATCGAGGACGGCGCCATCAGCAATATCTTCCTGAACGAGGCCTGCTCCTCCGGCTGCGGCAGCTTTCTCCAGACCTTCGCCCAGGCTCTGGGCTATGATGTGAAGGAATTTGCCAAGCTGGGCCTGTTCGCGGACAGGCCCGTGGACCTGGGCAGCCGCTGTACCGTGTTCATGAACTCCAGCGTGAAGCAGGCCCAGAAGGACGGGGCTACCATCGAAAATATCTCCGCCGGCCTCTCCATCTCCGTGGTGAAAAACGCCATTTACAAGGTTATCCGGGCAGCTTCTCCCGAGGAGCTGGGAAGAAACATCGTGGTCCAGGGCGGCACGTTCTACAACGAGGCGGTCCTCCGGGCCTTTGAGAAGGAGATGGGCGTGGAGGTCATCCGGCCCGACATCGCGGGCCTCATGGGCGCCTACGGCGCGGCGCTGTACGGCCAAGGCAAGGCTGCCGGCGGCCAGACCAGCCGGCTTCTGGACCGGGAGGCCCTTGCGAACTTCCATCAGGAGACCCGCAGCGAGGTCTGCGGCCGCTGCGGCAACAACTGCCAGCTCACCATCAACACCTTTGCCGACGGCGGCACCTTCATCAGCGGCAACCGCTGTGACCGCCCTGTCACCGGCAAGGCGGACACCGGCGAGCGGAATCTTTACGAATACAAGCGGAAGCTGATCCTGGGCTATAAGCCTGTCCCCGGCAAGCGGGGCAAGATCGGACTGCCCCTGTGCCTGAACTTTTGGGAACTGCTGCCCTTCTGGCACACCTTCTTTACCAAATTGGGCTTCGCCGTGTACCACAGCCCCCTCTCCAGCCGGGACCTGTACCTCAAGGGACAGGGCACCATCCCCAGTGACACCGCCTGCTTCCCGGCCAAGCTGGCCCACGGCCACATCCACTTCCTCAGCAAGCTGGGGCTGGACGCTATCTTCTACCCCTGTATGACCTACAACATTGACGAGGGCCTGGGCCAGAACAACTACAACTGCCCCGTGGTGGCCTATTATCCGGAGGTCATCGCCGGCAACTGCCCGGAGGTCAAAGACACCAAGTTCATCTATGACTACGTGGGCATCCACAGGCCCAAGGATTTCAACAAGAAGATCTTCACCATCCTGCGGCAGTATTTTCCGGATATTTCCAGAAAGGAGATCCAGTCCGCCGCTGACGCGGCCTACGCCGAGTACGCCCACCACATGTCCCTGATCCGCAAGGAGGGCGAGCGCGTCATCGACCAGGCCCGGGCCGAGGGACGCCGCATTATCGTGCTGGCGGGACGGCCCTACCACGTGGACCCGGAGGTCAACCACGGCATCGACACCCTCATCACCCGCTTCGGCGCGGCGGTGGTGACGGAGGATTCCATCTCCAACCGCGTGGAGAAGTTCCCCACCACGGTGCTCAACCAGTGGACCTACCACTCCCGCCTGTACGCGGCGGCGAAGTACTGCTGCTCCCAGCCTGATATGGACCTGGTGCATCTGGTCAGCTTTGGCTGCGGTGTGGACGCCATCACCTCCGATGAGACACGGGAGATCTTACAGGCGGGCGGCAAGCTGTACACCCAGCTGAAGATCGATGAGATCACGAACCTGGGCGCGGTGCGCATCCGCCTGCGGAGCCTGTTCGCCGCCCTGGACGAGCAGGACGAGAAACGCGCAAAGGAGACGTAACGGCATGGAGATGCAATATCCTGTTTTTACCGAGGACATGAAAAAGACCCACACCATCCTCATCCCCAACATGGCGCCCGTGCAGTTCCGCATCCTGGCGGCGGCCATGGAGTTCAAGGGCTACAAGGTGGAGCTGCTGGGCAACTGCGGCAGCCAGGTCAGTGAGCTGGGGCTGAAATACGTCCATAACGACACCTGCTATCCCGCCCTGCTGGTCATCGGCCAATTTCTGGACGCTCTGAACTCCGGCAAGTATGACCTGGAGCACACCGCCCTCATCATCACCCAGACCGGCGGCGGGTGCCGGGCTTCCAACTACATCTTCCTGCTGCGCAAGGCCCTGGAAAAGGCGGGCTACGGCCAGATCCCCGTGCTGAGCCTGAACTTCTCCGGCCTGGAGAAAGGCAACAGCCTGCCCATGGACCTGACCTTTATGCGCATGGCCCTCTCCGCCATCTACTACGGCGACCTGCTGGTGACGCTGAAGGCCCAGACCGCCCCCTATGAGACACGCCACGGCGGCGCGGCGGCCCTGCAGGAGAGATGGCTGGATACCATCTGCGGCTGGATCCGTCAGGGCAGGGGCTTTTCCCAGAAAGAAATGAAGAGTACTATGCCCAAGATCGCGGCGGAGTTCGCCGCCATCCCCGTCCACAGGGTGCCGAAGGTCAAGGTCGGCGTGGTGGGGGAGATCTATGTGAAGTATTCCCCTCTTGGCAACAACGATCTGGAGGAATTCCTGGCCACCCAGGACTGCGAGGTGAATCTGCCGGGGCTGATGGGCTTCGTGCAGTACTGCGCCTATAACCCCTCCGAGACTGCCCGGCTTTACGGCGGTTCCTTCCTGGAAAAGCATGTCTCCGACCTGATCCTGGGCTATATCGGCACCATGGAGAGGGTCATCATCAGCGCCCTGAAGGACAACGGCTATCACGCGCCCCTGCCTTTCAACGAGCTGACCAAGCTCACCGAGGGCCTTATCAGCAAGGGCGACAAGATGGGCGAGGGCTGGCTCCTCACCGCCGAGATGGCGGAGCTGATCCGGTCCGGGTATGAGAACATCATCTGCGCACAGCCCTTTGGCTGCCTGCCCAACCACATCTGCGGCAAGGGTATGATCAACAAGCTCCGGGAACTGTATCCCCAGGCAAACATCACCCCCATCGACTACGACCCCAGCGCCACCCGTGTCAACCAGGAGAACCGCATCAAGCTGATGCTGGCGGTGGGCCGGGAACGCCTGCTGGAGAAGCCGCAGACACCGGCGGCCTCTGCGGCGGAACACCTGGAGAGGGAGACGGCGGTGGTATGAAAGCCTGCGTCCTCATGGGAAGCCCCCGGAAAAGCGGCAATACCGCCGCGCTTTTGAAGCCGTTTTGCGAGGAGCTGCGGACCGGCGGGGCGGAGGTGGAGACCGTCTGGCTGTACGATCAGGACATCCAGCCCTGTGTGGCCTGCCGGACCTGTCAGCGGGACTGGACGGTGTTCGGCTGCGCCCGGCGGGATGATGGGCAGAAGCTGTTCAATCTGGTATTGGGAAGTGACCTGATTGTCCTGGCGACGCCGATCTACGCCTGGTACTGCACACCGCCCATGAAAGCCCTGCTGGACAGGCTGGTATACGGCATGAACAAATTCTATGGGGAGGCCAAGGGGCCGTCCCTGTGGAAAGGAAAAGCCATGGCCCTGCTGGAGACCTGCGGCTACCGGCCGGAAAAGGGCTGCGACCTCTTTGAGGAGGGGATGCGCCGCTACTGCAAACACTCCGGCCTGCGGTATCTGGGCAGCCACGCGGAGCGGCACCTGGGCTATGACACCGGCTTCATGGACGGTGAAAAGGAGGCACGGACCCGGGCGTTCGCCAGGGACGTGCTGCATATGGTCTGATGAAAGAGGACTGTCGAAAGACGGTCCTCTTTTTCCTGCCTTCCGGGCGGAAATGGAATTGACGCAGGGGAGGTTCAGGAGGTATAATAATATGATTTATTATGTGGATATCAAAATGGAGGACAGACTATGTGGATCGCGGATCAATGGCAGGACTACGAGCTTCTGGACTGCGGCGGGGGAGAGAAGCTGGAGCGCTGGGACAAGCAGTTCCTGGTGCGGCCGGATCCCCAGGCCATCTGGGAGACGCCCCATAAAAACCCCGCCTGGAAGCGGGCCAACGCCCGGTATCTCCGGTCCCAGACCGGCGGCGGCCACTGGGAGAAAAAGACCCTGCCGGAGAGCTGGAAGATCCACTACGGCGATTTGACCTTCCAGGTCAAGCCCATGAACTTCAAGCACACCGGCCTCTTCCCGGAGCAGGCGGTGAACTGGGACTTCGTCATGGATAAGATTCGGAATGCCGGGCGGCCCATCCGGGTGCTGAACCTCTTTGCCTATACCGGCGGCGCCACAGTGGCCTGCGCCAAGGCGGGGGCCAGTGTGTGCCATGTGGACGCGGCGAAAGGCATGGTGGCCTGGGCAAAGGAGAATGCCAGACTCTCCGGGCTGGAGGAGGCCCCCATCCGCTGGATCGTGGACGACTGCGCCAAATTCGTGGAGCGGGAGATCCGCCGGGGCAAGACTTACGACGCCATCATCATGGACCCGCCGTCCTACGGCCGGGGCCCGGGAGGCGAGGTCTGGAAGCTGGAGGAGAACCTGTATCCCTTCGTGCAGCTCTGCGCCGGGGTGCTGTCGGACAAGCCCCTGTTTGTGCTCATCAACTCCTATACCACGGGCCTTGCTCCCTCGGTGCTGGGCTATCTCCTGCACCTGCTGGTGGGGGAGAAGTACGGCGGCAAATGCACCTGGGATGAGTTGGGCCTTCCCGTGACGGAGACCGGTCTGGCCCTGCCCTGCGGCGCCACCGGAAGGTGGTTTTCAGAGTGAAAGCTGGGAAGAACGCTGAATGATGCGTTATGTATGGATGACATGGAACTACTTGGCGAATATGCTGCCCGGTGTTCTGGCGGCGCTGGCGCTGTACGGCTGCCTGTATCCCTGGCGGCGGAGACGGTTGAAGCTCTCCGGCCTGTCCAGCTCCCGGCGGCGGGAGGCTGCGCTGGCGCTGTTCTGGATGTTCTGCGGCGGCATGGCCATGCTGACGCTGACTCCCTGGGGATTCAGCTTGATCACAGTACTGCACTGGGGCTGGGCGGAGCCGTTTTTCCGGTTGGGCGATGTGAATCTCATCCCCTTTCAGACGTTTGCCTCGGAGGGCGTGCTGTTGTATACCCTTCTGGGCAACATCATCATGTTCCTGCCCTTTGGATTTTTCCCGGCCCTGCTGTGGCGAAATTTCACCTGGAAACGCGCCCTTGTGACGGGCCTGTGTGTCACAGGTTTCATTGAGTGCTGGCAGCTTTTGGTAGGCCGGGCCTTTGATATCGATGATCTGATGCTCAATACCCTGGGCGCCCTCTGCGGCTTCTGGCTGTGGCTGCTGCTAAAGAGGGCGGCGCCGCATCTTGCGGAGGGCTTCCAGGTGGTAGAAAAATCTGTTATATAAAGTGAGAAACAAGATGTCAACCATGATCGAAACAAGAGAACTCCGCTTTGCCTATCCGGCGGACGAGGGGCAGAAGCCGGTGTTCGCCCTGCGGGGCGTGGACCTGGAGATCGAAAAAGGCAGCTTTGTGGTGGTGCTGGGGCACAACGGCTCCGGCAAGTCCACTCTGGCAAAGACCTTTAACGGCGTGCTGCTGCCCGCGGGCGGCAAGGTGTATGTGGAGGGGATGGACACCCTGGATGAAAGCCTTCTGCTGGCGATCCGCCAGCGGGTGGGCATGGTGTTCCAGAATCCGGACAACCAGATCGTCGCCAACGTGGTGGAGGAGGACGTGGCCTTCGCCCCGGAAAATCTGGGGGTGCCCACGGAGGAGATCCGCCGCCGGGTGGACGACGCTCTGAAAGCCGTGGGTATGTATGAATTTGTGACACATGCGCCCCATCTGCTCTCCGGCGGCCAGAAGCAGCGCATCGCCATCGCGGGCGTCATTGCCATGGAGCCGGACTGCATCGTGCTGGACGAGGCCACCGCCATGCTGGACCCCATCGGGCGGCAGGAGGTGCTGTCCACCGTCCACCGGTTAAATATGGAGAAGGGGATCACCGTCATTCTTATCACCCACCACATGAACGAGGCGGAGGATGCGGACCGTGTCATCGTCATGGATGACGGCAAGGTCGCCATGGACGGAACGCCCCGGGAGGTATTCGTCCAAGTGGAGGACCTGCGGGCCATGGGCCTGACGGTGCCGGACACAGTGGACCTGCTGGACCGCCTGCACAAGGACGGCCTGCCCGTCCCCCTGGACGCCCTGACGGTGGAGGCATGCGCCGACGCCATCACGGCGGCGCTGCGGGGAAACTGACGCGGAAGGAGCATCAAATTTGGAACCGATTCTGCAAATCAAAAACCTGACCCATACGTATGGGATCGGAACGCCCTTCCAGCGCAGCGCGGTGGAGGATATGAGCTTTGAGGTGTACGGAGGGGAGTTCCTGGGCATCATCGGCCACACCGGCTCCGGCAAATCCACCCTGATCCAGCACCTGAACGGCCTGCTGAAGCCCACCGGCGGCCAGATCCTGCTGAACGGCAAGGATATCTGGGCGGAGCCGAAAAAGATCCGGGATGTGCGCTTCCGGGTGGGGCTGGTGTTCCAGTACCCGGAGTACCAGCTGTTTGAGGAGACGGTCTATAAAGACATCGCCTTCGGCCCCACCAACCAGGGCAAGACCGGGGAGGAGCTTGACCGCTGCGTTCGGGAGTCCGCCCGCCTGGTGGGCATCCGGGATGACCAGCTGGATAAGTCCCCCTTCGAGCTCTCCGGCGGACAGAAGCGCCGGGTGGCCCTGGCGGGGGTGCTGGCTATGGAGCCGGAGGTGCTGATCCTGGACGAGCCAACGGCGGGCCTGGACCCGGCGGGCCGGGAGAATCTGATGGCCAATATCCGGGACTACCACCGCAACAAGAACAAGACCATCATCCTGGTGAGCCACAGCATGGACGAGATCGCCCAGAACGTGGACCGCATCTTGGTATTGAAATCCGCCCGCGTGCTGATGAGCGGCGCTCCGGCGGAGGTCTTTGCCCGGGCGGAGGAGCTGATCACCGCCGGGCTGGACGTGCCCCAGGTGACACGCATCGCCATGGCGCTGAAGGCCCGGGGCATGGACATCGACCCCGCCGTTTACACGGTGGAGGCCCTGGAGCAGGAGATTTTGGCCCTGCGGAAAGGCGGTGCCCCATGCTGAAGGATATCACCCTGGGCCAGTATTTCCCTGGCACCACAGTGGCCCACAAGCTGGACCCCCGGACGAAGATCTTGCTGGTGGTCCTGTATATCGTCGCCCTGTTCTGCGCCAAGAGCCTGGTGACCTACGGCCTCATGGCCCTGTGTCTGGCGGTATGTGTCTACATCTCCAAGGTCAGCATCAAAGCACTGGTGCGGGGCCTGAAGCCGGTGCTGTTCATCATCATCTTCACCGGCATCCTGAATCTGTTTTTCACCCCCGGGGACCGTTATCTGGTGGAGTGGGGCTTCCTCCATATCTCCGACACGGGCCTGCGGAACGCCGTGTTCATGGTGCTGCGCATCATGCTGCTGATCATGGGCACCTTCCTGATGACCTACACCACCAGCCCCATCAGCCTGACGGACGGCTTGGAGCGGCTGCTCAATGGACTGAAAAAGCTCCATGTGCCGGTCCATGAGCTGGCGATGATGATGTCCATCGCCCTGCGGTTCATCCCCACCCTGATCGAGGAGACGGACAAGATCATGTCCGCCCAGAAGGCCCGGGGCGCGGACTTTGAGAGCGGAAACCTCATTCAAAAGGCGAAGGCCCTGATCCCCATCCTGGTGCCGCTGTTCATCAGCGCCTTCCGCCGGGCGGACGAGCTGGCCACGGCCATGGAGTGCCGCTGTTACCACGGCGGCGAGGGCCGGACGAAGCTCCACGTGCTGCAATACCAGCGCCGGGACTATATCGCCCTGGCGCTGGGGGTGCTGATCTGCGCGGGCGTCATCGTCCTGCGGCAGTTTGGGCTGTGAGGAATGAGAATTTTGGGATCGGGAATTTTTTAGCGGTCAAAAAAGCGGGCTGACAGTCAGAGAAAGAGCGGAATAAAAGGGAGTGTTTCCATGAATAAGGGTATGAGACGCACAGTCATTGTTTTGCTTCTGGTGCTGGTTCTGGGATTGACGAACTGGTTCCTGGGTAGAAAGCCTAAGGACCGCGTCACTGTGGAGCCGGTGGGCCTTGACACGGCGGCCCGGGCGGTGGAAGTGGACCTGACACTGGCGCTGCAAAAGCCGGATGGAGACACGACGGTCGCTGTGGAGGCCATCAGCGGGGAGGAGACGGAGCGGGTGGACCTGTCCCTGGACAGTGACGGCCGCTATACGGGCCGTGTCTCCCTGCCGCTGGGCCAGGAGGCCCGCGTGGAGGCGGTCATCACCCGAAACGGCAGGGTAGAACGGGAGACGCTCCGTACATATGAGGACACGCGCAGTCTGCTGCCGGTGCGCATCAAGCGCTGTATGTGGGACGTGCCGAAGTATCAGGAGGGCTCGCTGGGAACACTGAACGGTATGCTGACGGCGAAGATCGACGAGATGGAGCTGTCCGGCGTGGAAAGCGGCGCCGGCGGGGTGGAGCTGCGGGGCTATGTCGGCAACACGCTGGTCCAGACCATCCCCGGTGAATGGGACCTGGAGAGCGGATCTTACAGCACCGGAGTCCTGGAAGTGCCCTGCAAGGCAGAGGACACCGTGCGGATCACGGTATTCTGCCATGACGCGGACGGCGTGGCCTATGAATTTACCCATGGCCGCTGGAAGATCACCGCCGGCGGAAAAGCCGAGAAAGCTTCGGAGCTGGCGGCGGACCGCTATCCCGCCCTGACCTGGCCGGAATAAGGAGCATCTATGCGCAACATTGCCTTAAAACTGATGTACAACGGCACCGCCTATCACGGCTGGCAGGTGCAGAAAAACGCCGTCACCGTCTGTGAGACCTTGCAGAACGCCCTGGCGAAGATCACCGGGGCGCCGGTGCATCTCACCGGCTGCGGCCGCACCGACGCCGGCGTCCACGCGGAGCACTATATCGCCAACTTCCACACGGAGTCCCGCATCCCCATCGACCGTCTGCCCTTCGCCGTCAACACCCATACGCCGGAGGACATCGCGGTGAAGGAGGCCTTTGAGGTGGCGGAGGATTTCAACGCCATCGGCTCCTGCATCAAGAAGGAATACACCTACCGTATCTATAACTCCCGGTTCAAAAACCCATTTTATGTCAACCGGGCGTACTTCTACCCCAAGCACTTGGACGAGGCGTTTTTGAACCGGGCCGCCCACCAGTTCGTGGGGACACACGATTTCCGGGCGGTCCGCAGCGTGGGGACGGAGACAAAGTCCACCGTCCGTACCATCTACTGGTGCGATGTGACGCGGAACGGCGACCTGCTGGAGCTGAAGGTCTGTGCCAACGGCTTTTTATACAACATGGTCCGGGCCATCACGGGCACGGTGCTGTACGCGGCGGAGGGAAAATTCGCCCCGGAGGACATCTCCAAGATCTTGGAGAGCGGAGACCGCACCGCGGCGGGCCCCACGGTGCCCCCCGGCGGACTGTACCTGACAAGACTTTGGTATGAGGATGAACGACTGAATGGCTGATACGACAAAGGACATCTGGAATGACAATGACGGAGAGGAGAACGAGCCCAAAAAGTCCCGGAAGCGCCGGGGCTTTGGCGTGTTCTTCCTGACACTGGTGATCGTGCTGCTGGTGGTGCTGGCGGCGGCGTACCGGGACGGGACGGGCCTGGACGCGCTGCACCGCTATTTCAGCTACGGAAGCTCGGAAAAGGTGGGCGGCGACACGGTGTACGACTACGACGCCTCCTCCAAGAACCACTTCGCGGCCCTGGGGGACCGGCTGGTGGTGCTGTCCGATATCTCCCTGAAGATCCTGGACCAGGACGGCGGCGAGGTGTGGTCCACGCCGGTCAACATGGCCGCCCCGGCTTTGTCCCAGGGCGGCGGCAAGGTGGTGGCCTACGATGTGGGCGGTACGGAGCTGTACGTGCTGGACCAGGACGGCGAGGTGATCCTGCGGGACCAGAACGGTGAAGAAGTGACTGAGGCCGCCAGCGAGACGGAACCGCTGATCTCCGCCGCGCTGAACGAGAACGGCTGGCTGGCGGTGACCACCAAGAAAAAGAATTACAAGGGCTGGGTGGACGTCTATGACGACAGCATGGAGCGGGTGTTTGTGTTCAGATCCTCCGTGCGGTTTGTGGAAGACGCCTATGTCACCAACGACGGCGGCTACCTGGCGGCGGTGACGCTGGGTCAGGAGAACAGCGTATTCGTCAGCAACATCGTCCTCTATGACCTGACCAAGGAGGACCCTGTGGCGGATTATGATATTTCTGACGGCTTGGTGATCGCCATCGGCCAGCAGGACGGGAAGCTCGTCACGGTGTCCGACAACTGCCTGACCTTTGCAAATACCAAGGGGGAGGTATCGGCGGCTTATTCCTATCAGGGCGCATACCTGCGGGAGTATGACATCTCCGGCGACGGCTTCACCACATTGCTGCTGAACCGCTACCAGTCCGGCAGCGTGGGACGGCTGGTGACCGTGGATACCGACGGAGAGGAGCTGGGTTCTCTGGACGTGAATGGGGAGATCCAGAGCATCTCCGCTGCGGGACGGTATCTGGCCGTACAGTATATCGACAGTCTGGTGGTCTATAATCAGGCCTTGGAGGTATATGCTTCTCTAAAGGGAACGGATGATGCGAAGGAGGCCCTGATGCGGCCGGATGGTTCCGTATTGCTGCTGTCGTCGGAATCCGCAAGCCTGTTTTTGCCTTAAAAGTGAGAAATTGATGGGCAAATTCACAAAACGTTTACATCGGGAAAGGTAGGCAATCGTGACGACACCTGTTATAATAGACATCGTTGCAGCGGCCGTTTTGCTGGGATTTGCGGTCTTTGGCGCGAAGCGGGGACTGCTGCGGACGCTGGCCGGGTTCGTGATCGTGGTGGTGGCCCTGGTAGGGGCTGGAATGATCGCCGCCACATTTTCCGGTCCGGCGGCAAAGCTGGCGGCCCCGGTCATTGAGAAACAGATCGAGACAAAGGTCGATGACGCCCTGACGGCGGAGACCGGCCAGGTCCAGATGCCGGAGGCGGATGTGGAAGATGGCTTCCAGATCGAGGACCTGCTGGAACTGCTGGGTCTGGACATGGAGGTGAGGACCTCCCTTGCGGAGCAGGCCCGGGAGACGGTCCGGGACACCGGCGTGTCCATCGCCGCCGCGGTGGTGGAGAGCATTGCCCAGTCCATGATCTACGGGGTGCTGTACATCCTCTCCTTTCTGGCCCTGCTGGTTTTGCTGCATGTGCTGCTGCGGGCCATGGATCTGGTATTCAAGCTGCCTGGGCTGCACGGACTCAACGCTCTGGGCGGCGCTTTGATCGGTTTGACCGAGGGAACCCTGCTGCTGTTCCTGTCGGTCTGGGCACTCCGGAAGCTGGGCGTCTCCTTTGACACCGGCCCCCTGGCGGAAGCCCATATTTTGCATATATTCACGACAAATACGCCGCTGAGCGTACTGTCGTTTCTGCAATAACTTGGAGGTATACGATGCAGCCTACACTTTGTTCAAGATGTAAAAAGAACGTCGCCGTGGTATTCATTTCCAAAATGGATGGCGACAAGACCGTCAACGAGGGCCTGTGCCTCAAGTGCGCCAAGGATCTGGGACTGCCTCAGGTGGACGACATGATGAAGCGCATGGGCATCTCCGACGAGGATCTGGAGACGCTCAGCAGCGAGATGATGCAGGCCATGAGCGGCGTGGAGAATATCGAGGACCTGCCAGGAGGCGAGGGAGACGATGAGGAGGAAGATGGCAAGACCGCCACCTTCCCGTTTTTGAACCGCCTCTTCTCCGGCGGAGACGCCGCCAAGGGCGAGTCCGCCGAGGAGAGCGGCTCCCGTGACCGCAGGGAAAAGGACCGCAAGGAGCCGAAAAACGGCAAGAGGAAATATCTGGAGAATTACTGTATTTCCCTGACGCAGAAAGCCAAGGACGGCAAGCTGGACCCCGTTATCGGCCGCGCCCAGGAGATCGAGCGGGTGGTGCAGATCCTGAACCGCCGCCAGAAGAACAACCCCTGCCTGATCGGTGAGCCCGGCGTGGGCAAGACCGCCATCGCGGAGGGCCTGGCGCAGCGCATCGCCCATGGCGACGTGCCCTTCAAGCTGCGGGAGAAGGAGGTCTATCTGCTGGACCTGACCGCCCTGGTGGCGGGCACCCAGTTCCGCGGCCAGTTCGAGAGCCGGATGAAGGGCCTCATCGACGAGGTGAAGCGCCTGGGCAATATTATCCTGATGATCGACGAGGTCCACACCATCGTGGGCGCCGGCGACGCCGAGGGCAGCATGAACGCCGCCAACATCCTGAAGCCCGCCCTGTCCCGGGGCGAGATCCAGGTCATCGGCGCCACCACCTTCAACGAGTACCGCAAGTCCATCGAAAAGGACACCGCCCTGGAGCGCCGTTTCCAGCCGGTGACGGTGAACGAGCCTTCCATTGAGGACTCCATTGAGATTTTGAAGGGTTTGGCCCCCAACTATGAGAAGTTCCACGGCGTCAAGATCTCCGACGGCATCCTTCGCCAGGCGGTGCTGCTGAGCGAGCGCTACATCACCGACCGATTCCTGCCGGACAAGGCCATCGACCTCATCGACGAGGCATGCTCCGACCTGAATCTGAAGGACTCGGACATCTCCCGGCGGATGCAGATCCAGCGGGAGCTGGACGATTATGAGAAAGAGCGGACCATGCTGGAGGAGAAGTCCACCCAGGAGGGCGCCGAGCCGGACTACGAGCGCATGGCTTTCCTGAAGAGCAAGGAGCTGCAGCTGAACACGGAGCTGAACACCCTGATTGAAAAGGGTGATCCCCAGCTGTCCATGGAAAACCTGGCCCACGTCATTGAACTGTGGACCAAGATCCCCGCCTCCCGGATACGGGAGCAGGAGTTCCAGCGCCTGAGCCAGCTGGAGAGCCGCCTGAAGGAGCACATCATCGGCCAGGACGAGGCCATCGCCGCAGTAAGCGCCGCCGTGCGCCGGAACCGGGTGGGCATCAGCCCCAAGCACAAGCCCGTCAGCTTCATCTTCGTCGGCTCCACCGGCGTTGGCAAGACGGAACTGGTGAAGCAGCTGGCCTGCGACCTGTTCAACACCCCGGACGCCCTGATCCGCCTGGACATGTCTGAGTTCATGGAGAAGCACTCCGTCTCCCGGATCGTGGGCTCTCCTCCCGGCTATGTGGGCTATGACGAGGCGGGCCAGCTGACGGAGAAGATCCGCCGGAAGCCCTATGCCGTGGTGCTGTTCGATGAGATCGAAAAGGCCCATCCCGACGTGCTGAATGTCCTGCTCCAGATCCTGGATGACGGTGAGATCACCGACGCCCACGGCCGCAAGGTCAATTTTGAAAACACCATCATCGTGATGACCTCCAACGCCGGCAGTGCCACCAAGGAGGGCACCGTGGGCTTTGGCCGCACCCAGCAGGAGCAGGACGGGGACCGGGCCATGAAGGCCCTCCAGCAGTTCCTGCGGCCGGAGTTCATCAACCGGGTGGACGCGGTCATCACCTTCAACCGCCTGTCTGAGGAGAACTTCCAGAGCATCGCCCGCATCATGCTGGATGAGCTGGCGGCGTCTCTGAGGGAGAAGGGCATCACCTTCACCTACGACGACGCGCTGCTGACATGGCTGACCGAAAAGTCCTATTCCCGGACCTACGGCGCCCGGAACCTGCGGCGGACCATCCAGAAGGAACTGGAGGACCCCATGGCCACCAAGATCATCGACAGCTATGAGAACCCCGTCACCCAGGTCAAAGCCACGGTGGAGAACGGGGAAGTCAAGCTGTATACGCTGTAAATGTGAGACGAGAGGGAGATCAGGATGCTGTTTCGGAAGGATATCGACCCGCGGTGCGCCTACTGCCAGCGGGGGCAGCAGATCAACGAGCGGGAGGTGGCCTGCGTCAAGCGGGGTGTCGTGCCGGTGGAGCACTATTGCAGGGCGTTCAAGTATGACCCTCTGAAGCGGGTGCCGCCCCGTCCGGCGTCACTGGATACCGGCAAACTGAAGGAATCAGATTTTTTGCTGTAAACACTGGCAGGCGCCCGGGATTCCCAGGCGCCTGCCGCTGCAAAGGAGGAGAGTCATGGAGATCAGGAAGGTTTGGGCGCTGTATTACAGTGCCACGGGCACCACGGACAAGGCGGTGAACACCATCGCGGAGGAACTGGCCGCAAAGCTGGACCTGCCCATGGAGCGGATCGGATTTGCCAGGCCTGCGGAACGTGAAAAGGAATATTCCTTTACAAAGACTGACCTGGTAGTGGTTGGGACACCTACATACGCGGGGAAGATGCCCAACAAGCTGCTGCCGGATTTCCGGGAAAAGCTGAAGGGCGGTGGAGCACTGACGGTGCCGGTGGTGCTGTTCGGCAACCGAAGCTATGACAACTCCCTGGCGGAGCTGTGCGCGGTTTTGGAGGCGGATGGGTTCCACACTGTGGCGGCAGGGGCCTTTGTGGGCCAGCACGCCTTCACGGACAAGCTGGCGGAGGGCCGCCCGGACTGGGACGACAAGCGGCAGA
This sequence comes from Oscillospiraceae bacterium, assembly GCA_021771635.1. Lineage (GTDB taxonomy): Bacteria > Bacillota > Clostridia > Oscillospirales > Oscillospiraceae > Oscillibacter. Next base: position 47,331 of record JAETOQ010000005.1, on the reverse strand, counting down.
TGCGGGAGTTTGCTGATCAAATAGCTGTTAAGGCAAAAAACTTGACAGACATTCCCGCGCCTGTTTCGGTCCCCGGCGCCCCGGATGCCCCCTATTATGTCCCCGAGGGCACCGACGGCCAGCCTGTCAAATTCCTGAAGGCCAAGCCCAAGACGGACCTCTCCAAGTGCTGTAACTGCGGCGCCTGCGCCCGGCTGTGCCCCATGGGCGCCATCGACCCGCAAAACGTGGCGGAGGTCCCCGGCATCTGCATCAAGTGCCAGTGCTGTGTCCGCAAATGCACCCACGGGGCCAAATACTTCGATGACGAGGCATTCCTCTCCCATGTGGCCATGCTGGAACAGAACTTCCAGGAGCCGAAGAGGAATGAGGTGTTTTTATGAAGCGAGTGAGGAGAGCAGTCAGCGCCCTGGTGCTGCTGGCGGCGATCGGCGGTCTCTACACAGTTGGGTTCGGTCTTGGTCTTGTGCTGCTGGCCAGCCTGGCTGTGTTTCTATGGATCAATATACATCCGTTGGGGAAAGGCGCACCTACAAAGCGCCTTCATCAGCTGGAGTGCGGAAGTGCTCTGCTGCAACTGTTTCTCGTGACCTCCACTGTAAACTGTGTGATTTTTGGCATCCTTTGGTTTCGCTCAATCCACTTTTTGATGGCAGAGCCCGCCAGAGCGGAGGATATTTGGATTGTGGTGAGAGCCAATCTGGGGTGTACGCTGATTGCAGTCCTCGCGGAGACCATTGTATTCTGGAATGGTATGATAAGAGTTTACCTGTCCTCCGTCCAGCTGGGCCTCAAGCATCGCGTTCTGGCAGCTCTCTGCGGCTGGATACCCTTTGTCAACATCTGGTACTTGGCTAAAATTATCCGCATCACCTCCGACGAGGTGGAGTTTGAAACAGAGAAGTGGGAGTTGGATGCCGTCCGGGCGGAGAGTGAGGTCTGCAAGACGAAATACCCCATCCTGATGGTCCACGGCGTATTCTTTCGGGACTATCGTTATGTCAACTACTGGGGCCGGATCCCCAAAGAGCTGATGCGCAACGGCGCCACAGTCTACTATGGACAGCAGCAGTCCGCCGCCTCAGTGGAGGACAGCGGGAGAGAGCTGGCCCAGCGTATCCGGCAGATCGTCGATGAGACCGGCTGCGAAAAGGTGAACATCATCGCCCATTCCAAGGGTGGGCTGGACAGCCGCGCCGCCATCGCCCACTTCGGGATGGCGCCCTATGTGGCTACGCTGACCACCATCAACACCCCCCACCGGGGTTGTATCTTCGCGGAATACCTGCTGGGCAAGGTCCCGGAGGCCGCCCGGCAGAAGATCGCCGCCGCCTATAACAGCACCATGAAAAAGCTGGGAGATGAAAATCCGGACTTCCTGGCGGCGGTAACGGACCTGACGGAGAGCGCCTGTCTCGCCCGGAACCAGGTTACGCCGGATGATCCCGACGTGGTCTATGAAAGTGTCATGTCCTACTGCGAAAAGGCGGTCCACGGCAAGTTTCCCCTGAACATGACACACCCCATCGTCAAGCATTTTGACGGCAGAAACGACGGACTGGTTTCTGTGGAGTCTGCCAAGTGGGGAGAGCGGTTCACCCTGCTGGAACCCACGGGAAAGCGGGGCATCTCCCACGGAGATGTAGTGGACCTAAACCGTGAGAACATTTCTGGATTCGATATCCGGGAATTTTACGTAAACCTTGCGGCGAATCTGAAGCAGCGCGGATATTAAGAACCCGTATTCATAACCGGGGAATGCTGGAGGGGCGAGGATTTTTTCCGCCAGACAAGGAGATTTTTTGCAGCCATACTGACGTATGGCAAGGGAAAGCGACGCAGTATGGCGGGAAAAAGACTGCTCAGACGGCGTTCAACGGTTATGAATACAGGTTCTAAAAGAACAGCGTCCCGATTGAAAGCGGGACGCTGTTCTTTTAATTGCAATATTCCTCATACAGCGCCACATGGTCGAAGATACAGCGCCAGCTGCTGCCGGCGTCTCCGGTGACACAGATATAGCGGTTCCCATCGGCATCCTCCCCGCAGCTGGCGGCGCAGGAGCCGGACTGGACCACATAACCGGTCTTGGCGCCGATGACCTGAAAGGTGCTGGGGACATGGTCCTCAATGCGCCGCAGGAACCAGTTGGAGAGAGTCTGACCATCGGGATGCGCCTCCGTGGGGACAGTCGCATAGGTGCGGGCCCGGAGGACCTCCCGGCACAACTCATTGTCCATGGCGGCCTTCAGGATCACCGCCATGTCATAGACCGTGGAGACATGGGCCTCGTCATAAATGCCCACACAGTTGGTGAAGTGGGTGGTCTCCGCAATGCCCAGTTCCTCCGCCTTTTGGTTCATCATCTCCACAAAGGCCTCGTGCGAGCCGGCCAGATAGACAGCCAGGCCCAGGGAGGCATCGGCGCCGGAGGGGAGGATGGTTCCATAGAGCAGCTCCCGGATGGAGACCGTCTCACCGATATCCAATCCCACCACGCTGCATCCATTGACATAGCAGTAATCCGTGATATCAATGGTCATGGTGAAAGTGTCGTCCAGATCGGTCACATGCTCCGCGGCCACCAGCAGTGTCATGAGTTTGGTCATGGAGGCGGGGCTGATGACGGTATGGGCGCCTTTTTCCGCCAGGATGGTGTCGGTTTGGAGGTCGATCAGAACGGCATAGCTGCTGTCGATGCTGCTGCCCAGCTGGACGGTGGCGGAGGTCTCTGCAGCGGAATAGGGCTTTTCGGGATCTTCCGATAAGGCGGTGGGCTCCACAGCGGGAATAGGCTCATCCGGGGCCGGCTCCGGCGCTGCCTCCTGCCGATTGCCAAAGGCCAGGAGCAGGATCAACAGGACCAGTCCGGCGGCTGACAGGAACAGCTTCAGCTGCCTGCGGCGCCGGGCCCGCTGCCTCTGCCTGCGGATCTTGGCCCGCTGGGCCCGGCGGGCGGCCCGTTCTTCTTCACTGATGATAGGCGTGTATTGATCGTCCATAGGAGGCTCCTCGGGAAATCAGACATTTTTCTTATTATACCAGAAAGCTCCACAAATTTCACCATAATTTTTCATTTGGGAAAGATTTCCTCCCCGGCCTCCGAATTTTCCGGCAGACAGGCTGAAAACACTGTCAGGCCAAGATGTTTTTGCATAGTCTGGCATGAAACTTGATTTGGAGGAGAACGATATGGCACAGGTGACGCACTTTTTCGTCGGCGCGAACAGCGGCGAGGGCTTTCAGAATCTGTTCCCGGAGATGGTGGACATTGAGGATACATATGACCTGATGGTGCTGAAGGGCGGCCCCGGTGTGGGGAAGAACACCTTTATGCGGGAGGTGGGCCGCTCCATGGAGCAGGCGGGCACCGCGGTGGAATACCTGTGGTGCTCCGGCGATCCGGACTCTCTGGACGGCGTGGTCCTGCCGGAGATCCGGTGCGCCGTGGTGGACGGCACCTCGCCCCACGGCACGGCACCATTAGGACACCTTTTTGGGACAAGCCATTTGAAGTATTGAAGTAGAGCACATTTTTTGACAGAGCTGTCTTGGACGCCTTTGAAGTCACGATTATATTCGCCGCTGATAGTTTGACTGCCGTGCTTCGCATTTTCCGGAACGAAAGCCAACTCTGTGCTTAAACGTATCACAGATAAGGAGAAAACCGGCTGAGAAAAGACACTCTTGATCACTGCTCACAATGAGTGATATTGCCCGTGTTCTGAAATATTAATAATAAAAAGATGTGAACAAGAAAAGAAAAACCAAGGAGTTTTGTTATAATTACCTAAATTAATTCGAAAATTTTGAATAGTAATGCGAATTGAAATTGCCGAGATTTCGTGATAACATCTTTGTTAAATCAGTAAAAATAAAAATATTAATTACTAATATTTTTAACAAGAGGATAAAGACAACGGAAACTAGGAGGTAGCATTCATATGGTAACTTTTCCTTCGAATGAAAAAGCGCTTGGGATGTATAAGACCATGTACAAGATTCGCAAATACGAGGAGAGCATCTACTATCTGTTTTTGGAAGGCATTATGCCCGGAACGATTCATCAGAGCACTGGCGAGGAGGCCAGTGCCGTCGGTATGCTGTACGATTTGAGAAAGGATGACTGGATGGCGTCTACTCATCGCCCTGCTGGACATGATATTGCGAAGGGCATCACGGTCCGGGCAATGATGTGTGAGATGTTCGGAAAGGCTGAAGGCTGCTGCGGGGGAAAAGGAGGCGCCATGCACACCGGTGATGCCTCTGTGGGAGCAATGACTGCAAATGCGATCGTCGGCGGTAATTTGCCTATTGCGGCCGGCGCGGCATTGGCTTTCAAAATGCAGAAAAAGGACAATGTGGTGGTCTGCTTCTTCGGCGATGGCGCCAGCAATGAGGGCTCTTATCATGAAACCATGAATGCTGCGGGCCTGTGGAAGCTGCCGGTCATTTATGTCTGTGAGAACAACCTCTATTCGGCAAATACATCCATCAGTTTGACCTGCTGTCAGGAAGATGTGGCTGCCGGCCGGGCGGAGATTTATGGGATTCCCAGTGAGGTCGTGGACGGCAATGACGTGTTGGCGGTGAACGAGGCCGCTGCCCGCGCAATCGCTCGGGCACGTGCCGGAGAGGGACCTACCATTATCGAAGTCAAGACATATCGCCATGGCGGTCACTCCCGGAATGATGCCTGTGGCTATCGCCCCAAGGATGAGGCGGATTATTGGATCGATCAGAGGGACCCGGTCAAGAACTTCCGCAAGGTCATTCTGGAAAAGGGGATCATCTCTGAGGAGGAGCTGCAGAAAGAAGAGGCTGAAATCGAGCAGGAGATCGATGACGCGGTGGAATATGCAAAGAGCGCACCGCTGCCCACTTATGATTCTGCACTGGAAAATGTATTTTGGGAGGGCTGAGCACCATGGCTATGATGTCGATTGCTAATGCGCTGAAAAGCGCGATTACAGAGGAGATGCGGAGAGACCCGACCGTTTTCTGCATCGGTGAGGACGAGGATATCCCCGGCGGCATGGGCGGCGCGTTTACAGTGACAAAGGGTCTGGGAGAGGAATTTGGAGCCAATGTACGGATCGCCAAGGAGAAGGGCTTTGAACTGAAGGGCGTGAAGGATTTTTCCAATAACCGCGTGATCAATACCCCTATCTCCGAGATTCTGCTGTGCGGCGTTTGTGTCGGCTCTGCCATGGCTGGCATGCGGCCTGTTGCGGATCTGCAGTACGGTGATTTCCTGTTCTGCATGATGGACCAGCTGGTAAACCAGGCGGCAAAGATGTGTTATATGTCCAATGGCGGATTCCATGTGCCCATGGTCATGCGTGCCCCTTGCGGCGCCAGTAACCGGGGGGCCCAACACGCGCAGAGTCTGGAGAGCTATTTCGTTCATGTTCCCGGCCTGAAGGTGATCTGCCCCTCCACAGCTTATGACGCCAAAGGCATGATGAAACAGGCCATCCGCGATAACAATCCTGTGTTGGTATTTGAACACAAGCTGCTGTATGGCGGCAAGCGGAAGGAAGCCGGTCAGCTCAGCGCAATGGGAGAAGTTCCCGATGGCGACTATACGGTGCCCTTTGGGAAGGCAGCCATCCGCCGGGAGGGCAAGGATGTGACCATCGTTGCAAATCTGCTGATGTGGTACAGGGCCATGCAGGCTGCTGAAGAGCTGGAGAAAGAGGGCATCAGCTGCGAGATCATTGACCCCCGATCTCTGGTTCCCTTTGACTATGAGACGGTTTTGACATCCATTGAAAAGACAGGCAAGCTGATGATCGTCCATGAAGATCACTATAACGGCGGCTGGGGTGCACAACTGGCTTCCTATGTGGCGGAGAACGCCATCCATCTGCTGGATGCGCCTGTGGTTCGCTTGGCTGCACCGGACTGCCCCATTCCATTTTCGCCCATCCTGGAAGATTTTGTGATTCCCTCCATCCAGCGGATCGCCGAGGAAGCCAGAAAACTGGCAAGGCTGTAAAAGAAGGAGACTATCATGCAGGAAATCAAAATGCCCAGTGCGGGCCAGACCACAGATGAAGCGACGATCGTGGCAGTCAATGTCAAAGTAGGCGACACCGTAAAGCGCGGCGATATCTTGGTGGAAGCGGAAACAGACAAGGCGGTCTTGCCTGTGGAGAGCTTTGCAGCCGGGCAGGTGCTGGATGTTCTGGTGAAAGAGGGAGACGAGGTGACTGCCGGCACTGTTTTGGCAGTGGTTGGAAAAAAGAATGAGGCTGCTGGCAGTCGGAGCAACTGCGCATCTGCTCCGGTCGCTTCGGCCTCCTCTGCGGCACCTGCGTCTCCCGGGGAGCCTGCTGTATCCAGGGATGAGGAGTACATGCCCATTATAAAGGGAGACCTGCCCGTCCGGACGGCAGCGCCTGCAGCCTCTCCGAGGGATGTCTGCGCACATGCGACCGCTTATCCCGCCATGCCAAACGCAAAGATGCTGGCAAAGGAAAAGCATGTGGACCTCACGACTCTTATCCCAGCCAACAGCAGATTTATCAAACGGCAGGATGTTTTGGCGGCAGCGGCGAATACGCCGGCAGCAGTTGATCCGAAGCCTGCATCAGAGTATGAGGTCATGTCTATGACCCATATGCGCAGTATCATTGGCAGACGGATGCAGGAGAGCCTGCGGGATATCCCGGCTTGGAAGTGTATGGTGTCCATGGATATGACCGCCTGTATAGCGCTGCGGGAATCTTATCAGGAGAAGAAAGGGATCAAGCTATCCTATAACGATATCTTAGCAAAGGCCATTGCGGTGGCCTCACGGAAATTTTCGCTGGTGAAGGCGCGATATGAGGATAACGAGGTCCGCATTTACCACCACACGAATATTGGCATAGCTGTGGCGTTGGACGGCGCTCTGGTTGTGCCGGTAGTCCGGGAGATCGACACAAAAGGCTTGGAGCAGATCGCGGCCGAGTATAAAGCCCAGATCGAGAAAGCCAGAAGCGGCAGACTGGGACCGAACGATATGGGCTGTGGAAGCATCACGATATCCAATCTGGGCATGTATGATGTGGACCAGTTTGTCGCCATCGTGAACCCGCCTGAAAGTTGCATTTTGGCTGTCGGCAGCATACAGACCCAGCCGGTCTGGGATGGAGCCGCATTCCAGCCCGTGCCGAAGATGACAGTAACAGGTTCTTTCGATCACCGTATCATTGACGGAGCTTATGGCGCTCAATTTCTGCGGGAGCTGAAGATGCTGATGGAAAACCCGGCTTTGATGATGTACTGATAGAGGTGAATAGATATGCTGCAGTTTGATATCTTGGTGATCGGAGGCGGCCCTGGCGGGTACTCCCTGGCCGTCAACGCCGCGAAGCATGGCAAAAAAGTGGCCCTGTTTGAAAAGGAGCGCCTGGGCGGTACCTGCCTGAATGTGGGGTGCATTCCGACCAAGTACCTGGTGGACAAGGCCAATGCCATGGAGAAGGTACGCGCCTTGGTGAAGAAAGATATCTTCCGTGATGCCGGCAGCTTCAGTTTCAAAAAGATTCAGAGAGGCAAGGCGGAGGTCTGCGGAAAATTGGTGAGCGGCGTGGGCTTTCTCCTGAAAAATCACGGGGTGGAGATCGTGCGGGGCAAGGCGGTCTTAAAGAAAGACCGTGTTGTTTCCTGCGCTGAAGAGGAATATCAGGGGACACAGGTCGTTATCGCCACCGGCTCCGTGCCCATGATGATACCGATCCCTGGCTGTGAGTATTGCATCGACTCGACCGGCGCACTGGAGCTGGATACGCTTCCCCGCAGTATGGTCGTGATAGGTGGAGGTGTTATCGGTCTGGAGTTGGCCTGCGCCTTTGCAGCCTATGGAACGGAGATCACCGTGGTGGAAATGATGCCCGAACTGATGCCGGGAGAGCAGAAAGAGGCTGTAAAAATTCTGGTGAATGCTATGAAAAAGCAGGGTATCCGTCTGATGACCGGGGCAAAGATGCTGCGCGTCGAAAAGACTGCCGCTGGCCTGAATGCCGTATATGAAGTAGACGGAAAAGAAGTCCATACATGCTGTGAGCAGGTCCTCATGGCCGCCGGACGAAAGACAAATCTCAGCGGTATCGACGCGGAGATGCTTGGCCTGGAACTGGATGCAAAAAAATGCATTCGGGTGGATCACTGCCAACGCACGAATCTGCCGGGCGTCTATGCCATCGGAGATGTGGTTGGCGGCTATCAGCTGGCCCATGTGGCCTATGCCGAAGGTGAAGCTGCCCTGGCGGACATTTTGGGAGAGGAAAAGCCATGCGGTGTTGGACCTGTGCCGGTATGTACATATACGATCCCTTGCTTTGCCACCGTGGGCCTGACCAGCGAACGCGCCAAGGCAGCCGGTTATGAGCCAGTGCTGGGGTCCTTTCAGTATGAGGCCAACGGCATGGCACTGGCAGAAGGAGCGTCAGGCGCGGTCTTTGCCGTTATGGACAAGACATCCCGCAAGACCCTGGGAGTGACGATCGTGGGAGAAAATGCCTCCGAAATGATTGCCATGGCCGCATCCGCTGTGGCAGATGCGGCTACCGTGGACCAGTGGGAACGGATGGTCGTAGCCCATCCCTCTTTGTGTGAGATGGTGCGTGAGGCGGCTCTGGACGCCTTCGGCAGGTCCGTACATAAAGGGTAGTCCCCGCAGAGCGCGGAGACAGCCTCCGCAATGACAGAGGATCGGCACAGCAGGAGACCGCTGAGCTGGTGACTGAGAGAAAGAGGGATCGTACAAATGTCTTTGTTGACTGATCGGGTTGCCATGATTACCGGCGGAGGCCGGGGAATTGGCGAGGCCAGCGCCCGAAGACTGGCTGAATACGGAGCCAAGGTGATCCTGGCAGATATGGATTTGGAAGCTGCCCAAAGGGTGGCGGACAGCATCAACGCCGAGGGCGGTGATGCCCGAGCATTGGAATTCAATGTGGCGGAGTTTGATGCCATTCCTGCCAAAGTGGCCAAGGCGCGAGAATTGTTTGGCCGTATTGATATCCTGGTGAATGTAGCCGGCATTACCGGTTCCACGCCTATTGACGCGATCACCTTGGACAGTTGGGACCGGATGATGGACATAGACCTGAAATCCATGTTTTTCGTGACCCAGGCGGTATTTGCGATCATGAAAGAGCAGAGATACGGCAAGCTGGTACATATGTCCTCTCTGGCGGCCCTTCGGGGAGGCAGAAGTTCTGATGCCTCCTATGCATGCGCTAAGGCGGGTATTCTGAACCTGAGCAAGTGTTTTGCGCTTAGCGGGGCGCCGTACCATATCACCTCCAATGCGATTTGCCCTGGAAATATTCTGACACCTATGGGCAGGACGCTGTCCTGGTCCAAAGTGGATCCAAAGACCTATATTCCGATGGGGCGTTATGGTACTGCGGAAGATGTTGCGAATGCTGTGCTGTTTTATGCCAGCGATTTGTCTGACTATATCACAGGCGATTTCATGAATGTGAACGGCGGCCTCTATATGTGATGCCACAACTGTTTGAACCATGGGAAGAGAAGGGATCAAACCCTGCGGGTGCCGAAAGGGGTGATTTCTCATCCGGAACGCTGTGGCGCGGAGAGACAGAAGCGCTTTGGATGATCTGCTGGCTGCAAATCAATTAACAAAATATTAGTAATATTTTGTTGCACAAGAACGGCAGACGTCACATGTGCATATTGAACAAAAAACTGAAAAATAAATAAAAATAGTTGATTAATAAAACAATTTGTGCTACTATACGAATATAAATTAATGATAAAATATTAAATTATCAGTAATTTAATAGGAGGGAGCGGGATGGCGAAGATTTATTTGATCCGGCATTGCGAATCGGAAGGTAATGCCTGCCGGCGAACGCAGGCACATGTGGATGCCCTAGTGACAACAAAAGGCTACGAGCAGTGTGAGATGCTGCGCCGCCGTTTTGAAGGAGTTCACATCGATGCCATCTATTCCAGTGATTCCTATCGATCCATCATGACTGTACAACCGATTGCGGAGGAAAGAGGCCTGCCGGTCAATGTGCGTATTTTGCTTCGGGAAGTCACGACTGGCGTCTGGGAGGACAGCGCGTGGGGGAATATTGAAAAAGAGTATCCTGCGGACCATGACAACTGGAGCAACGCCCCCTGGAATATGACCACACCGGGCGCGTCCACTTTCCAGCAGGTGTCTGACCGGCTGATTTTCGGAATGCGGCGCATCGCAGAGGAGGTTGGCGATGGAACGGCGTTGCTGGTCTCCCACTCCTGCAGCATTAAAGCGGCTCTGTGCACGATTTTGGGAAAACCTATGACGCAGGTCAAGGAATTCGGACATGGTGACAATACCTCGGTCAATTTGCTGAATGTGGATGCCGACGGGCGGTTTACGGTAGAATACATGAACGACGAATCCCATTTGCCTCCGCATCTGCGCCGGGCCTGGCCAGGTATGGCCGGCAGCGACATCAATATGGCGGTCTATCCCTGCCGCTTGCCGGAGCAAAAGGACGAACTGCTGCGTCTGGCGGAGTCTGATTTCCACGAGAGAGAGGGCACAGACGCCGTGTTTGATGCAAAGGCCTACTTGCAGGAAGCTGAGGAGCTTTTGAGGCAAAGACCCAACTCCATCGCGTTTTCCTATCTGAAGGGGAAGCTGACCGGCTTTGTCCGTTTGGGATTTGATAAAAACCTCCCAAAGAAAAGCGGGTACTTGGAACGGATGTATTTGATCCCGGAACTGCAGGGAAAGGGCTATTGTGAGCAGTTGTTCGGCTATGGAGCTCATGAGATGCGCTACGAGGGGAAAAATGATCTGGTGATGCGGAAGGATTGCTCGTCCGAAGAAAAGCGCGTGATCGAAAGATTTGTGTTCCACAACATGAATGGATTTCCTGAGTATGTGCAGCTGGAGCTGTTTACACCGATGAGTGCATATCACATCTTGGCATAAGCTTTTGAGGGAGGCGCAAATGAAAAGAATTTATTTATCGACCTATGGAGTTGCGTTTTCTGATTACGAGTCTTTGAAAAAACAGGTGGAAGAATTTAAGGACTTTCAGCTTGGTGTAGAGTATGCTACCAGCTGGACGACCCCTGATTTCTTTGAAAAGCTGGACGCCCAGATCGAAAACATGCGGGGGATACCGGCTACCATTCACTCTCCTTTTGTAGAGATCTGCACGGTGCCCGGCAGTGAAGAAGAGAGAAAAATGGAAGAGGCATTTACTCGTGCCTGTGGTTATTATAAGGCTTTTAACGCTACTTCGATGGTATTTCACACCAATGAAGGTGCTTTCCCGGAGGAGGAAAAGGAAGCAAAAAGAATGCGTGTTCGCGAGGTGCTGCTGGACTGGCACAAACGCCTGCATGCCCAGGGCATTGAGATGACAGTGGAGAATGTGGGATATCCCAAAAAGAAAAACCTTCTTTTTGATTACGAGCAGTTCATCCAGTTATTCCGGGAGCTTCCGGAGGAGATAGGCTGTCTGATCGACACAGGACATGCCATGCTGAATGGCTGGGATATCGTGAAACTGATCGAAACACTGGGGCCCCGGATCCGTGGGTATCATTTGAATAACAACGATGGGATCCACGACAGCCATTATCCGCTCTATGATCCTGAGGGTATTTATTCACCGGAGCAGATCGATGATGTCCTGCGGGCTATTGCCTGTTATTCGCCGGATGCAGATATTGGCATCGAGTATGCACCTGACCATCGCTTCACACAAAAGAGCCTGTATGAGGATATCCGCAGGATCGAGCGTGTGACAAGGGATTGCAGAGCAAGGGTTTGGGATAGGAGGCCGAAAAAATGAACATGTTGATACTGTTTGCCTCCTTTTTGGGACTGATGGCGCTTGGGCTGCCGGTAGCCTTGTCCATGGGAGCGTCTTCGTTCTTATATATCCTGCTTTTTACGGATGTCTCTCCCCTGGTGGTCATGCAGCAGACTATTTCTGGAGTGAACAACTATGTGCTGCTGGCTGCGCCGTTTTTTATCATGGCAGGTGCTCTGATGCAGCAGGGCGGCATCTCCAAACGGCTGGTGCGGTTTTGCCTGTCTCTGGTGGGCCACTTCACCGGCGGCCTGGCCATAGTGGTGGTTGTGGCCTGTGCTTTTTTCGCGGCCATGTCAGGTTCCGCGATCGCGACCACTGCCGCTATCGGCGGTATTATGATCCCCGAAATGTACAACAGAGGCTATGATCAGGATTTTGCCTGCGCTTTGACGGCTACTTCCGGTATTTTCGGTCCGCTGATCCCGCCGAGCATTGTAATGGTGCTATATGCAGTAAATGCCAATCAATCTGTGGGAACCATGCTGATCGCAGGCGCCGGTCCCGGCTTTATGATGGTGCTTTGCACAGGCCTTCTGGCCATCTGGATATGCAGGAGAAATGGCTGGAAAGGGACGGGACACTTTGATATCCGGGAGGTTTGGAACAGCTTTAAGGATGCCGTTTGGGCGATCCTGACCCCGCTGATCATCCTGGGCGGCATTTATTCCGGCATATTCACCGCCACAGAGGCCGCTGCCGTAGCTTGTTTCTATGCGGCGTTTGTCGGCCTGTTTGTCTATCGAGAACTGAACTTCAAGTCCTTGATCGAGACCCTTGGCGGGGCCATGAAGAGTACCGGCAATGTAATGCTGATCGTGGCTAGCTCCTGTGCATTCTCCTTTGTGCTGGCACGTGAACATGTTGCAACGATCGCGACTGACTTCATGATGGACCTGACCGCAAGCCGGGCCGTGTTCCTGATCTTTCTGATTATTTTGATGCTGATCACCGGCTGCTTTGTAGATGCGTCTCCCGCCGTCATGGTACTGGCACCTATTTTGGCACCTATGGCGGAGCAGTATGGCGTTTCTCTTGTGCATCTGGGGGCTGTCATGGTCTGCGCCACTTCCATCGGTATGATCACTCCGCCGCTGGGCATGAATATGTATATGGCTGCGCAGATCGGAGGGCGTCCAATACACAGAGTTATCCCGGCAACACTGCCGTTTATTGCCGCCACCACCATTGGCCTTATTATTGTGACCTTTGTGCCTCAGATTTCCCTGTGGCTGCCCAGCTTTATGAGATAAGTACCTGTGGTAACCCTATGCAGTGCATATTGTTATAAAACAAATTACTAGGAGGAGTAAAAATGAAAAAGCTGATGTCTCTGTTGCTGGTCCTTGCTATGGTTTTTAGCCTCACCGCCTGCGGTGGAAAAAAAGAAGATTCTTCCGAAAGCCAGGAAAAGCCTGGCACTGAAGAGACAGCGGATACGCCTGTCAAGCTGACCGTTGTGTCTGCCGGCAATACGAAAGACAACGCGATCAGCAAGGGCTACGACAAATTTGCCGAGCTGGTCGAGGAATACTCCAACGGCAACATCACTGCCGACGTATATTACGGCAGTGAGATGGGTTCTCTGAGCGCCTGCGTAGACGGCGTTTTCCAGGGTACGATCGATGTTTGCTCCTGCGGTCCGTCCTATATCTCCGGGTATGTTCCCGCTGTTCAGGTCTTTGAACTGCCGTTCCTGTTCAACAATGCCGAAGAGGCCCGTGCCACGCTGGATGGAGAACCTGGCCAGTACATCTCCAGCCTGTTTGAGGGAAGCGGCGCCCTGCTGTTCACCTACTTTGAATCTGGTATGCGCCAGCTGATGAACAATAGAAATCCCATTGTGGAGCCGAAGGACATGGCCGGCCTGAAAATCCGCATCGTCCCCTCCAAGACACAGAACGCCACCTGGGAAGCATTTGGCGCCATTCCGATGGCTGTTGATATGACAGAGACCTTTACCGCTCTGCAGAATGGCACGGTCGATGCCAACGAAAACGGCATGACGACTCTGGCCAGCTACAAGATGTGGGAAGTGCAGGATTACCTGTCTGTCACGAACCATTCTTATACACCAATCACTGTTATGTTCAATGAGAAGACCTGGGCCTCCCTGACTGAGAACCAGCAGAAGATCGTCCGCCAGGCCTTTGAGGATGCACGAGATTGGCAGCGTGAGTTGACGGATGAGCTGACCGAGGACTGCTATAAGCAGATGGAAGAGAATGGCGTTGAGATCGAATGGGAGCCGGATACGGAGGCGTTTAAGGCTCTGATCGATCCTGCCGTATATGATATTTTCAATGAAATCGTCGGCTCCAGTGATGTTCTGGATATGACCCAGTCCTTTGTGGAATCCCTGCGCTGATGTGTTTTGAGTTTTGAACAAATGACTCTGGTATTTTGCGTGATTTAGGGTGATTATCGTGAAATTTGGCAAGAAGATCAATCAAATCGGCAGCGTGTTTGTGGGGTATGTCGGATTGATCGGCATTTTAGTGGCCACTGCCGGTGTCGTCACACGCTTTATCCTGAAAATCTCGATCTCCTGGTCGGATGAACTCCTGCGCACCGTCTTTATCTGGGGTTATTTTATCGGCGCAGCGCTCTGCTTTCAGGAGGGCGGCATCATGCGGCTGGAATTTATCGAGGACTCTCTGCTGAGGCGGGGCCATAAGACTGTTTATAAATGGCTCCGAGTTATTTCAGCTGTGATCAATGCGGTATTCTTCGGTGTCTCCACATGTTTTGTGGGCAGTATTTGTATGCAGCATATTGCCCGGGGCACTACCAGTGGCACCAGTAATACTCCGGCGTGGGTGCTCCCTGCGTCTTACGGCGTGGGATGCCTCTTGATCACTGTGTTTTCTATAAGGGATATTGTGGTTGCCCTCCGCAGCAGACCTGAGGATGACGAGCCGCTTGTGGAAAACATCCAGCCTGACAACATGTAATACTTCTTTTCTACCAAAGGAAGGACCTGACAGAACCATTCATGGTCTGTCAGGTCTTTGCCTGTTTGTCAAGAATCATCAGCCGCTGAGGCCGCAGGTCCTGTGGACTTGCGAACGATCAGCCGCGGCTGGCATTCGATTTTGAAATATGTTTCAGAAATCAGAGGACTGTTGTTGGAAATATTGATGCGGTACAGCAGCACATCCATCGCAGATTTTGCCAAGAGGTCCGTATGGTTATCGACAGTGGTCAGGGAGATACGGGCTAAACCGGTATATAACAGATTATCAAAACCAATGATAGAAAAATCCTCCGGGACCCTATAACCCTTTTCCAGAACGGCATCCATGGCACCCAAAGCAACCATGTCGTTCATGGCAATGATGGCAGTACTGCCCTCTTGATAAATACTCACGTCCTGCGCCAATTGATAACCGGTATTGTAGTCATAATTATCGCTCATGGCATCCTCAGCGGAGACGGCTTTCCGCTTGAGAAATTGAATCTTACACGGTTCAGGGACGCTTTCCAGATACTGCTGGATACCCACCAGACGAGCCTCGCGGGATTGACTGCCGTCCACGGTATTGGTCAGCAGCGTGTAGCGGCGGTGTCCCAGCGCATAGAGATGCTCCGCAGCCAACCGCCCTGCATGGAGGTTATTCAACTCTACCAGATCGGTAGGCGTGCTGTTTTTGCCATAGTCACAGATTGCCACCACCGGAAGGAGCGGATTGTATTTTTTCAAAGCACTCAAATTTACCGGAGCATACAGGAAAATGGCAGCCAAAAAATCCCGTTCAGACGCCATCTTCAGATATTGTTTTTCCAGATCCGGCATGTAATACGTATCGCATGCTACCACACTCAGCCCATTGCGTAGGGCTTCGCGCTCCACACTTTGCAGCATAGAGGGATAGTAGGGGTTCGTCATTTTAGAGGCCAGAACCAAAATTTCCTTGGATTTGCGGGATGACTTACTGCTGTTTCGCTTTCTGGGGACATAGTTCAAGGCCTTGCAGGCCTCCTGCACTTTAGCCACTGTGGCGGGAGGAAAGGAGGAGAGCTGCTTCCCACTCAAAATCATGGATACAGTCGACTGAGAGACTCCAGCAGTACGAGCAATATCTGTCATAGTTGGATTTTTTGATTTCATGGTAATTTCCCCATATTACTAATTTTTCCATTATTATAACATATTTTCTTCAATAGTAAATATGGTTGTCGGCAATATTCTGGCACTATTTTTATAAAATGAAGCTGTAAAATGAAATAGATGTAAACAAATAAAGAAAAAAGTAAGGCAACATCGCATGGAAAGCGACAGAGTGGAGGAGGTTATCTTCCGGGAAGGTTTTTCGGGGATTATTTTCGGATGTGATGCATCAGTATGTGAAAAGAGTCCAGCGGGCGGAAGATTGACGGTTACCGACACTACCTATATGAAAGCCGATGCCATTACCCTCAAGCATTTTTGGGGGAAAAATTTTGAAAGCGTCAGAGGCATATTGGGATGGAGCGGCAAAATGTCTATGAGAAAAACGGTTCAGTAGCTGCCTAAGATGATCAGACTGCTGCCGCATAAATTATTATATTCAAGAAACGGCTGTGGTCCTGCATATCTGTTTTTCATAACCACGGACACCTATTCATAGAATTTTCTGGAGGTGTTTTCGTGAAAAATACAACATTTATCTTGACCGAGCAGCGACGATCCAACGACGCGGCCCTAATTAGCGCCACCATCCAACAAGCCATAACCGCATGGCTCACAAAAGAACTGTCCAAATGATCCCTGCGCTGCGTTTTAGCGGCGTAGGGATTTCAAATAATTTCTTGCCGGGTAGCTGCTCTAAGTGCTACGATTAAAGTGAGCAGTTACGCCTTTTAGGAGGTGTAACACATACTTTGTGCGATCTATACACGACTGAGCAAGGAGGATGAAGATAAACAGCAGCCTGAATCCGAGAGCATCCAGAACCAAAAATCTCTGCTGATCAGCTATGCCGTGGAGCGCGGCTGGGACATCTACCATATCTACTGCGACGAGGATTACTCCGGCGCCGACAGCCTGCGGCCTGACTTTAACCGCATGATTGCGGCGGCCAAGGAGAAGAAGTTTCAGATCATTCTCTGCAAAAGCCAGTCCCGTTTTACCCGCGACATGGAGCTGGTGGAGAAGTACATCCACGGCCTGTTTCCCATCTGGGGCATCCGGTTTATCGCGGTGGCCGACAACGCCGACACTGAGATCAAGGGCAACAAGAAGGCACGTCAGATCAATGGCCTCATCAACGAGTGGTACTTAGAGGACCTTTCCGAGAACATCCGCATGGTCTTTGACATGAAGCGGCGGCAGGGGCAGTACATTGGCGGATTTCCCGTCTATGGCTACCAAAAGGACCCACGCAACAAAAACCACCTCATTGTAGAGCCGGAGGCGGCGGAGGTGGTACGGCAGATTTTTCAGTGGGCGCTGGAGGGCCACGGCAAGCAGAACATCGCCTTTATGCTCAACAGCCGCGGCGTCATCAATCCCACCAGATACAAAATGGAGCGGGGATGGACCTGCAACCACCCGGTTAAGAATGATTACGGGCTGTGGAACAAGACTACGGTATGGCGGATTCTCCATAATGAAATGTATATCGGCAACATGGTGCAGGGACGGACAAAAAAGGTGAGCTACAAGTCCAAGACCCTCATTACCATGCCGCAGGAGCAGTGGTTCCGGGTGGAGGGCACCCACGAGGCTATTATCGACCGAAAGACGTTCCAGACGGTACAGAAGTTGATGGCGCTGCGCACCAGGGAGGACGGGACAGGGATGGTCCATCCCCTGGCCGGACTGGTAAAGTGCATGGACTGCGGCAGCACCATGAGCAAGACTTCCAACGGCAAAAAAGGGCCGAACCAGGTCTACTATCTCCGGTGCAAGCTGTATGCCGACAGTGGTGAGAAAAAGCTGTGTACCCGCCATTCCGTCCGGCTGGACCGGCTGATTGACTTGGTGTTAGAGCGGCTGCGGCACTATGTTCAGAGCTACTACACGCTGGAGGAGATGGAGCTTCCACAGCCCCGGGATACCAAACGGGATGTGCTGCTGCAGGAGCAGAAGGCTCTGACCACCCAGCTGGAAAAGCGGAGCGCCGCACTCAAGAATCTGTATCTGGATAAGGTCTCCGGGGTCTTGAGTGAGGGCCAGTTTGTGGACCTGAACCAGGATTTCCTGGCTGAAAAAAGCCGTCTGGAGCGGCGGCTGTCTCAGATCGATGAAGAACTGGCGGAACAGGAACGGCCCCAGCAGCAAACGGACTTAATGGAAAAGACCCAGGAGCTTCTGAAGCTGGACACATTGCCCCGCGAGCTGGCGGTCATGCTGATCCAAAAGATCGAGATCGGGGAACAGGACCCGGATACCGGCCAGCAGGAGGTCAAAATCCATTGGAAATTTTGACAGGTACTTCTGCCTGTAACCGACAAACTGGGCCCCCGCCGAAGCCCAGCGGAGCGGGTTCGGTGGGGAGAGGAGACGCACCGGAATGAGTGAGCTTTCGCCGCCAGGCGGAAGCGAAGGATATGGAGGCTGCGGCGACGAGGTGTCCTAAAGAGACATTGCCCACGTCATGGAGCCCCGGTATCCCGCGGCGGTGGACCGGTATGTGGATCTGGGGCGGTTTTACGATCTGACCGCCGCCAAGGCCGCGGCGGAGGAGGTGAAGGCCCACACCCATGCCTATCAGGCCGCCTATGTGCGGGCGTACCACAGTCTAAAGGCAGCCCGGCAGGTGGAATTGGACGCGGTGGCGTCAGTGAGAAGATCCTTTGACAGGGACCGGGCCGACCGGCGGGTGAGCGGCATCATCAGCCGGGAACTGCGGGAAAAGGGAAGCCAGCGGGGAAGGACCACCCGGCGTTTTCTGGGAAGCATCACCCACAAGGGCTGCATCTGGCGGTTTGACAGTGTGGACACCCTGTGCCCCAAGGTCTATGAGTTTGCCGACAGCTGGGAACTGGCGGGGGCGGGCCTTGCCCGGCTCCATCAGGCGGCGGAGGCAAACGGCTGGGACACCATCGTCTGCCCGTCCCCGGAGGAGCCGGAGCGGATCGAGCATCTGCTGGTGCCGGGGCTGGGCCTGGCTTTCGTCACCTCCCGGCCGGGTATGGACTACGGCAAAAAGCCCTTCCGGCGTATCCGGCTGGATGCCATGGCGGAGCCGGAGGGAAAGGCCCGCCTGCGGTTCCAGACACGGATGGCGGCCTTGCTGCGGGAGGAGGGCGTCATGGCCCTGAAGGACGCCAAGGCCAACCACGACAAATTGGAGGCGGTCTACAACCCCTATGTGGACTTCGACGGCGTCCGGGCGCTGGCGGCCATGGAGACCGGGCGGCTCCTGAGTTACCTGGGATAGAACGGGAGGATCGATGAAAAACAGCGGGCGCACGATCACACAGATCGTACGCCCGCTGTTTGGGCTTCCGATGTCACTGGACTTCCTTCAAAAGGTCTTCCGCGGAGACGCCAAACAGCTTTGCCAGCGCCAGGAGATTGGAAGTACTGGGATCCGAGGTCCCCAGTTCCCATTTCGACACCGCCTGCCGGCTGACACCGATGGATTCCGCCACAAATTCCTGTGTCATTTTGCAGCGGGTGCGGTGTGCCTTCAATGCCTCACCTAATGATTTTTTGACAGCCGCCTGTTCCTCACGGGTGTCCTTTGTGCGGATGTATTTCAAAAGGGCACGGGCGATGAGGACGAGAAACGCGATGATCAATCCCCAGATGATCAGGCCGATGAACCCGATGATCGTAGCCATAAACACAGTGTTCCACCTCCTTTCCTGATGGCACCAGTTTATCTGAAATGCGTAGTTGCCGCCACCAACTATCGCGCGATTTTAGGTTGCAGGGGAGGAACAGCGCCGAAAACAGGCCCGCCCACGGAGAGACGCCGTGGGCGGGCCGCTTTTATCAGTTCATACTAGAACTTGTTAAAAAGCTTTAAAAAGCTTTTTATAGCGCCGGAGGCGCGTCAAGTTCTTATGAGACGCATTTTGCACCGTTTACGGTGCAAAATGGAAACGCCTTGTGCGTTTCCGTTCTTGATAAAACTAATAAATGGTTTTATCAAGAATTAGTATCAAAAAGTCCTTCAGCTTCTTGCTCCGGCTGGGATGGCGCGTCGGCGGCACAAGCTGCGTATCCCTCGCCTTCGGTCAAGGCTCGCTCACTGCGCTGCGCCGCCTTTTCCCCACGCGGCCCGCTGGGCCCGCGCGGGAGCCCCGAAAGCTGCGCGGACCAATAGAAAAGGGAGAGAGGACAGTCTTTCAGTTCAGGAAGTCCTTCAGTTTCTTGCTGCGGCTGGGATGGCGCAGCTTGCGCAGGGCCTTGGCCTCGATCTGCCGGATGCGCTCACGGGTGACATTGAACTCCTTACCCACTTCCTCCAGGGTGCGGGTGCGGCCGTCCTCAATGCCGAAGCGCAGCTTCAGCACCTTTTCCTCCCGGGGAGTCAGGGTGGACAGAACATCCATCAGCTGCTCTTTCAGCAGGGTGAAGGAGGCGGCCTCGGAGGGCTCGGAAGCGCCCTCGTCCGGAATGAAGTCGCCCAGGTGGGAGTCCTCCTCCTCGCCGATGGGCGTCTCCAGGGAGACAGGCTCCTGGGCGATCTTCAGGATCTCACGGACCTTTTCCACCGGCATGCTCATCTCGGCGGCGATCTCGTTGGGAGAGGGATCGTGGCCCAGCTCCTGGAGAAGCTGACGGCTGACACGGATGACCTTGTTGATGGTCTCCACCATGTGGACGGGGATGCGGATGGTCCGCGCCTGGTCCGCAATGGCCCGGGTGATGGCCTGCCGGATCCACCAGGTGGCATAGGTGGAGAACTTATAGCCCTTGGTGTAGTCGAACTTCTCCACAGCCTTGATCAGGCCCAGGTTACCCTCCTGGATCAGGTCCAGGAACAGCATGCCCCGGCCCACATACCGCTTGGCGATGGACACCACCAGACGAAGGTTGGCCTCCGCCAGCTTCTGCTTGGCAGTCTCCCCCTTTTTGTAATCCTTTGTCCAGGCGGCCTCTTCCGCCGGCGTGACGGTCACCGCCTCGCCGGACTCCCGGCAGCGCTTCAGCTCTTCCAGCTTCTGGGCGGCCTCGTTGCCGGCGGCCATGGCCTGGGCCAGGACGATCTCTTCGTCAGGGGAGAGCAGAGGCACCTTGCCGATCTCCTTCAGGTACATGCGGACGGGATCGTCGATGGAGAAGTTGTTCACCAGCGTGTTGGGATCGACCAGCTCTTCCTCCTCCACATCGGCGATCTCCTCGGCGGCGGGCTCATCGTCCGGCAGCTCCGGGAGCAGGTCCTCGTCAGCGCTGATGTCGATGTTCAGCGCTTCCAGAGAGTCATAAAG
The DNA here is from genome assembly GCA_021771635.1 of Oscillospiraceae bacterium. GTDB lineage: Bacteria > Bacillota > Clostridia > Oscillospirales > Oscillospiraceae > Oscillibacter. The sequence continues at coordinate 26,119 of JAETOQ010000005.1, read as the reverse complement.
CTGGTCCATCTGCTCGCTTTCGAGATTCAGCTCATCCACGGCTTCCATCAGCTCGGCGGATTCCAGCTTGCCCTTCTTCTTGCTTCGGGCCAGCAGCTCACGGAGCTTCTCGCTGTTGATCAGCCAGCTGGCGGCGGGCAGGGCGGCCACCTGCTTGTCATCCAGGCGGAAGATGCCCGCCTTCTTCGCCTCCTCATCGGTCATGACGTGGGGCGGCTCCTGGGGGGCATCCTCCGGAGCCTTTTTGTGCGCGGCCTTTCTGGCGGGCTTCGCAGACGGCTCCATATCCTCCGCAGTCTGTCCCTCCGCCGCGTCGGCGGCAGCCAGAAGCGCGTCTGCCTGCTGCTCCAGCTCCTCGGGTGTCAATTCCTTTTTATTAGCCATGCTGCTTTCCTCCAGTACCCTTTTTGTCTTTGTATTTTTCTGTCGCCGCCAGCAGCGGGTCTGCCGCCGCGCCGGTACGTTTGTCAGCTTCTGTCTGTATGATGCGTATGTAGTCCGCCAGCGCCTGCCTGCCGTTTTGGACGGATTCCGGCTGCTGACAGATGGCGGTGATGTGGCTCATCTCCTCTGATGAAAGCTCATTGGAAAGGAGCGCCGCCGATGGGAGACGGCCTGCCTCCCGCACCTGCCATAAAAGGCCGAACACCCTGCCCAGCAGGGGAGAGGAGAACTGCTCCGGCTTCAGGGGCATCTCCGCGGGAAACAGGCTCTCGTCCAGCAGGAGAAGGCGCAGAACGCCCTCCTCCGCCCGGGCGGACCGGATGTTGTCATACCGCAGGGAGCGATCCTTGGGCTGCAGCTGTGCTGTGGGGTTCAGGTCCTTCCGCAGTTCCGCTTTCTTTTCCTGGGCAAGGCGGCGCTTGAAAGCCCGCTGGACCTCCTGCTTCATGGCCTCCGGGGTGATCTTCGCGAGTTCGGCGGCACGGAAGGCATAGATCTCCCGCTCCACCGCGCTGGGAAGGGAGGCCAGCAGGCCGCTGATCTCCTCACAGTAGGCGACGCGGGCCTCGTCGTTGGTCAGGTCGTATTTCCCGGCCACCTGGGCCATGCGGAACTCCACACCGTTCTCGCTTCCATTCAGCAGCCTCTCAAAGGCGTCAGGCCCCTGGAACTTGATGAAATCATCGGCGTCCTGCTTGACGTATTCGCCGTCCACCAGCCGCCGGGGCAGCTGGAGGACCTTGACAGAGAACTCGGAGCTGTTCAAAATTTGGAGCGCCCGCTCCGTGGCGATCTTTCCGGCGTTGTCGTTGTCGTAGCACAGCACCAGCTCCTTGGTGAACCGGGAGAGAAGCCGTGTCTGTTCCACCGTCAGCGCCGTGCCCATGGAGGCCACCGCGTTGTCAAAGCCTGCCTGGTGCAGCGTCACGATATCCAGGTTCCCCTCGCAGAGAATGATGTTGGGCCGCTTGGTCTTTTTCGCCAGATTCAGCCCGTATAAAACCCGGCGCTTGCTGTACACCGGGGTCTCCGAGGAGTTCATATACTTGGGTTCGGACTTGTCCAACACCCGGCTGCCAAAGGCCACCACGTCGCCCCGGGTGTCGATGACCGGGAGCATCAGGCGGTTGCGGAACTTGTCATACAGCCCGCCGTTTCGGTTCTGCACCACAAGGCCGGCGTCCAGCAGCTCGGACTTCGTGTAGCCCTTTTTCGTCATAGCGGTCAGCAGAGCGTCCCAGGAATCCAGGGAGGCGCCCATGCCGAATTTCACGGCGGTGGCCCTCCGGATCTGGCGGCGGTCCAGATATGCCTGCACCGCCCGGCCCTCCGGCTGCTGAAGCATTTGGTAATAGAAGCGGGCCGCGTCCCGGTTCAGGTCCAGCAGACGCTGGCGGTGCCTGCCCGCCTCCCGGTCGCCGGTCTCCTCCGGGACCTCCAGCCCCGCCCGCTTGGCGAGAAAGCGCACCGCGTCGGGGAAGGTGAGGTTTTCGATATCCATGATGAAGTTCACCACGCCGCCGCCCTTTTTGCAGCCGAAGCAGTAGTAGATCTGCTTGTCCGGGGAGACGGAGAAGGAACCGGTCTTTTCGTTGTGGAAGGGACACAGGCCAAACAGGTTGGAGCCTTTCCGCGCCAGCTGCACGTAGCTGCCGACCACGTCCACAATGTCGCTCCGGGCCACCAGCTCGTCCATAAAGCTCTGGGGAAATGCCATGGCCATTGTCCCTCCTTTCGGTCAGTTTAGCCAAAATCCCTGTCTATCATACCGGGAAATAGACGGCCGCAGAAACACGATAATTAAATATACCCCGTGCCATCGGGATTTCCTCTTTTTTTTCACAAAATTTTTGAAAAAATTTTGTCAGGGTACAGGCTTTACAGAGAGGGGGAAAAAACCGTACAATACTACTATCTATCTGCCTGTGGCTGGATCAGAGAAAAAATATGACGATTTTTTGTAGATAGGGGGGAGCGGATATGGCAATCGAACTCTGGGCGGCCCGGCTGGAGAGGCCGCTGACGGCCCGGGAATCTGAGGCCATGCTGCGGATGCTCCCTGAGGAGCGCCGCGAACGGGTGCTGCGCCTCAAACAGGAGGAAAAGCGGCGGGAGCCGCTCTGCGCCTATTTGATTCTACGCATGGCGCTGTGGGAACAGTACCGGTGGCGGCAGCTCCCGGAGATCGCGCATTCCTCCTTCGGAAAGCCCTATTTTCCGGATCACCCCGATGTCCACTTCAATATCAGCCACACCACCGGCGCGGTGCTGGTGGGCCTGTCGGACCAGCCGGTGGGCGTGGATATCGAGAAGATCCGGCCGGTCAGCCAGCGGGCCATGGAGCGGCTGGCGGATGTGAGGACGGAGCGGGCCTTTTTCCAGAGCTGGGTGCGGCGGGAGGCACGGGCCAAACGGGGCGGCACCGGCGTGGGGACCATGCTGGCGTCGGAGACACCTTTGCAGTACGGGGAATATTTTTATGAGCTGGAGACCTTTCCGGGCTATGTGGCGGGGGTGGCCACCCGCGGCAGGGAGGCACCGGGAACGCTGCGGAGGTATTCTCTGGACGAGATTTTGTGAAATGGAAGGACGCCGATAGGGGGGACTGCGCTTATGGGATGGCTGCTGCTGATCCCCTTTTTTCTGATCCGGTTCGGACTGCTCGCTACATTTAATAAAGCTGCAGTCAAGCGGGCCGCCTATTTCGCACCCCTGGAGGGAGGGGAAAAGGCGGCATACTGGCTTTATCAGGGCTCCAACGCGGCCATCGTGCTTGGCTTGGTGTTTCTGAAGATCCAATATGCGCCGGTATGGCGCTTTTCCGTCGGTCTTGCCGTGTATGCGCTGGGATTGATCCTGCTGGCCCTTTCCACGGCGGCCTTTGCGGCCCCGGCTGAAAATGGATTCAGCCAGCGGGGCATCTACCGCCTGTCCCGCAATCCCATGTATGTGGCCTACTTTGCGTGCTTCACGGGCTGCGCCCTGCTCACCCGGTCCTGGGGGCTGTTCGGATGCGTTCTGGTGTTTCAGATCTCGGGACATTGGATCATCCTCTCGGAGGAGCGGTGGTGTGTCCGGCAGTTCGGTGAGGCATACCTGCGGTATCAGGAAAGAGTCCGGCGTTATTTGTGAGGGAGGCTCTCCGCGGATGCCGTATTGACTTTTGCCGTATAAATTGTATAATATTTTCGGAAAAAGAAGACCCTGGTGGGTATTTTTAAGGGAGGCACATGATATGACCTATACCATGAACGTGGCAGGACTGACACGGGAGCTGCCCATCTGCAAAGTGACGGATGACCTGTACATCGGCGCGTTTATCTGCTTTGGCGACGCGGAGCTGACCGTGGCCTGCGCCCGGGACCTCTTGAAGCTGGTCCCCGCCGGCAGCTACGACTATATGTTCACCGCCGAGGCCAAGAGCATCCCCCTGATCCATGAGATGGCCCGCCAGTCCGGCGCCAAGAAGTATTTCATCGCCCGGAAAGGCCCCAAGGCCTATATGCCGGACCCCATCCATGTGGAGGACCAGTCCATCACCACCGCCGGCGTCCAGAAGCTGTATCTGGGCCGGGATGACGCGGACCTGATCCGGGGCAAACGCATTCTGATCATGGACGATGTGATCTCCACCGGCGGCTCTCTCCACGCCATGGAGGAGCTGGTGAAGATGGCCGGCGGCACCGTGGCCGCCAAGGTGGCCGTTCTGGCGGAGGGCGATGCTCAGAACCGGGAGGACATCCAGTTCCTGGCCCCGCTGCCGGTGTTCAACGCCGACGGCACTGTCAAGGGATAAGTATACATATGGAGCGGCACGCTGTTCATATGACGGCGTGCCGCTTTCGGCAAATCTAGCGGATAATGAGGCTGTTATGAAAAAAAAGACGGTTTATTGGCTGCCGAAGACCGGCGTGCTGGCAGTTTTGTCGGCGCTGTTCATGGCCTGCTCGGCGGTCGTGCGCATCGTGTGGGCGGCGGGGGAGCCGTCTCTCACCCGTTCCATCCTGTGGCTTCAGGTGGTTTTGCCCCTGGCGGCGAACGTGAGCTTTGTGGCGATCTTGTTCCGGGACGGCAGGGAGCGCCTGTACCGCTCCGCCATTCCGGTCTGGCTGGGCTGTGTGTTTTTCGCAGTCAAGGCACTGGGCTTCCCATCCCTGATCCACACAGTACTTTGCCTGCTGCTGTATGGGCTGGTGGCTGTGCTGTACACGGCCACGGTGACGGGGTATGTGCCCACACAGAAGCTGCTGTGGATGCTGTTCGGCCTGCCCATGCTCTACCACATTTTTGTGGAGGACACACAGAAAGCGGGCTGGCCGGTCCATGACTGGCTGCCGGAGATCAGTGTGCTGTGCTGCATGGCGGCGCTGCTGTGCATCTCTCTTGCCATGAGGAAGCGGCCGGTGGAGGAGGGGACGCCGGTGCGCCGCTTCGGCGACCGGAACGACGGCCGCCGCCTGCGGAGCCTGTCGCCCATTTTTGCCGTGTCCCCCTATATTATGAAGACCCGCAACACCGCCCAGAACTTCATCGAGGATCATATCGAGGTCTCGGAGATGGAACGGTATATCGTGGAGAAGCGGAAGGCGGGACAGAAGCAGTTCGGCGTTCTGCACGTGCTGCTGGCGGCCTACGTGCGGACCTGCGCCCGCTATCCGGGGCTGAACCGCTTCATCGCGGGGCAGAAGATCTTCACCCGGGACCGGGAGATCGAGGTCAACATGACCATCAAAAAGGAGATGTCCACAGAGTCTCCGGATACGGTCATCAAGGTCACCTTTGATCCTGCCGACACGGCGGAGGTGATCTATGAGCGCTTCAACGCCAAGGTCCAGCAGGTGAAGGACGCGCCGGAGGACACCTCCTTTGACACCCTGGCGGGGGCCTTCAACCTGATCCCCGGCCTGCTGCTGAAGTCCTTCGTGTTTTTGCTCCAGGCGGGGGACTATTTCGGCCTGCTGCCCCGTTTTTTAACGAAGCTGTCGCCTTTCCACGGCTCTCTCTATATCACCTCCATGGCGTCTTTGGGCATCCCGCCCATCTATCACCACCTGTACGACTTCGGCAATGTGCCGGTGTTCTGCTCCTTCGGTAAGAAGCGGCGGGCCTATGAGACGCAGCGGGACGGCACCGTGGTGCGCCGGAAGTATATCGACTGCAACTTTGTCACGGACGAGCGCATCGTGGACGGGTTCTATTTTGCCTCCGCCCTGCGGTATCTCCACAATCTGCTGGGAGACCCCTGGCAGCTGGACCGCCCGCCGGAGGAGATCGTTTGGGATCAGATGTAAACAGACACGGGACGCATTTGCGTCCCGTGTCTCAGGCTGTCGAAAAAGTCCCCCCGGACTTTTTCGACAGCTTGCTAATGTCCCGATTTTCAAAATATGCAACATTTTGAAAATCTCCTGCTTCGCAGGGCAACGGACTGCGCCGCAGTCCGCTGCGGACATTCGATCCAACACGAGGTGGGCGCTGCCCCCTCGTGCTCCCCCGCATCGCAGAGAGTCTCTTTCTCCTAATAAACGATAGTTTTTCGACAAGCTGAGACACGGGACGCATTTGCGTCCCGTGTCTCAGCATTGGCAGTACCAAAGCCCCTCGGCTCTGCCGGGGGGCTAAAAGAGCTTACAGCGCCAAAAAAGTAAACAAGAAAGGTCCCTGAGTTGAAATAATGAGGAAAGGTTTGCCGGCCAAGCTCACATCAACCGGAGACTCATTCATGACTTCAAGGAAGTACCGGGTATGCCCGGTGTCCTTTTGGTGGTCACAGGTGATTTTTTTTATAGGTGAGGTATCCCTCCAGGATCAGGGAAGCCGCCACGGCATCCACCACCTTTTTTCGCTTTTTGGCATTCTTGCCGCTGTTGAAAAGGATCTGGTGAGCGTCAATGGTGGTGCGGCGTTCGTCCCAGAGGACCACCGGCAGAGAAGTGGTCTCCCTTAACAGCGCTGCCATAGCTTGCGCTTTTTCCGAGCGTGGGCCCCGGGTGCCGTCCATGTTGATGGGGTGGCCCAGCACCAGCTCCTCCACGCCGTGCTCCCTCGCCAGAGCGGCGACGCGGTCCGCCACGACTTCCGGGCGGTAGGCATCGATGGTGGTAGTGAAGCCGGCCAGGAAGCCGGTGGGATCGGAGATGGCGATGCCGGTGTGAGCGTCGCCGTAGTCGATGGCCATGATACGCATAGGAAAGCCTCACTTTCTTAGATTGCCCTGGCTGCGGGAGGAGAACCCCTCTTCGGGATCAGCGCCACATACACCGGGGCCGGACAGACCTCCCACAGGAGAAGCTGAGCCGCCTCGGGCCAGTCCTCTGCGTTTGAGATGACTGCATGATATCATATCGGAAGGACCGGCGCAAGAGGGGGATGAGGGGCCGTTTTTCCGCCTGCCGCACATGGGCGGTTTTCCAATGAATTTCCTAAAAAATTGAAGAATTTTTTGGAAGAAAATGATTGACGGCGCCCCGGACTTGTAGTATAATCTCTCTTACCTGTGAAAAAGGGTTTTCTTGTCGTGCGCATTTTTCGCTTTTCGGCCACGGCGGCAGATACCCTTTCAAAAGGCAGGGAGGCAGTCGGTATCCCCGGCGTTGCCGGGAACGATACCAATAATAAGGAGGTGCCGTTAGATGCGCGTTAAAGTCACTTTGAGATGCAACGAGTGCAAGCAGAGAAACTACAATACGATGAAGAACAAGAAGAATACCCCGGACAAGCTTGAGCTGAACAAGTATTGCCGCTTCTGCAAAAAGCACACGCTCCACAGCGAAACCAAGTAATGGCGACGAATTTAAGAAAGGGCGTGTAACAACATGGCAGAAGAAGCGAAGAAGAAAAAGGATCGCGGCCTGTGGTTCCGCGAGATGAAAAGCGAACTGAAGAAGGTTGTCTGGCCCAACAAGCAGACCGTGGTGAAGAACACCGGCACTGTGCTGCTGTGCTCCCTGCTGATCGGTGCCTGCATCTGGATCTTCGATTTTGTGGCGGTCTCCGCTGTTCAGATGATCCTGAAAGTGTTCGGCGCTTAAGGGGTAACGGATATGTCAGACAGCGCGAAGTGGTATGTGATCCATACCTATTCCGGCTATGAAAACGCCGTCAAGACCAGCATCGAGAAATTTGTCACCGGCCGCGGCATGGAGGACAAGATCCTCCGCATGGAGATCCCCATGGAGACCGTGACGGAGATTACCGATTCCGGCGCCTCCAAAGAGGTGGAGCGGAAGGTGTTTCCCGGATATGTGCTGATCAAGATGGTCATGACGGATGAAACTTGGCATCTTGTGCGGAATGTCCGCGGCGTCACCGGCTTTGTCGGTTCCGCCAACAAGGCCATCCCCCTGACGGAGGAAGAGGTCCTTGCCATGGGCATGGAGAAGCACGAGATCATCGTCAACTACAACGTGGGCGACCACGTGCGGATCGTGGACGGTCCGCTGTCCACCTTCACCGGCGTTGTCGAGGAGATCGAACCTGAGAAGAACCGTGTCAGTGTCATGGTCTCCATGTTCGGCAGAGAGACGCCCGTGGAACTGGAACTGGACCAGGTCGAGGTCCTGGACTGAGCAAGAGATCCCGCGCCCCTGGGCGCCGCCGCGCCGGACGGTTCCGGCGCAAGTGGGAGGGACCGCAAGGCCCCGCCAAGGACGGACGGAAGAGACGTCCGCACCACATTTATGATTTAGGAGGTGCTACTCCGTGGCACAGAAAATTACTGGTTATGTAAAGCTGCAGATCCCCGCAGGCAAGGCAACTCCCGCTCCCCCCGTTGGTCCCGCTCTGGGCCAGCACGGCGTCAATATCGCCGCTTTTACCAAGGAGTTCAACGAGCGCACCAAGAACGACATGGGTATGATCATCCCCGTTGTCATCACTGTGTACGCCGACCGTTCCTTCTCCTTCATCACCAAGACGCCCCCCGCGGCCGTCCTGATCAAGAAGGAGTGCAACATCGAGTCCGGCTCCGGTGTCCCCAACAAGACCAAGGTCGCCACCATCTCCAAGGCCTCCGTCCAGAAGATCGCTGAGATCAAGATGAAGGACCTGAACGCCGCCAGCCTGGAGGCTGCCATGAGCATGATCGCCGGCACCTGCCGCTCCATGGGCGTTGTCGTCGGCGACTGACATACCATAAGCCGAGCGGCTGAAACGGCCGCTCCATACAGTGGGAGGATTGGATAGGACCATTCCGAAGAACCACTATGAGGAGGAAGTAACATTGTTTAGAGGCAAGAAATATCAGGAAAGCGCCAAGCAGATCGATAAGAACGCGCAGTATGAAGCTGCCGAGGGCTTGGCTCTCATTTGCAAGACCGCCAGCGCCAAGTTCGACGAGACCGTCGAGCTGCATGTGAAGCTGGGCGTTGACTCCCGGCACGCTGACCAGCAGGTCCGCGGCGCCATCGTGCTGCCCCACGGCACCGGCAAGACCGTCCGCGTGCTGGTGTTCGCCAAGGGCGACAAGGCCGACGCTGCCCGCGAGGCCGGTGCCGACTATGTTGGCGATATGGATTTGGTGGAGAAGATCCAGAAGGAAAACTGGTTTGAGTTCGACGTGGTCGTCGCCAGCCCTGACATGATGGGCGTGGTTGGCCGCCTCGGTAAGGTCCTGGGCCCCAAGGGCTTGATGCCCTCTCCCAAGGCCGGCACCGTGACTCCCGATGTTGCCAAGGCCGTGCAGGAAGTCAAGGCTGGTAAGATCGAGTACCGTCTGGACAAAACCAACATCATCCACTGCCCCATCGGCAAGGTGTCCTTCGGCGCCGAGAAGCTGACCGAGAACTACAACGCTCTGATGGGTGCCATCGTCAAGGCCAAGCCCGCCACCGCCAAGGGCCAGTATATCCGCAGCTGCGTCGCCGCGTCCACCATGGGCCCCGGCGTGAAGATGAACACCGCGAAGCTGGTGTAAATAAAGAGGGGGACTTCGTCCCCCCCCCCTTTAGATCCCCCCACCAGTCCGCGGACTGGTGTATGCGCCCCAAGGGCGCACGGGTCTTGGTATTTTCGCCACGCACACGCCGCGGCGAAAATGATTGAAATTTCTTCTTTCGCCTTTGGCGCAAGAACCTGGAAAACCACAGGTTTTCCCTGGCTCCGTTTCCTGACACCTGTGGGTGCGGGATGAGGGGAGAGATTTCACAGAAAATGTATATTTAAGGGTTGACTTTTGTTGATCCCTTGAATATAATATCAGATGCGTTCCAAAGACAGCAGGTGAGGGGAGACTCTCGTAAGTCCTGCCGAGGGCGGCTAATCGTGAGATTGCTACTCCGTCCTTGTGTCTTTGCGGCACAGGGACGGTTTTCTTTTTGAACGCACCTTTGGGTATATCTGAACAGCGGCAAAACGCCGTTTGACAGGCCTTTTTCCACCATGCCGCATTGATTTCCCTTGAAATCCGACAGGATTCCTGCGGAAGATCGTCTTGCCTGGTGAGAAATCCCTTGTCATCCTGCATTCCGCCGATATTCGGATACACCCCACAAATTTCCTGGAGGTGAACACAAGAATGCCTAACGCAAAGGTCTTATCCGAAAAGCAGGCCATCGTCGCCGAGCTGACCGAGAAGATCCAGAAGGCCACAGCGGGCGTGATTGTCGACTACAAGGGTATTACCGTTGAAGAAGACACTGCGCTGCGTAAGGAGTGCCGCGAGAGCAACGTGGATTACGCTGTTGTCAAGAACACCCTGCTCCGCTTCGCTTTCAACAACACCGGTCTGAACGAGCTGGATGATCTGCTGAACGGCACCACTTCTCTGGCTCTGTGCGATGATCCCGTGGCTCCCGCCCGTGTCATGGCCAACTATGCCAAGAAGCTGGACGGCAAGTTTGAGATCAAGGGCGGCTTCATGGACGGTAAGCCCGTGGATCTGGCCACCATCAACTCTCTGGCTTCCATTCCCGCGTTGCCCGTCCTGCAGGCACAGGTCCTGGGCACCATGCTGGCTCCCATCACCGGCCTGGCCGTCGTCCTGAAGCAGATCGCCGAGAAGAACGGCGCTCCCGCCGAAGAGGCTGCCCCTGCCGAGGAAGCCGCTCCCGCCGCCGAATAAATCGGACGGCACCCACATTTTATAAAATTTACTATTAGGAGGCAAATACAATGTCTGAGAAAGTTACTGCTATGATCGAAGAGATCAAGGCTCTGACCGTGCTGGAGCTGTCCGAGCTGGTCCACGCTCTGGAGGAAGAGTTCGGCGTTTCCGCCGCCGCCATGGCCGCTCCCGCTGCCGGCGCTGCTGCTCCCGCCGCTGAGGAGAAGACCGAGTTCGACGTGGTCCTGGCTGGCTTCGACGCCGCTGCCAAGATCAAGGTCATCAAGGTCGTCCGCGAGATCACCGGCCAGGGCCTGGCCGATGCCAAGGCTACCGTCGAGGGCGCTCCCAAGACTCTGAAGGAAGCCGTCTCCAAGGACGAGGCCGAGGCTCTGAAGAAGCAGCTGGAAGAGGCCGGCGCCAAGGTCGAGCTGAAGTAATTTCACTTCCATATGACGGAAAAATTCCCTGTCCCTCCGGACAGGGAATTTTTTTATAAAGATTTCCTCCGGACGGGATATTTTCCTGATATCCCGGGTTTTTCAGATGAAAAGCTTTTCACGCGATATCCTCTGGGGCCCGCGTTTTCAGGGGAGCCGGTGTGCGGCACACGGTGGTGCGCCGAAAATCCCCTGAGGGGCACAGGCGGGGCACATTGCTGCCGCGGAAATCAGGCCATGCGCCTGACGTTTAGGATCAAGGAGACGCTCTATGCTGACAGAAAAAGAATTTACAGAGGCGGTGGAACAGCACTTGGACATGGTGTACCGCATCGCGCTGAACTGGTTCCGCAGTCCGCCGGACGCGGAGGACGCGGCCCAGAACACTATGCTCCGGCTGTGGCGGGCGGAGAAGCCCTTTGCGGACGGCGAGCATCTGCGCCGTTGGCTGGCGCGGGTGACGCTGAATGAGTGCAAGCGCATCTCCGCCAATCCCTGGCGGCATCGGATGGTATCCATGGAAATATGTCCGGAGCCGGTGTTCTCTGATCCGGCCCGGCAGACGCTGTTCCAGGATGTCATGGAGCTTCCGGGCAAGTACCGGGTGCCGCTGTACCTCTACTACTACGAGGGTTATGGCGTGCGGGAGATCGGGGAGCTGCTGGGTATGAAGACCTCCACGGTCCAGACACGGCTGGCAAGAGCGAGAGAAAAACTGAAAACACAGTTGGAGGAGGCGTGAACGGTGGAGCGGAAATATCGGGATATGTTCGGTGAAGTTCATGCCTCTGACAGACTGAAACAGGAGGTTTTGAACATGACGAAGCAGAGAAGATCGCAGCGCCGTCATATACCGCTGGCCGCGCTGATCGCGGCGGTATTGGTCGTTGTTTTGGCCGGGACCGCCCTGGCAATGGCCAACGCGGGCATACGGGATTGGTTTGCACAGCATTGGAGGGAGGAAACCGGCCACGTCATCCATGTGGACCAGCTGGGGATGATCGATCAGCTGACACAGGAGATCGGTGCTGGCGACACCTGTAACGGCGTGACGGTGACAGTGGATTCTGTGACCCGCGGAGAGAGCATCCTGTGGATACTGTTGGAGATCGATGGCTTGGAGATAACTCCGGAGGAAGCATCAGGCTCCTTTTTTGCCGACATGGGGATGTCCATAACGCCGCAGCCAGAATCCATGGAGAGCTTTGGATATGACTTTGAAGAGGCGGGCTTCCGGGAAAATGGAGCGCTGATGGTGTTGCTGCGGTATCTTCCACTGCTGACGGAGGAGGATACGCTGCTGGACGCCTGTAATGTGGAACTGCGCCTTGGGAGTTTTACCTTGGGAGAGCGCACAGTGGTGGAGGGGACCTGGAACATCTCCTTTTCCCTGGAAAAGGCAGACTTGCCGGAGTCGCTGACACTGGAGAACAGTATATGGGTGCCGGCGCTGCCGCTGGACACACCAGAAGAACGGCCAGAGGTGGAGTTCCGGGATGTCCGGATCACCCCAACGGAACTGCACCTGGTCTGGGCGGACCCGGAGATGCGGGAGAAGGTGATGGCACCCGGATACTGGAGCCTGCTGATGAAAGACGGCGCGGAAATCAGCCACTGCGGCGGTGTGGGCTATGACCTGCCGGACGGTCGGGCGGTCAAGGTCTATTACTGGAAAGTTCCGATAGACTTGACACAGGTGGAGGCTCTGAAGTTTGGGGAATTGGTATTTCCGCTGCATTAAACAACAGAACTCCGCCTGTCTTATGACAGGCGGAGTTTTTTGTGGTATGCTGTGACCAAAGGTTTTCAAATTCCTTCTTATATAGTGAGAAGCAAAAGGGAGGTGCGGGGATGGAGGATCGGCAGATCATTCAACTGTTCTGGGACCGGGACGACGGGGCCATCCCCGCCGCCCAGGAACGATACGGCGGCAGGCTGCTGGGACTGGCGGAGCGGCTGCTGGGAAACCGGGAGGATGCGGAGGAGTGCGTCAATGATACCTGGCTCAACGCATGGAACGCCATTCCGCCGGAGCGGCCGGTGTTTCTCTTCACCTATCTTGCCAGGGTGTGCCGCAATCTGGCGCTTGGTAAGCTGGACTGGAAAGGCGCCAAAAAGAGAAACGCGGACGTGGTGACACTGACGGCGGAGCTGGAGGCATGTATACCGGATTCCCAACGGGAGCGGCAGGCCAGCGGCCAGGAGATCGGAGAGGCGCTGACTGCATTTCTGCAAGGGCTGCCGGAGGAGGCGCGGCTGATTTTCCTCCGCCGCTACTGGTACGGCGAGCCGGTCCGGGACATTGCCCGGCGGTACGGCTGGGGAGAGAGCCGGGTGAAGATGCTGCTGCTCCGCACGCGGAACAAGCTGCGGGACTATTTGGAAAAGGAGGGGATCTCCGTATGAACGGACTGGATCTGCTGCAAGGCTTTCAGCACATCGATGAAGCACTGATCGAGGCGGCGGGGACGGAGCGGCCACGGCGGCGTCTGCGGCCCTGGCTGCTGGCGGCCTGCATCTGCCTGGCCCTGGCGGGAACGGCCTGCGGGGTGGGAGCCCTCTGGGGCGTTCAGATCGGCGAGCTGTCCACGGGAGAAGAGGAGTCCAGCTACTCCGTGTACGGGACGGTGCGGACGGTGCCGGACGCGGAATTTTCCCAGGAACTGCACCAGATCCTGGAAGAGAACTGGGCGGACTGGTGGGCCAAGAGCGAGCTGGAGCGTATGATATCCAGCACCCTGCCAGGGGCGCCCTACCGGGAATATGAGACCTGGGCGGAGGGGACGGAATTTCTGGGCGTTCAGCTGGCCAACCCCCTGGAGGAGGCGGACTGGCTGGAAAAGGCCGCCTATAACGGAACGCTGGAGGGATCGCAGATGGTCATGCATCACTGCCGGGCGTCCTTCCGGGGCAATGCGGAGGGCCAGGTGGTGATGGCCCGGCTGACCAGCGGATACCGCAGCGGGGACATCCGGATCATGCTTGAGGCCAGCATGCGGACGGAATACGCCGAGGAGACGGCGGGAAACGGCAGCCAGGACATCGAGACCGGCGCCGTGTGGCCGGAGGCGGTGAATATGGCCTCCAATTCCTTTGCCATGCCGGACGGGCAGGCGGCGGCCCTGGTGATCTCCCAGCCCCGGCGGGAGGACTCCTACGTGTCCATTGACGCCTACTTTATTCAGGACGGCCTGCTGTATACCCTGAACGTCGTGGGCCCCGACGGCGGCGATGAGGCGGTGGCAGCCGTGCGGGCGGTGCTGGAAGAGGCACTGGGCTGCTTTGAGTGAGGAGCGTGTTTTGATGAAAAAATGGATGGTTTGCGGTTTCGGAATGTTATGTGTACTCATTTTGACGGTGAGCTATATGGAAAAGGAGATCCCCGCCCTGGCGGAGATCTCCGGCATGACGGACCAGAAAGCCACGGAGGCCCTGGCGGGGGCTTCCCGGCAGGCGCTGCTGGACGCCTGGGGAGAGCCGAGAGGGATGCTCTCCGGCCTGTATGGGGACATCTATGAGACACCGGAGGGGCGGTATATTGTCATCTATTATGATGTCAGGCTCGACAGCGGGCCCAGGGCGCGGAGCGTCAAAATCGACCGTTGAGAACACCGCTGGAAATGAAACCGTGCCGTCCCTGTGGGACGGCACGGCTTTTTGATACGCAAAAGATTTACATAATCATGCACAGAAGGATCGGCAGGAAGATGGCCGGGACCAGGTTCATCACTTTGATCTTGGTCAGGCCCAGCATATTGAGAGAAAGGGCCACGATCAGCAGGGAGCCGACGCAGGTCATCTCCGCGATCACCGCGTCCCCCAGGAAGGGAGCCAGAAAGGACGCCAAAATGGCGATGGCGCCCTGATACAGCAGGACGGCCACGGCGGAAAAACACACGCCCAGGCCCAGAGACGCGCCAAAGACGATGGAGCTGATGCCGTCCAGCAGGGACTTGGCAAACAGGGTGGAGTGGTCTCCGGTAAGTCCGTCCTGTAAAGCGCCCACGATAGCCATGGCGCCGACACAGAACAACAGGCTGGCGGTGACAAAGCCCTCCGAGATGGAGGCGCCGCCGCTGCCCAGCGCCAGCCGCTCTGTCTTTTTCTGCACCCAGTCTCCCAGGGCGCGCATCCGCTTGTCCAGATCCAGCAGCTCGCCGATGACGGCGCCGGCGACCATGGACAGGATGGTGATCAGGCTGTTCTGGCCTTTTAAACTGCCGCTGATGCCCAGATACATGACGCACAGGGCCACGCCCTGCATGATGATGGTTTGCAGCCGTTCTCCCAGTCTGGCACTGCCAGTGGGGAGGAGGGCGGAGAAATGTTTCGCCAGCCATGTCAGAAGCATGCCGGCCATAGAACCGGCCAGAATCGCCAGGGCGTTGATGATGGAACCTGTCAGCATATGGAGTCTCTCTCTTTCTGATCCTGTTTGTCGGAAGAATTGGGGGGCGCGAAGAAGGCGGCGAGGACAGCCACGGGAGAACACGGGATCACCTTGCCGTAGTGGAATTTAGAATATCCCGCACCACGGCGCTGCCCAGCAGCAGTCCGGCGGCGGCAGGGACCCAAGGATTGCTGGCCGGGACGCTGCGGCGCCCGGGAGGGGGGGCCTCCAGCTGCTGCGTGGGGGCTGGCTCCTCCGGGCTGAATACCACTTTTTGATGGAGGATGCCCCGGCTGCGCAGCTCCTTCCGCATGACACGGGCCAGGGGGCAGCCATAGGTCTCGGAGAGATCCGCCAGCCGCAGCTGGGTGGGGTCCAGCTTGTTTCCGGTGCCCAGGGCCATGATCAGGGGAATGCCCAGCCGCCGGGCGGTCTCCGCCAGGTCCAGCTTGCAGCTGACCAGATCGATGGCGTCCACGATATAATCGTACCGGCAGCCGGCGGGGAAGAAGTCCTCCCGATGCGCGGCGTCGTAGGCGGCATGCATGGGGTGCAGGATGGCGGTTGGATTGATATCCCGGATGCGGGCGGCCACGACCTCGGCCTTGGGCAGACCAACTGTGGAATGAAGGGCTTCCAGCTGGCGGTTGAGGTTGGTGACGGAGACGGTGTCGCTGTCCACCAGCGTCAGCTCTCCGATACCGGAGCGGGCCAGGCATTCGGCGGCATAGCTGCCGACGCCGCCCAGACCGAGCAGGATCACATGGGACGCGGCCAGCCGCCGCTGGCCCTCCTGGCCCCACAGCATTTCGTTTCGCAGAAACTGGTTGTCCATTCAAACCCTCCAAAGCCTGTAAAAAGGAGTCGGCTGTCAAAGCCGACTCCCAGTTGTTTGCTAAAATCAGCCCACGTACTTTATGCCGGAGCCCTGCTCAATGGTATGATCCTGGGTGAAGGTCTCACTCCACTCGTTGAGCGCCTCTTCCTTCAGATCATCGGTGACCTGGACCTGCCAGTAGGGGAGGTCGGTGCCCACGAAGTACATGATGTGATAGCCCTTGTAGCTGGTGCTTTCCCCGTAGACAATGCCGGTATCACCACTCTTCCGGGCGGAGTCAAAGCACCAGTCGTTGAACTCCGGCACCATGTAATCCTTGGGGAATTGGCTGTACAGGCCGCCGTTGGTGTTGGAGCCGCCGTCCTCAGACTTCTCGTTGGCCAGAGCGGCAAAGGAGTCCTCGGTGGCCTCACCGGACTTCCACTGGGCCAGCAGATCTTCGGCCTCGGCCTTGGTGGCATCCTTCAGGGCCTGGAGGTCGGCCTCATAGGTTTCGGATTCGGTGTCCAGCTCGCTGTCATCGACCGTCAGCAGGATGTGGCGGACGGCAACGGTATTGTAATCCTCGCGGAAACGGCTGTGGAACACGGCGACATAGTAGTTGGAGCCGCTTTCCAGAACCGTGGAGTCACCCTCCTTACGGGCGCTGTCAAACAGCCAGTCCATCAGAGTGCTGCTGGCGTAGCTGCCGGCGTCCATGTTGGTGTAAGAGGCCTTGTCGTTGTCCTCGGCCAGGGCTTCCAGGCTTTCACCGGCCTGCCAGGCGGCATAGATGCTGTCGGCAGTGGCCTTGGCGGCCTCCTTCGCGGCGGCTTCCTCTTCCTCGGTGGGTTCCACGGTGTTGCCCTCATCGTCGGTGGTGCTCTCGGCGGAGCCAGTCACCAGAACAGATTCATAGGCCACCTTGTCGTAGCTGTTGACGTCGGCCTTGTAAGCATCCTCCAGCTCCGCGTCCGTGTAGGTCAGGCTGTCCTCATAGGCCTGGGAATAGGCGCTGTACTGCAGCATCCGCATCAGCTGGTCGCCATAGACCTTCTCAGTGATGCCGCCGCCCAGATTGGACGCCAGATACTGGGACACGGAGAGGTTGCTGGAAGCGGCGGCGGCCTTCAGAGATTCCATGGAGGAATCATACTCGGTCTGCACGCTGTCGGGATAGGCAAAGCCCTCGTCCTTGGCAGCTTTCAGAGCAGACTGGACGGCGGCCATCTGGTCCAGAGCCTGACCGACGAAGTAGTCCTTCCAGCTCTGGCCCTCTTCGGTGCCAAGCATGGAGGCGGCAGTGCTGTTGATGGTCTGGGAATCCAGGGAGCTGTTCATGTCCAGCCCAATGTAGCTGAGGAAATAATAATTGTTGTTCAGGAAGCTGCGGTAGACATTCTGATAGTAGAAGGTCACTTCGGCCGCGTTGTACTTCTCGCCGTCAATGGTGGCGGCGGTGGCGGTTTTCTGGATGATATTGGATCTCCAGATGATGGCGGCAGCGGCCACGACCACAAAGACGACAGCGATCACCGCGTACAGGGCATTGCTGCGCTTTTCCTCCTTGCGCTGCTGAGCCTCACGGGCGGTCTTGGGATCGGACCAGCCGGAACTGATCTGATCCTGACGGTTTTTCTTTTCTCTAGATGCACTCATTTGTGTTTCAGTCCTCTCAAATATTCAGGCGCAATGCGCACTTACCTATTATAATAGATAGCGTCCCATTGTGCAAGTGGAAAATCCAGATACTGATTTTAAAACAGAAGTCTGAAAATTTCCTGAAAACATAAAAAAGCAGAGCAGCTGTCTGCTCTGCAAAAAGGTGCCCCGCGGCAGCCGTGTAGACCTCGTTATAACCTGCACCTTTACGGACAGGTGGGTCGCCTCCAGCACGCTTTATCGCTTCCAACTTCCAGCCGCAGACAGCAGCCGGGAGGCCTGCGAACCACGAGCTGATCCGGCATCCCGTATAACGAAATGTGGGTTAAAAAAAGATCTATCACAAACCCCGCAGGGCACTTTCAAATTATCATATCCGGACCGGAATTGCAAGAGGGAAGATCACTGGTCCTCCTCATTGAACAGCGATTCGATGAACAAATCGTACACCGCGTCGATCTCCTCGTCGGAATCCAGAGTGGAGAGGAGGTCCTCACCGTCCTCGTGGATGACCTTCAGGATCACCAGGCCGTTGTCTGGATCGTCCTCATCCTCCGTTTCGGCGGGGAAGAAGGCCTGGTACGTCTGGCCGTTGTATTCCAGTGCGTCCACGAACTCCAGGACGATCTCATTGCCGTCCTCATCCGTGACGGTAATAAAAGTGGGGCCAAAATCTTCACTCATCAGGAAAGTCCTCCTTTTTCCTCGGGTGGAGTTATTGTACCTGAATTTCCGCCGGAATGCAAGCGGAGAAGATGTGAAAAAAAGGGGAAGAACGCCTTTGCATGGAACCTTATCCTGCCCAAAAAGAAAAAAGTCATGCAAAACGGAAACTTTTTTTCGGAAAAATGCGACATTTTCAATGTTGACATGGGATGATACAATAAAAAGTATTATGGTGTATTGTTGACTTCTGTATCACAGGATGTTTCCTGCCGGACAGAGGATCTGCCAAATCTATGAAAAGGAGGTGCCCCTCATTGGAGCACGGAAGAAAGGAACGGCCGTCTGAACAGCATTCCCACCGCCCGGCGAAGGCGCGGAAGCGGGGAAGCATCGCTGGGAAGGTATTCGGCGTTCTTGGCACGCTGGTCTTGATCGGCATCTGTACGGCCGCTATGATCGCGGGCATTTTTATGAAGTATGTGGACACCACGCTGGCACCGTCTCTGGATGTCAACGCGGATGATTACACCCTGAACCTCAGCTCCTTTATCTATTATGAGGACAAGGAGACCGGGGAGTGGGTGGAGTTCCAGACGATCCACGGGGACGAGAACCGCGTGCTGGTGACCTATGACCAGATCCCGGACGCCCTTTGGCAGGCCGCCGTGGCCATTGAGGACGAGCGGTTCTTCCAGCACCAAGGCGTGGACTGGAAGCGGACCGCCAGCGCGACGCTGAACGTATTCACCGGCGGAAAGACCTTCGGCGGCTCCACCATCACCCAGCAGGTGCTGAAAAACATGACGAAGGACAATGCCGGCACCATCAACCGGAAGATCCGGGAGATCTTCCGGGCGCTGGAATTTGAGAAGAATTACACCAAGGAAGAGATCCTGACCTACTATTTGAATTTCATCTATCTGGGCAAGGGCTGCTACGGTGTGCAGACGGCGGCGCAGTACTACTTCGGCAAGGATGTGTGGGACCTGGATGTGGCGGAGTGTGCCAGCCTGATCGCCATCACCAACAATCCGTCCATGTACGGACCCATGTACGATATCACCATTACCAGAGATGACGGGACCACAGCCACGCCCAGGGAACTGAACAAGGAGCGGCAGGAGAATATCCTTTGGAAAATGTATGATCCTGATACGGGACTCTGCTATTTGACAAAGGAGGAATATGAGGCTGCCAAGAACGAGGTCCTGCAGTTCACCGACGGCGACGATACCGCCACCGCCGAGGAGCTGGTAGAGCGGGCCACCGGCGGCGTGGAGGTCAACTCCTGGTTCGTGGACGAGGTCATCCGCTCCGTCTCCGCCGACCTGGCGGATGAATTGAAAATCTCTGTGGATGAGGCCCGCCTGAAGCTCTACAACAGCGGCTATCACATTTATACCACCCTGGACCCCGAGATCCAGGAGATCGCCGAGACCGTCTACGCGGACCGGGGCAATCTGAACAATCTGACCAGCCGGGACGGACAGCTGATCCACTCCGGCATCACCATCATCGAGCCCTCCACCGGCAACATCGTGGCCCAGGTGGGCGACATGGGCGGGGACAAGCAGGGAAATCTGCTCACCAGCTATGCCACACTGCACCGGCAGGTTGGATCCTCCATGAAGCCCCTGACGGCATACGCTCCGGCACTGGACGCCGGCGTCATCACACCGGGCACAGTCTTTGACAACTATCCGGTGCAGGAGCTGAACGGCAGTCCCTGGCCCAAGAACTCACCCAACACCTATACTGGCATGACCACGGTGGC
Organism: Oscillospiraceae bacterium; assembly: GCA_021771635.1. GTDB lineage: Bacteria > Bacillota > Clostridia > Oscillospirales > Oscillospiraceae > Oscillibacter. The sequence goes on along the minus strand of JAETOQ010000005.1, from coordinate 5,884 downwards.
GGAGGGCATCAAGCGCTCCATCAACACCATCGCCGTACAGGCATTGGAGTCAGTGGGCACAGCGGAATCTTTTGCCTTTGCCACAGAGAAGCTGAACCTGCCCCTGGTGGCGGACGATATGAACCTGTCGGCTTTGGGCATGGGCGGTCTGACCTACGGGTTGAACACCGTGGAGATGGCGGCGGCCTACGCGGCTTTTGCCAATAACGGTATTTACAATGAGCCGCGGTACTATCTCCGGGTGGAGGATTCCGAGGGCAATGTGATCCTGGAGAACGAGGGCGAGAGCCACGTGGCTATGAAGGAGACCACTGCCTATCTGATGAACAAGATGCTGACGGACGCGGTCAACGGCGGCACCGGCGGCAGCGCGAAATTCAGCGGCATGACCATCGCCGGCAAGACCGGCACCACCAGCGACAACTTTGACCGCTATTTCGTGGGCTACACCCCCTACTATGTGGCTGCGGTGTGGACAGGCTATAAATACAACGCCAAGATCAGCTATTCCGGCAACCCGGCCATCACCATGTGGAAGAAGGTCATGCAGCAGGTCCACGCGGACCTGCCCAACAAGGAGTTTGACAGGCCCTCCACCGGCCTGGAGAACGTGCAGGTCTGTCTGGACAGCGGCCTGAAGCCCACCGAGGCCTGTCTGGCGGACAGCCGGGGAAGCCGCGTGGCTACCGTGACGGTGGCGGCGGGGACAGGCCCCAAGGAGGAGTGCGGCATCCACGCATTCCGGGATTACTGCACCGAGGGCCAGTGCCTGGCCACGGAGGACTGTCCGGCGGAGTCCGTGGTGCAGAAGGCATTTTTGGACTACGTGCGTGCGGACTATGGCCCCACCATCACAGCGTCTGATGATCCCTATCTGATCGCCAACATGGAAAAGGCGCTGGAGCCTACCGAGGCGGGCCCCGGCGGCTGTCCGGTCCACTCTGGAATGATCATAGAGGATCCGGACAATCCCACGCTTCCTGAGAATGACCCCAGTGATCCCAACTATATCCCGCCCTCTCCCAATGAGGGCGGCACTGTGGGCGATCCCGACGGCGGCACGGAAGGGCAGCCTGTTCAGCCCACCACGCCCACGGAGCCTGCCGAGCCCTCCACCGATCCCAGCGGCGGAGACTGGTGGAACGACCTGTGGGGGACCACTGATCATTGACAGCAAGTAAATTGAGCGCCAGGAGAAAATCTCCTGGCGCTCATCGCTTTGTATATAGGGATTTAATCTATCAGCTTGGCGCAGTCGGCGGGACGGCCGGAGAGCATCTCCAGCCCGTGGGAAAGGGCGGGGAGGACGGCCTCCAGATTCTCCCTGGCGGCTTTGGGGGAGCCGGGGAGGTTGATGATCAGCGTCCCTTTCCGGATGCCCGCCTGGGCACGGGACAGCATGGCACGGCTCGTCACCTGCATGGAGGCATAGCGCATGGCCTCCGGAATGCCGGGGGTCAGCCGGTCGCAGACCGCCAGCGTGGCCTCCGGGGTCACGTCCCGGGGCGCGAAGCCGGTGCCGCCGGTGGTCACCAGGAGCTGGACTTCTCCACTGTCAGCAAGTTCCCTAAGTTTTTCCTCAATTTGGGCCTGTTCGTCCGGGACGATTGCGGTGAGCGCTACCTCATATCCCGCGTTTTTCAGCATTTCCGCCACCAGCGGTCCGCCGGCGTCGGGGCGTTCCCCACGGAAGCTGCGGTCACTGACCGTCAAAACAGCAGCACGATACATCATGTTATCTCCTCACTTCAGCAACAAAATATCCCTCGGCTGAATGGTAATCCAAACGCGCCCCTTGTTCTTCGCCGCATGCCAGGCATCCCGTTCCAGCTCCATCCGCAGAGGCGGCGCGTCCGGGGCTGCGCCCTCCGGCCGCAGCAGAACAATGGTGATAAACACATCCTGAATGACCCGCAATACCTCACAGGGGAAAGCGCCGGGGGCATTGGCCGCCGTCATAGTGACGTGGTGGGCACGGATGCCGACGCGGCGGATGTCCGCGCTTACCTCCTTGCCGCAGTCCAGCGTCAGGCCCCACTCCGGCAGGGATACGGCATTGCCCGATGGGACCGCGTCCGCATAGTTTTTGCAGCCGGAAAGCCGGGCCGCGGCCTCCGTCACCGGCTCGTGAAACAGCTCCCGCAGGGTAAAGGTCCCCTGGGACTTTCCCTGGTCCAGCACACAGACCCGGCGGCAGTTACGGAACACCTCATTCCGGTCGTGGGAGACCCACAGGATGGTGCCGGGAAACTGCTCCAGCGTCTCCGCCAGCTCCACTTCCAGCTGGTATTTCAAATAGCTGTCCAGGGCCGAAAAGGGTTCATCCAGCAGAATGGTTTTCGGCTCCGACGCCAGAATGCGGGCCAGTGCCGCTCGCTGCTGCTGTCCGCCGGAGATCTGGCCTGGGCGTTTGTCCGCCACCTCCTCCAACCGGAACTGGCGGAGCTTTTCCTCTGTCACAGCCTTTCGCCGCTGTTTGTCCCGCACTGCCGCGGCGATGTTCTGCCGTACCGTCATATTAGGGAACAGGGCGTACTGCTGGAACAGATAACCCACCTGCCGCTTTTGCGGCGGCAGGTCGATCTTCGCGGCGCTGTCAAACAGCGGCACCCCGTCCAGCACGATCTTACCCTCGTCCGGCGTCAGAATACCCGCGATGCACCGTAAAGTGACGCTTTTTCCACAGCCGGAGGCGCCCAGCAGGGCCAGGATCTCCCTCTCTGCCTCAAACTGGACTTCCAGCTGGAAGTCACCCATTTTTTTACGGATGTCCACAGAAAGGGCCATCAGCGTCCGCCTCCCTTCTGCCGCTGCCGGGTCTCCAACAGGTTCACCGCCAGCAGGAACACCGCCGAGATGGCGATGTTCACCAGCACCCATTTCAGCGCGCCAATGTCGTCGTTGGTCCGCCACAGCTGATAGACCGTGGTGGAAATGGTGGCGGTACGGCCCGGCGTGTAGCCCGCGATCATGGAGGTGGCGCCGTACTCTCCAAGCGCCCGGGCGAAGGCCAGCACTGTCCCCGCCAGGATGCCCTGTTTGCACACCGGCATCTGTACCCGCCAGAACACCCAGGCGTTGGACCGGCCCAGCGTCCGGCCCGCGTCCGCCAGATTGTGGTCGAAGCTTTCGAAGGCACCCCGGGCGGTGCGGTACATCAGCGGGAAAGCGACCACTACGGTGGCGAAAATAGCGGACCACCAGGTCATCACCAGCTTCACGCCGAAGGCGGCCTGCACCCAGGCGCCGAGAGGGCGCTTGGGGCCCAGCAGGCACAGCAGCAGCCAGCCCACCACGGTGGGCGGCAGCACCAGCGGCAGCGTCAGCACCACATCCAGCACGCCCTTCACCAGCCGGGGCAGCTTCGCGATGTAATAGGCGGCAAAGATGCCCAGGAAAAACACGGCAACAGTGGAAATCGCCGCAATGCGGAGCGAGTTATAAAGGGGATACCAGTCCATCAAAAATCACCTGCCCGGGTGGGAGTTTGTGAAAAGTTTTGTCCGCTTTTTCAAAAGCGGCGGGTCCAGGGCAGCGCCCTGGTTACACCATGGGAGAGAAGCCGACAGCCTCGAAGCAGGCCAGAGCGTCGGCGGTGCAGAGGTAGTCCAGGAAGGCCTGTGCGGCCTCGGGCTGCTCACCCACATTCAGCACTGCGGCGGGATAGATGACCTGTCCGCACATCTCGGCGGTGGCACTGTCCACCACGGTCAGGCCGGCGGAGAAGGCATCGGTGCCGTAAATAATGCCGCAGTCCACGGCGCCCTCGGAGACCTGGGTGGTGACTTCCTTCACATTGGAGCCGTAGGTCAGCTTGCTGGCAATGGCACCCTCGTCGATCCCATAATAGGCAAAGATCTTCTGGGTGTACTGGCCCACAGGCACGTCGCTGTTGCCGATAGCCAGGGCGATGTCGCCGCTCTTCAGCAGGTCGGCCAGCTGGTCGAAGCTCTCAATGCCGGCGGGATTGCCCTCGGGCACAGCCAGGGTGACCTTGTTCTCCAGCAGGTCCAGGCGGGAGCCTTCCACGATGCAGTCCAGGCCGTCGGGGTTCTTCTCAGCGTCGTCCTTCAAGGAGCCGTCCAGCGCGTTGATCTGCTTGGGAGCGGCGGAGATGAACAGATCGCAGGAGGCGCCCTCCTTGATCTGAGTCAGCAGGGTGCCGGAGGAGTCATAGGTGGTGACAACAGTGACTTCGGGGGCCACGGCCTTGTACTGCTCGATGGCCGCGTTCAGGGATTCCTGCATGGAGGCGGCGGCAAAGACGGTGATCTCCACCGGCTCGGCGGCGGGCTCTTCCGTTTTGGCGGGTTCCTCGGTCTTTGCGGGTTCTTCTTTGGAACTACCGCAGGCGGTCAGCGCCAGGACCAGGCACAGGGCCAGTAAAAGAGACAGATACTTCTTCATGTTGATGCTTCCTTTCTGAATCATACAATATTTATTCATACTCCGCAAGGAGAAGATAACGTGATACTCGCCTGAGGTCAACGGTTGGGAAACGCAAGAGCGCACGTAGGCGCCCTTACGCTGTTAGCCTGTTATTTTCCAAAGGGGCAGACGGGCCAGTGGCAGGGCTTGCAGCCCAGGCACAATCCGCCCTCGCCCATGGCGGCAAAGTCCGCCCGGGTCATTTCCACGCCCGCGGCGATGCGGGGCAGGGCCAGGTCGAAGATGGTGGCGCCGGCGTACATGACGCAGCCAGGCAGGCCCATCACAGCGGTGCCGTCGTCATAATAGCCCAGCAGGAACATGGCGCCGGGCAGCACCGGGGCACCGTAGGTGACGATGCGGGCGCCGCTCTGCCGGATAGCCCCGGGGGTGTTGTCATCGGGGTCCACGCTCATGCCGCCGGTGCACAGGATGATATCCGTGCCGATCTCCCGGGCCTCGGCGATGGCGGCTGCCACATTCTCCACGCCGTCGCCGGAGTAGGTAATGGACACGGTGGCAATGCCATACGCCGCCAGCTTGTCTTTCACCACCGGGGTGAAGGTGTCCTGAATGAGGCCCTTTTTCACCTCGCTGCCGGTGGCAATAATGGCGGCGGTCTTTTTGATGTACGGCAGCAGCTCCAGCAGCGGCTTTTCCCCGGCTGCCTGTTCCGCCGCCTTCAGTTTTTCCTCCTCAATGATCAGCGGGATCACACGGGTGCCCGCCAGCTTGTCGCCTTTGCGGACGGCGGTATTGCCCTTGCGGGTGGCGATCATCACATCCTCCACAGAGTTGACCGCAACCAGTTTATCGCTGTTGACACGGAACAGGCCGTCGCAGGCGGCTTTCAGTTCAATTTTGCCCTCCTTGGTCTCGCTCCACTCCATGTTGGTCTTGCCGCAGAGGGCGGCCAGCCGCTCCGCCGCGTCATTTTCGTGGACCATGCCGGGGGTCATCTCCCAGACGTAGAGGTGCTCCTTGCCCATGGACAGCAGGACGGGGATGTCCTCCTCCGTCACCACATGGCCCTTGCGGAACCGGGCGTCCTTGTATGTATCCTTGATGATCTGTGTCATGTCATGGCACAGCACATGGCCCACGGCGTCTTCGGTTTTAATGAGCTTCATTTCGCGGCCTCCAGAATTTCAATTTCGTCCCCGGGCCGGACAACGCCCTCCCGGACCACCACCACGAAGATGCCCTCGGTGGGCATGACGCATTTGCCGACAGCCTTTTTGATGGCACAGTCGTTGTGACACTCCTTGCCGATTTGGGTGACCTCCACTTCCGTTTCACCGATGCGGAGGTGAGTGCCCACGGGCAGGTGCTTCAAGTCAATGCCCACGGTGTTGATATTCTCCGCGAACACGCCCGCGTTCAGGGGGATGGGGGAGAGGACCCGCATGGTGTCCACGCTTTCCTCTGCCAGCAGGGAGATCTGGCGGTGCCAGTC
>JAETOQ010000091.1 GCA_021771635.1 Oscillospiraceae bacterium | reverse complement strand
GACAGGGAGCGCACCTTTTCCGTGTCGCTGTCAAGCTGCTGTTTGCTGTCGGCGGTGATGACAAGGGTGAGGACAGCCTGCATCATCCGCTGGTCGCGGGTGGTGAGGTCGGCCAGGAACTCCTTGCTCTCCTTGCGCTGCAACTCCATGTCGTAGGGAACGATGGCAGAGAAGTTGTTGTTCTGATTCTGGCGGCGCTGCCAGTTTGTGATATTGGTTTCTACCCCCAGCAGACGGTTCTCCACCTCCCGCACGGCCTCGTCGGTGGGCACGGAGAGGATGTCAATGGACAACATCATATTGCGGTTCAGGTCGGTCAAGTCGGCCACGATCTCGTCCTGGATATAGTTGGCGTAGTCCTTCAGGAACAGCACCCGGCAATAGCGGTCGCCCAGCTTCAGGTAGTCGCTGTGCTTCTCAATACCGTCCGGGCAGATATAGTCCTTGAAGTCGTGGCCCTTCCGGGCCATATCCGCCATATCGAAGTGAAAACTGCCCTCGTCCCCGGCCCGGTAGAAGTCGTGGAGAATACGCAGCCGGTCAGCGGCGTCCAGCTCCACGCACTTGGAGCCGAGGGCGGCGAAGCGGGCGGTCAGGTCGGCCCCGATGCGGGTGAAGTAGGCGCGAGCGTCCTCAATGTCCCGCTTGTAGACGGTCACGGTGACAAGTTTCTCCTGGATGATGCCGTTGGCCCCGGTCGCCTTGTCAATGAGCATTTGGTTGTACTCCTTGCGGTACTTGTCCAGGCCGTCCCTCCGCATGGACATAAGGACAGACTGTTCAAAGTCCGCTTGGCTCTGGCGGCGGTTGCAAATGGTCAGCTTGGTGGTGGCGGCGCTGTCCAGGCCGTTCAACAGCTCCGAGTAGGCCAGGAACATGGTTTCCTTGTCCTCCCGGCTTGCCACCTTGTAATTGATGTCGGTGAAGCGGTAGGTCTTGGAGAATTTGATGCCCACCTTAAAAATGCCGTCCGGCCAGACGCATTGAATGGGTATCACGTCCTGCACCCTGCGGGGGATACGGTACGGCTCCCGATCCTGCCGCATGATGGTCTTGATACTCTTAATCATGGCGCTTGTATTCCTCCTTTTCCCGCTTATCCATGCCGGGTTTCAAAATGTCGTAGTACAGCGTGGACGATTCAAAGCGGAGTTCTCGCGGTTCCAACAGCTCCGAGCGCAGCCACGCCCAAATAAACTGCTCCGCCGTCATGCCGTGGTAGGTGAAGAAGCCCAGGGCGGCAAAGGGAGCCGCGCCCAGGACGCACATCCAGGACACGGTTTCCGTGCCGACATAGGGTTTCAGCAGAAAGTACAGCCCCACGGCCACGACTACCGCCAGGGCAGAAAAAACGAGCTGCCGCAGGGACAGCCCGAAAAACATACTCTCCGTGTAGTTGCGGATTTCACGGTTGATTTTGACTTCCAAAATAAGACCTCCTATCGCTCCATCCCGCTCTTTTTCCGGGGCGTCTTTTGCCGGGAGGGGTAGGGCACAAATTCTTCCTCCCCCTCGATCATGCTGAACTCCGAACGCAAAAACGGGTGAGTTTCCAGCTTTTGATACTGACGGATCAGGTCAATCGCCAACTCTCTTGTAGCGGCGCTGCCCTGCATCCGCCCGTCCTTAAACACATAAAATTGCTTCATCCTGCCCTCCTTTACAAGCCCATCATTTCACGCACAACATGGTCGGACATTTTGACGCTGCCCACCAAGATAAGCATATTAAACGTCAATTCCCCGACATAGCTCCACACCATAGAAGCCGCCGCCGCGTCCGGGTCAACGGCGGGCGGGGAACTGGCAAACACGGAGAAGATGATGCAGGCCAGCACAATGACGGCCCCCTCCAGACAGACGGCGGCATAGCTCTTCAAGAAGCTCTTGCCCACGTTCTGGCTGGGTTCCCCGGCAAAGCTGGACAGGGGGATGGGGGCCAGCGCAGCGTACATATACATCTTGAAAAAGCGCCCGTAGACGCTCAAAATCATGACAAAGGACAGCACCCAAATGAACAGCCCGCCGATCAGCGTCACCGCCCAAAGGGGTATGCTCTCAAAAAAGCCGCAGTCCTCAATGGCCGTCACGATCTCGACGGGCAGGACGGTGGACGATGGCGCTCCGAAGCCCGCCGCGTTCATAATGGAGGACACCACGCCCTGGATGATACTCAACAGAGCCAGCATCAGTTCCATGCCATAGGTGATAAGGGCCTTTGCCAGCGCAAAACGGACGAACAGCTTCAGCGCGTGTTCCGGCTTTTTGACCTCCACAAAACTGCCGCAGGTCTTGACCACGCCCACCACAAAAAACAGCACCAGCAGGGCGTAGCCGATGGCCTGCAACGCACCGTGGATGTCCGACACCACGTTCCAGATCGCGCCGCCCTTGAAGTCCTGGGGGGACTGCGTGATAAGTTGCCATATCTCGCTCAACTTGCCGTTCCAGACCTCCAAAGCGTTCTCCAAATTCTGGACTACCCAATTATCCGACACGCAAAGCACCTCCTTTAAGGGGCAGGCTAATATGGGTTCCCGCAAAATCGAAGATTTTGTGGGAGAGGAGGCGCAAGGGAGCAGGCCCCGCTTTCGCCACAAGGCGGAAACGGGGCCATGCGGACTTTGCGCCGACGAGGGCCTGCCCCCGTGTCAGTGGATAATGAGTGCTTATGCGCCGGTGATAAGGGTCAAAATCTCCTTGGCAAAGGTGATAATGACGCCGCCAGCCAGGGTCAGGAAGCCGTTGGAACGCTGGGAGGGGTCGTGGCTCTGGAGGGAGAGGCCCACCTGGACGATGCCCCAGCCCAGCAGGATCAAGCCCACGGCGCGGATCAGGCCGAAGATGAACTCAGACAAATTGTTGATAACGGTGAGGGGGTCGCCGCCAGCGGCGGGGGCGGCAAAGGCCGTCATGGTGCAGCAGCCCATCAGGGCCACCACCGCCACCAGGGAACAGTACCAGCGGTAGCCCCGCTTTACCTTGTTGGGCATGGGCAGGCGGTTGTCGTTCTTCTTTTCGTTTTTCTTGAAAATGCTCATTGTGTGTTACCTCCATGATTGATGATATATTCCTCCAATTCTTCCTCGGTGAGAAGAATTAACCGGTGTTGTCCGGCGTCCAGTTCCACCTCCACTGCCTGTTTCAGCAGTTCCGGGTCAAACTGGATAGAAGCGATGCTGTGGGTGTCCTCGCCGTGCCGGTACGGTTCGGCCCCGCCGTCTGTGGTCAGTTTCACGTTGGGGTGTTTCAGAATGTCGTACTTGAAGTCCTGGATAGGCCGCTCCCCACGGATAAAAAGAAGCGCGTACTGGTTGTCCAGCATACGCACTTCATCCGGCATAAGCAGTTCGCGGCCCGCTAATTGCCAGTTGGTGGAGTAGCTGCCGCTCCGCCCCCTGGACTGTCCATAGGTGTTCGTGTCGATGGTTTCCTTGCCCAGCAGTTTGGAAACGTACTCGTGCGTCGCCTGCTCATTTCCCCCCAAATAGATAAACTCGTCGCAGTTGCCCACGATGCTCTCCCACTGTTTCTCAAAGAGGGCCTTTAGCTGGGCGAGGTTCTGGATGATGATGCTCACGGAGATCTCCCGGCTCCGCATGGTAGCCAGCAGCTTGTCAAATTCATCGGGCAAGGCGACATTTGCAAACTCGTCCATGACGAAGTGGACGTGGACGGGCAGACGCCCGCCGTGTACCACGTCCGCCTGATAGTAGAGCTGCTGGAAAAGCTGGGTGTAGAGAAGCCCCACGATGAAGTTAAATGAGCTATCATTATCTGGAATGACGGCAAAAATGGCCGTCTTTTTCTCGCCCAGGCTCCATAGCTCCATCTCGTCTGTCTGCGTCATACCGGCCAGGGATTCCAGGTTGAACTTTTCCAGCCGGGACACCAGCGTGATCTGGATGGATTTCAGGGTCTTGCCGCTGCCGGAGCGGTAATTGCGGTAGTATTTCAGGGCGATATGCTCCGGGTTCCTCATTTCCAGACGGTCAAAGAGTTCATCCAGCGGCGATTGAAACTCGTCGTTGTCCTCCCTGACTTCCCCGGCCCGTATCATTTCCATGACCATCGGGAAGTTCTGTTCATCGGGCGGGGCTTCATAGTGGAGATAGAACACCAGCGCCAGCAGGAGCATTTGTGCCGCCTGATCCCAAAAGGGGTCTTGGCTCTGACTGCCCTTGGGCGTGGTGTTCTTGAACAGGTTCGTCACCAGCCGCTGGATGTCGTTGTCGCTGCGGAGATAGACAAACGGGTTGTAGCAGTAGCTTTTCTCCATGTTGATAAGGTCGATCACCTTAATGTCGTACCCCTTGGCTTTCAACAGGTTCCCGGTGTCCCGCAGCAGTTCGCCCTTGGGATCGAGGCACACAAAGCTGGTGTTGGCGTTCATGATATTGGGCTTTGCGAAAAACCTCGTCTTGCCCGCACCGGAGCCGCCGCACACCAAAATATTGAGGTTGCGCCGGTGTTTGCGTCCGTCCAGCCCTATGGCTACGTTCTGCGTCAGTATCTTGTTCTCGGTCACTTTCCTGTTGGCGTACTTTTTCCTGACGGCCTGGGCGGTGCCCCACTTGGCGGAGCCGTGTTCCTCCCGCCTGCGGTAGTTGCGGTCAGTGGAGAGGTAGATACCGATGCCCAGCCCGTAACACAGCAGAAAGACAAGGACAGTTTTCAGGCTGTCCCCGCACAGTACGATGTGGAGCGGGTCATTCAGCACCGCCCTGCCGTAACGCACCAGCCCCAGCAGACCGCCGCCCACATAGGGGGCCAGCAGCAGGGCCAGCCAGACCACGGGGATGATGCCGCAGGCGTAGAGGGTCAGGTGGGCCTTGGAAAATTTATCTTGCCTCACGGTCAGCCCTCCGTTTCTCCCGCTTGGTCGGCGCGTCAATTACCTTTAATATCAGGTCGTCCACATCCTCGGTGGGCTTGCCGTCCCGGAGGGCGTCGTTGCGGAAGTCGGTCAGGCCCGCCACCATAAGCCGCTGCTCGAAGCCGTTCAGCGTGACCACACGTTTTTCATCACGCATAGAGCGTCCTCCTTACCTCGCGCCGCCGTCCCGGTTTTTCTGCGCTTTCTCCTGGGCGGCAAAGAGCCGGTTCATATCGGCGGTGATGGTGCCAGCCACGTCCCGCATGACGCCCGCCTCGGCCCGGAGCGCCTTGGCGTCCATCATGGCGTAGCTCTCCGGCAGGCGGTCAAAGGAAAAACCCTCCACCGACACGCCGTTTCTCTTGCACAGCATATAGGACACGCTGTACGCCATGAAGTCGGGGCTTTCACAGGCGATACCACCCTTGTCCATGTGGGCGCGGGCCAACTCCTGGGCCACGCCCCGGAAGATGGTGGGGGCGTCCAGCCCTTGCCGCACATAGATCACGCTGTTCTGCGGGTGATAGGCCACGTTGACGCCCTCCGGCAGTTCGTTGGAGATGGAGAAGCGGCAAGGGGCGTTGTTCATCAGGGCTTTCAGCAGAAGCCGCTCGTTACGGGCCACGGCGGGGGCGGGCCGCTGGTTGGCCCTGGTCTGCGAAATATCAAAGACCTTTTTCACGTTGTAGGACACGCCCACACTGCCATCGTCCTTTTTGTACTCCTTGCCCGGTTCCAGGATGGTGATGGCGTCCTGGAACCGCTTGACGTACACGCCGTCGGCCTTCCAGGTGTCGAAGTCGGCCAGCTTGGTGGCCTCCGGGCATTGGGCGGCGATCAGGATGGCGTTGCTCACGGAGTAGAGGTCAAAGCGGGCCTGCACGTCCAGATAGGCTTGGAACACGCCGCCGTCCACTCCCATGTCGTGAACATAGTTGTCGATCATGGCGTAGACGCCCTCGCGCTCCGCCTGCTTTTTCGCCGCCCATGCGTCCTTGTCAAAAGGCGTTTGCTCCTGCGGGGCGGGCTGCTCGGTAAACAGATCATCATAATTCGGCATCGTTATCGCTCCTTTAACCGTTTGGGTTTATACTTTCGCGGGGCCTTGTGTTTCGGCCCCTTGGTGGGCTTGGACTGCTCCCTGCCCTTTGCCGCCTTTTCCCTCTGTTCCGCCTTGATGTCGTTCAACTCCTGCCGGACAGAACGGCGGGAACGCTCCTGCGGTTCAGAAGTACCCGGTGCGGTTCGCTCTTTGGGCTTTGAGGTAGGCTCGGACTGACGGGATTTCTCGATCCGGCCCTCGGTGGGGTTTTCGGTCTGCCCTTCCTCCCTGGTGGGGGAAACGCCCAACACCGACTCCAAAAAATCATCGTTGTCTTGTTCGGGGGCGGTGCGCTCCGGGACGGGCAGCTCGCCCTCCTGTTCCGGGGCGGGGGAGAGCATAGCGTCCAGCAGATCGTCCACCTCCTGCTCGGTCATCAGCTCTGCCGCCGCTGGCGCTTCCGGGGCGGCGTTCTGCTGTTCCTGACGGCTCTGTTCGATCTCCCGCCTGACCTCGGCCATATCCACCGTAGCCAGGTTGAAACGCTCAAAGATGCGGTTGATCTTGCTGGCGTCCTCGGCCCGTACCATGATGTCGGTCAGCCCGTCCGTGGCGTCCCGGTCTTTCAGGACGCAGTAGAGGACGCCGTACTTCTTGGCCTCCCGGCAAAA
>JAETOQ010000090.1 GCA_021771635.1 Oscillospiraceae bacterium | reverse complement strand
GCCCTGCTGAATTTGTCGTTCAGCAGGGCGGTTCGCTTGCCCTTTGCAATCATTCTCTTGTGTGACCGGGTTGAAACGAATAGTATCAATCCAGTATCACAAGGCAAAGTGACAGGTCAAAAACCCTGTATTCATGCGGGTTTGCGCCGTTTTAACGGTCATTCCCACTCTATCGTGGCGGGGGGCTTGGACGTGATGTCGTAGACAATGCGGTTGATGTTGGGCACTTCATTGACAATGCGCACCGATACGCGGTCCAGCACGTCATAAGGGATCCGTGTCCAGTCGGCGGTCATGAAGTCCGTGGTGGTGACGGAGCGCAGGGCCAGGGTGTAGTCATAGGTCCGGCCGTCGCCCTGGACGCCCACGGAGCGCATGTTGGTCAGCACCGCGAAGTACTGGTTCATGGTGCCCTCCAGGTGGGCCTTGGCGATCTCATCCCGGAAGATGAAGTCCGCCAGACGCAGGGTATCCAGCTTATCCTTCGTGATCTCGCCGATGACACGGATGGCAAGGCCGGGGCCGGGGAAGGGCTGGCGCATGACCAGGTACTCCGGCAGGCCCAGCTCACGGCCTAAGCTTCGCACCTCGTCCTTGAACAGCATCCGCAGGGGCTCGATGATCTCCTTGAAGTCCACATAGTCCGGCAGGCCGCCCACGTTGTGGTGGCTCTTGATCACGGCGGCGTCGCCGGTGCCGGACTCGATGACGTCGGGATAGATGGTGCCCTGGACCAGGTAGTCCACCTGGCCGATCTTTTTGGCCTCCGCCTCAAAGACGCGGATGAACTCCTCACCGATGATCTTACGCTTGCGCTCCGGCTCAGAGACGCCCGCCAGCTTGCCCAGGAACAGCTCCTCGGCGTTGGCGCGGACAAAGTTGATATCCCATTTCTTAAAGGCGTCCTCCACCTCATCGCCCTCGTTCAGGCGCATGAGGCCGTGGTCCACGAACACGCAGGTCAATTGGCTGCCCACGGCCTCGGCCACCAGGGCTGCGGCCACGGAGGAGTCCACGCCGCCGGACAGGGCCAGCAGTACGCGGCCGTCCCCCACCTTTTCCCGGATCTGGCGGATGGCGGTCTCCTTGTAGTCGCCCATGGTCCAGTCGCCCTTGGCACCGCAGACCTCGTACAGGAAATTGCGGATCATGTCGGTGCCGTGCTGGGTGTGGTTGACCTCTGGGTGGTACTGGACACCATAGAAGCCCCGGCTCTCGTCACAGATAGCCACATTGGGGCAGGCGTCGGAGCGGGCCACCAGGGAGAAGCCCTCGGGGACCTTCTCCATGTAGTCGCCGTGGCTCATCCAGGTGATGCCCTGCTCCGGCAGGCCCTTGAAGAGCTTGCAGGCGGTGTCGAAATAGGTCTCGGTCTTGCCGTATTCCCGGGCGGCGTCATCCGCGGCGGCAGTGACTCTGCCGCCCAGGCTGTGGGCCATCAGCTGGCAGCCGTAGCAGATACCCAGAATGGGCACGCCCCATGTAAAGATGGCGGGGTCCACCTGAGGAGACTTGGAATCATACACGCTGTTGGGGCCGCCGGTGAAGATGATGCCGATAGGGCCCATGGCCTTGATCGTGTCCAGGGACGTGGCGCAGGGCTTTACCTCACAGTAAACGCCGCACTCACGGACCCGGCGGGCGATCAGCTGGTTGTATTGGCCGCCGAAGTCAAGAACGATAACGGTTTGGTGGGACAAGGGAAATTCCTCCTTTAATTGAGAAATTATGATGGGACCTCCGTACCGCCCCACTCCACAACGGTGAAGCCGGAGCGGTCAGCGGGAGTCAAAACCTGCTCGGGGAGCACGACGGGGGAAGCCAGGGGCTTCCAGGCCATGAACACCCGCAGGACGCTGTCCGGCTCCGGAGTGACGGTGAGCACAGCGTGGTCGGTGTAGGCGCCGGACTGAAAGGCAATCAGGTTATAGGGATTGGGCTCCATGCGGGGGAGCCAGTAGACGATGAACTCATTGGCCTCCCGGCGGGTGAGGCCCAGCTGGGCCAGGGCGTCCTCCAAAAAGGCGGCAGTTTCTCCGCCGGGGACGCAGAAGCCTTGGGAGAAGTTGTATTCCGTGTGGTCGACACCCTCCCAGTAAAGGTAGTTGTAGACCTGTCCCCCGGCGTCTGTCAGCGTGCCGTCAGGGCTGGCGGTGACGGTCCAGGCGCCGTTTTCCATGGCGGGGTAGACGCAGGTCAGCTCCCCGTCATAGTCCAGAGAGACGGTGACCTCCATCTCCCGCTGGGGGCAGGGGCAGTTCGCCGGCTTAGCGTCCACCGGCTCCTCTGTCTCCTCCGGATAGAGGTAGATGACGGGCTTGGCGGCGGCAGCGCCCCGGTCCTCCCGGCAGCCGGAGAGGAACCCGCAGGACAGGAGCAGCAGGGCTGCCAGAACGATGGATGTCTTTTTCATAATGTGCCTCCTTATCGATGGCGGGGCGGACGTCCGCCTCTGCACATACAGACGAAAAAGGGAGCACAGGGGTTTTCCAGGAACGGGAAAATCAGTCCTCGTCCCGGAAGACGATGTTGCCGGGCTCGGCGGACTCGATGATGGCCAGGGACTTCAGGTTCACGCCGGCGGCGCGGAGACGGTCGCCGCCGCCCTGGAAGCCCTTTTCCACGGCGCAGCCGATGCCCACCAGTGTGGCGCCCGCGGCGTTCACGATGTCGCACAGACCCCGCATGGCTTCGCCGTTGGCCATAAAGTCGTCGATGATGAGGACCTTGTCCTCGGCACGCAGCCACTCCTTGGAGACCAGGAGGGTGACCTTTTTCTTATAGGTGTAGGAGAAAATGTCGCTCTGGTACAGGCCGCCCTCGATGTTGTCGCTCTTGGCCTTCTTGGCAAAGATCATGGGCTTGTGGAAATGGTGGGCCACCACGGCGGACAGAGCGATGCCGGAGGCCTCGGCGGTGAGGATCACGGTGACCTCGTCCATGTTGAAGTGCTTGCCGAATTCCTCGGCGATGTGGTCCATCAGCTCGGTGTCGATGCGGTGGTTCAGGAAGCCGTCCACCTTGATGATGTTGCCGGGCAGGACCTTGCCCTCTTTCACAATGCGGTCCTTCAGTTCCTGCATAGGAAAATCCCCCTCGTTGTATCTGTTTTTTTCGTTTGCAAAAACGGTGATTGCATCTCTATTATCTCGAATTATATGTGGTTTTGCAACTGTTTTTCCACACAAAAACAGTTTTTCTATTTCCGTGCAGATAGTACATATTATTGTACGAAATGGACAAAAAAGGGCAAAAAACCGCGCCGTGGGCGGACACGGCGCGGTTTGGGCATGGTTATTTGCCCTCCAGCTTGTCGGCGGCGGCATCCAGCCAGCTGCCCTGGAAGGATTCAATGTCCCCGGCATCGGTAAGAGCGGCCAGGGCGGGATCGATAGGCATCTCCGTCAGCACGGACAGGCTGTGGCGCGCGGCGGCCTCGGCGGTCTTGCCCTCGCCGAAGAGATGGAGCTTTTTTCCGCAGTCCGGGCAGGTCACATAGCTCATATTTTCCACCAGGCCCAGAATGGGGACCTCCATCATCTCCGCCATCTTGACGGCCTTTTCCACCACCATGCTCACCAGCTCCTGGGGGGAGGCCACGATGATGATGCCGTCCAGGGGAATGGACTGGAACACGGACAGGGACACGTCGCCGGTCCCCGGAGGCATATCCACAAACAGGTAGTCGCAGTTCCACAGCACGTCGGTCCAGAACTGCTGGACCACGCCGGAGATGACGGGGCCGCGCCAGATGACGGGATCGGTCTCGTTGGCCAGCAGCAGGTTGGTGGACATGATCTGGATGCCGGTGCGGGATTCCATGGGATAGAGCCCCTGCTCGCTGCCCATGGCCTGGCCGTGAACACCGAAGGCCTTGGGGATGGAGGGACCGGTGACGTCGGCGTCCAGAATGCCGACCTGATGGCCCCGGCGGCGCATGGTGACGGCCAGCTGGCTGGTGACCATGGATTTGCCCACGCCGCCCTTGCCGGACACGATGCCGTAGACCTTGCCCACCCTGGCGGCGGGGTTGTGTTCTTTCAGCAGAGACTGGGGTTCCTGCCGCTCGCTGCAGCTCTCACCGCAGGTGGAGCAATTATGGGTGCATTCGCTCATAATGTCTGATGTCTCCTTCTTACATATATGATTAAATAGTATAAACAAATCAGCAAAGAGTATCTTATACCCGTTATACCGCGTCCGTCAACCGCTGAATGGAAACTTCATCGTCTCCCGCAAAGAAACCCGCCTCCCGGCTGTGGCAGGTGAACAGCAGGATCTGCCGCTTTTGGGCGGCTTTTTTCAGCCAGCGCAGGGCGGCGGCACAGCGGGCGTCGTCAAAGTTTGCCAAAGCGTCGTCCAGCACGATGGGAACGGCGTTTTCCGCCGGCAGCACCAGCTCACAGATGGCCAGCCGCGTGGCCAGGTACAGCTGGTCCGACGCGCCGGCGGACAGCAGGGCGGCGTCCCGGTATACGGCGTCTCCGGCGGGCTCCGCCGACAGATGGAAGGCCCTGTCCAGGACCACGCCGCTGTACCGCCCCTCCGTCAGCTCACTGAAGATCTCGGCGGCCCGGCGGCCCAGGGCGGGAGAAAAGCGGTTCTGCAGGGCGGCGTTTGCCGCATCCAGAGCGCCCATTGCCATTTGGATGGCATCATATTCCGCTTCCAGCGCATCGATCTGCGCGGAGAGATGCGCGGCGGCGGAGCGCAGGACTGCGGGATCGCCGATGGCGTGGAGCCGTCCGTCCAGGCGGTCGGCAGAGGAGACGGCGGCGGCCAGCTGGCCGCGGGTGGCCTCCAGATCCGACGTGACGGCGGCGCGGTCCCGGAGCGGCGGAGCCAGGGGAGCGGTGAGCCCCTCCGGCGAGGAGAAGACTTGCTGTTTTTGCAGATCACAGCGGATCCGGGCCTCCCGCGCGGCAGACTCCGCCTCTGTCAGCTCCCGGCGGCGGACGGCACAGCTCCGCAGCAGGCTGTCGGCGGTGGGAATGTCGTAAGCGGCGGGGGCGAAGCGGCGGACTTCCAGCAAAATGCCCTGTTCGTTGGAGGAGAGGGAGGCATACAGGCTGTCGGCGGCGGCGGATTTGGCGTTGACGTCAATCTGGGCGGTATCCCGGGCCTCCAATAATTTAACATAGGTATCCGCCAGGGCGGCGATCTCCTCCTGGACAGACGTTCCGAAGCGCTTGAGGAGGGCGGCACGGCGGGCATTGGCTCTGGCACGCCTGCCCAGGACCCAGCATACCGCGATGGCGGCTCCGAGTCCGGCGTAGAGGACAAGGGGCTGCCGGAGCAAATATCCCGCAAGGCCGGACAGAAGGATCAGTGCGGCGGAGAGCAAAGCGGTGGGAAGCAGATCGGGGCGTACTTTCGGCGGTTCCGAGGCATCCCGCAGGGCCTGCTCCGCCGTCTGCCCCGCAAAGGGGCTCTCGTTGACCGCGGCTTCGGCTTTCAGAAGGACCTTCATCGCCTCGTCCCGTTCGGCTCTGGCCTTCTCCACGCCTCGACGCACAGTTTCCAAGTTGACAATGGCACCCCGCAGGCGGCCGATGGTGTCGTTTTCCGGGATGTGCTCCGCCTCGATGCGCTGGTGCAGAACAGCGGCGCGCTGTTCCGCCAGCTGGGCGGCAGACTCGGCTTCTCTGATGGCTTCCTGCTGCTGCGCGGCCTCCCATTGATCGTGATAGGCCAGCTCGGAGGTGAGAGCCGCCTCCTGTTTTGCATGAGAATCTGCCTGAACATGGGCCTCAGTCAACTGCAATGCCAGCTGTTCCGCCTCCTCAATTTGGCACTCTATCTCCCGCCGCTCCGCCTCCAGAGCGGGGATCTGACCGGTTTTGTTGTGCCGGCGGCGGTTCAGCTGTTTCTTTAATGTGTCGGCGGCCTCTGAATAGGAGGTGTCCTCCTCCCCGGAGGTGATGAGAGAGGCGATACGCCGTTCCAGACCGGCGTCCTGACTGATCGGAAGCCCGGCCTGACGAATGAAGGCGCTGCGTTCAAACACCTCCCGGCTGACGCCCAAAAGTGTTTCGCCGCAAACAGGACCGGAAAGAGCGGGGACCGCGTCGCCGGTGCCGGTATAAACGGCCTGGAATTCGCCCATGGGGGCGCCTTGACGCCTGGTTGTCCGGAGAAGTGTTAGATCACCGCTTTCTGTCCGGCAGTCGATCCGCCCGGACATGGCGGTCCCGCTCCACGGGGCATATCGGTTTTTATCAGCAATAAAGCCTGCCTTGTCCCGCTCCCGGCTGTTGATGCCATAGAGCATGGAGATCAGAAAAGCACACCAGGTAGATTTCCCAGTCTCATTGGGGGCCTGTATGATATTCAGGCCATCCTTCAGTTCCAAAGTGCGGCCCTGAAGCTTACCGAAGGTTGCGGACATACGGTGGATAAACAGAAAGATCACTCCTGTGCATACTATTTATATAATAGAGCATTATAACACCGACAGCCCGGTTTGCCCAGCCCATTTTCTATTTTGCACAGAGGTATTACCGAAATAAGCGGGGCAAATAGTTGATATTCGAAAAAGGGAAAAAGATGAAAAAAAGGTGTTGACAAATCGGGCGCGGTTTGGTATTCTAACAAAGCTGTCTGACAGCGATGCTCCGGATGTGAACCGCAAAAAGATCTTTGAAAAAAGATAAAAAAGTGGTTGACAAATGAAGAAGCGGCTGTTATAATAGCAATGTTCCGCCGGAAACGGCGTGCACCTTGTAAATTAAACAACGTAACGAAAAGAAAGCACCAGACGGAAGCTCGATTGTGAGAAATCACAAAAGGGCAGCCAAAAAGTTGCGGATCTGGGTTGAGTCAATTACCGGATCTGTAACTATAAAAAGAATGAAGCTATGACAAATAGCTCTATGAAGGTTTGAG
>JAETOQ010000089.1 GCA_021771635.1 Oscillospiraceae bacterium | reverse complement strand
TAGCCCACCATGCTGTCCATGGTGTTGATGGATTTATACACCATCGCCAGCGGCGCGCCGCCCAGAAACATATACAGCATCGGGGCCGCCACACCGTCGGAAAAATTCTCCGCCACCGTCTCCACCGCCGCTTTTGCAACGCCCTCGGCGGTCAGGCTCTCCGTGTCCCGTCCCACGATCCGGGCAACGGCCTTTCGGGCGGCAGGCAGGTCTCCGTCTTGCAGGGCTTTGCACACGTTTCTGCTCTCCGCCGCCAGGCCCTTCATGGCCAGGGCCTGCCAGCACCAGAGTGTCTGAAGGGCGAAGCCGGCGGCGGGATGTATCCAGAATGCCAGCGCGCAGCCGCCGGCCGTGACCATCAGCGTCACAAGCGGCAGAATGACCGCCAGGCACACACCCGCCTGAAATTCCCCGGCGGGCGTCTGGGGAAACCGGGGACGCAGGTGCTTTTCCACCCAGGTGATCCCCTTGCCCATCAGGACTACCGGATGAGGGAGCCAGGCGGGATCTCCAAATAGAATATCCAGTAGGAAGCCGCAGACCGCGGACCAGAGGATCAGCATGAGACACCGCCTTTCGTATACCGTAATTCCTTTACCAGCCGCAGCTTGCGGGAGGACTGCCAGAGCGGCTTCTCCCACGTCAGCACGCAGCCGCCGCCCGGGCCTCTGCATTCCCGGGTTTTATGTTCTTCAGTAACATCTCAAGTTCCATCATAGATCTCCTGATATCTCCGCGCGGCCTCCACCAGCCGCTCTGCCAGCTGAGGGGTTCCCGCAAAATACAGATGTGGAAACGCCGCGTACAGCGAATCCGAGGCAAATCCGCAGTCCCATCCGCGGCCGGACAGCGGCTTTTCCATCCGCAGGTCCTGTCCGTTTTCCGTGCTGTCCCAGTAGTGGAACTCATGCACCGGTACGCTCTCTCCCTTTCGGAAGAGAAGGCTGTCGGTCTTAGCGTTCAGTGTCCCATATCCAAACCGCACCAGCTTTCCCGCCGGGAATCCGCGCCCCGGCAGCACGCCAGCCATGGGCCACTCCGCGCCGTGTTCATCCCGCAGTGTCCTCCCCAGATAGAGGAAGCCGCCGCACTCCGCCACCGTGGGCAGTTTTCTGTTCACGGCCTCCCGCACGGACGCAAGCATCTCCCGGTTGGCCGACAGCCTTTCGGCGTACAGCTCCGGGTATCCCCCCGGCAGATACAGTCCGCAGGCCCCGGCGGGCAGCGCCCTGTCCCGTAGGGGGCTGAAAAACAGCAGCTTTGCCCCCGCCCGCTCCAGCGTCTCCAGCGTCTCGGCATAGGTGAAGCAAAAGGCCTCGTCCCGGGCCACCGCAACGGGTACACCATTCGCCGTCTCCGGAGTCCGAACCGCTGGAACGGATGCTGTGCCGTCCTCACACAGTTCCAACAGCCGGTCGATGTCCACGTGGCGCTCCAGCGCCTCCGCAAGAACGTCCAGTCGTTTTGTCAGGTCCTGAATTTCCGACGCTGTATACAAGCCCAGGTGTCTGCTCCCAAACTCCGCCTCCGGCAGATGGGGCAGACAGCCCAGCACCGGGATTCCGGACTCGCGCTCCAGCATAGGCTTCAAATGACCGCACAGCGACTCGGCGCAGTCGTTCAGGATGACGCCCTTGATACAGCCGGGCTTTCGGAACTCCTGCAATCCCCTGAGCTGAGCCGCCAGGGTCAGGCTGGTCCCTTTCGGCCGCGCCACCAGGATCACCGGCAGCTCCAGAGTCCGGGCTACATGCCAGGCGCTGGCCCGGTCCGTCACACCGCCCACGCCATCATAGAGGCCCATGACTCCTTCGCACACCACGGCACCGTGTCCCGCCGCGGCCCTTGCGAACCGCGCCCGCAGTATCTCTTCATCCGAAAGGAACAGGTCCAGGTTGGCACTCTCCACCCCCAGCACCGAGCGGTGGAACATGGGATCAATGTAATCCGGTCCGCACTTGAAAGCGCAGGGGGACAGCCCTCTTTTTTGAAACGCCGTCAGCAGGGCGCAGGTCACAGAGGTCTTTCCGCTCCCGGAGGCCGGGGCGGCAATCAGCATTCGGATCATAGCGCCGCCTCCAAAGGTCCGGCAGAGATCAGGAACACCGGGTTATTGGCCATCAGCAGATGGAGTTTTCCAGCCGTCTTTGTCCGGCTGACGCCGATCTGCGTCACCTCCGCCGTCAGGCCATGGGCGGTCAGGGCGGTTACAGCGGCGGACAGCGTCTCCAGCGCGATGGCGGAAATGCAGATGCGGGCGTTGGGGTTCTTCCCCAACACCATGTCCAGCACCGCGTCCATATTTCCTTTGGTCCCGCCGATGAACACCGCGTCCGGTGCCGGGAGGTCCGCCAGCGCCTCCGGGGCCTTGCCCTGAATGAGCGTCAGGTTCCAGGTGCCGAACCGCTGCCGGTTGGCCCGTATCAGCTCACAGGCCTCCTCCAGGCACTCCACCGCGTAGGTCCTGCCATACCGGGCCGCCAGCGCCAATTCCACAGAGACGCTGCCGGTCCCCGCGCCCACGTCCCAGACTGTATCCGTGGGCCGGAGCGCCAGCTTTCCCAATGCGGCAGTCCGGACCTCCTGCTTCGTCATGGGCACCTTGCCCCGCAGGAACGCGTCGTCCGGGAGTCCCGGCGCTCTGGGTTCCTGAGAAACGGGCGCGGCCTCCGCCAGCAGCACGGACAGGGGCGCGAAGGTCCGCGTAGCGAAAGCGCCCGCTGTTCCGCGCAAAATATGTTCGGTTTCGTAGGAGAGATTTTCCCCCACGGTCACTTCCAGGCCTCCCAGACCTGCCTCCGTCAGACGGCGGCACAAGTCCACCGGCCCCAGGGCGCCGCCGGTAAGAAAAAAGACAGGTTTCCCCTGGCTCACCGCCGTTACGGGATCGCAGTCTGTTCCGTGAGCGGAGCAGAGCGTCCAGTCCTGCCAGGGCCGCCCCAGCCGGGCGGCCAGCAGCTGCACGCTGGAGATACCGGGCAGCACCCGGTACGCGATCTTCTCCGCTTCCAGCAAAGCCAGCAGCCCCCGAGCGCCGGAATAAAAGCCCGTGTCGCCGCTGTACACCACGCAGGGCCGTTCCGCCCCGCTTTCCAGCAGCGCCTCCAGGATCTGCCCGGGACGGGTGACTTCTACCCGCTTTGCTGTGCAGGTCTCCGGCACTGCCGCCAGCAGACGGCCCGCGCCCAGCAGGCAGTCCGCCTCCCGGATGGCTTCCGCCGCCTCGGCGGTCATGGTCGCCGCCGTGCCGCAGCCAAGGCCGGCCAGTGTTACGATCATCTCATCAACTCCTCACACGCTGCCGCGATCTTCTCAAAGGTCTCTCCTGTCTCCTCCGGACGGCGGATCAGCACCAGTTCAATGCCGGTGTTCTCAGCCGCCTGGACTTTCTCCTGAAAGCCCCCTGCTCTTCCGCCGTCCTTGGTCACCAGAAAGGCAATGTGAAACTGGCGGATCAGCGCTTCGTTCAATTCCGCGGAAAAGGGCCCCTGCATGGCAATGATATTGCGGTGGGGGATGCCCGCCCGCTCGCAGGCCGCGATGCTGTCCCCGGTGGGCAGCACCCGGGGGTACAGCCTGGCAGGGGAAATGCCCGCGAACGCAGGCAGCTCCTTCATGCCGGTGGCCAGAAGGATATTCCCCTCCCGGTCCGCCAGCAGCTTCGCCGCCGCTTCCGCGCTGTCCACCAGGATGGCGTCCGTGTCTGCGCTCCGGTCCCGGAGCAGGCGGCGGCAGGGGACTCCCGCCTCGCCGCAGGCCCGTCGGACGCTTTTCGTCACCTCCACGGCATAGGGGTGTGTGGCGTCCACGCACAGATCGCTGCCCCGTAGCAGCTCCACCATTTCCTCCACGGTCTTCCGCCCTGTCAAAACGGTGATGCCGGGGGCTTCTCCCTGCTCCTCGCAGCCGTATTCCGTGGCCACGCAGACCGTCACGTCCGCGCCTTTTTCCGCCAGCAGGTGGGAGAGGGCGCGGCCCTCGGTGGTCCCGCTGAAAATGACAATCTTCATTTCTGTTCGTACCCTCTAGGCGTTACCATCCGGCCGCCCACGCAGCGGGTGCGGGAGGAACCGATGAACACCGTTGTGAACATATCCACCTCAGCATTTTGTAGCTGATCCAGAGTGAGAAGCTGATGCTCCTGCCCCTCCCGGCCGATGTTCCGCACCCAGCCGCAGACCGTGTCCCCGCTCCGGCTCCGCAGCAGGATCTCGCAGGCCCGCCGCAGGTAATCCTTCCGCTTTCTGGAGCTGGGGTTATACAGGCAGACGGCGAAATCGCCCTCCGCCGCGCACGCCAGCCGCCGTTCGATCAGCTCCCACGGAGTTAGCAGGTCCGACAAGGAGATCACACAGAAATCGTGTCCCAGAGGCGCTCCCAGCACCGCGCCGCCAGAGAGTGCCGCCGTGACCCCGGCCACCACTTCCACCTCTACCTCCGGATAATCCGCCGCCAGCTCCAAAATAGGGCCGGCCATGCCGTAGACCCCCGCGTCGCCGCTGCACACCATGGCCACTGTCCGGCCGCTATTCGCCGTCTCCAGCGCCCAGCGGCAGCGGTCGATCTCCTTTGTCATGGGCGTGGTGAACGTCTCTTTGCCCGGGTACAGCGGCGCCACCAGGTCCACATACACCGTATAGCCGCAGAGTACCTCCGCCGCGTCCAGGGCCGCTCTGGCCTCTTCCGTCAGATACTGCTCTCCACCGGGGCCCAGCCCCACAACATAGACTTTACGCATCCTTCCATCTCCAATCCAGCCGGAATGGCCGCCAGGCCAGCGCCATAGTGACTCCGTTTCCGGCGTGTTTTCCCGTCAGTAAAGGTCCCCCGGCGGCCAGCACCGCGCCGCGCTCGCAGACGTTGTCCACGCCGGTTGTCCGCTCCACAAACGCGGAGGCCGTAAATGTTCCTTCCGCACGGCACAGCTCTTCCGCGGAATAGGTGGTCAGCGGCCAGCCATGGCCCTCACAGAAGGCCAGCAGGCCTGCCTCGTCCGCCTTCAAATCGATGGTGGCCGCGCCGCACACCGCCTCCGGCCACAGGTCCTGCTCCGCACACAGCGCCCGGAACGCTGTCTCCAGCGCTTCCCAGGGCGTTCCCTTGCGGCATCCCACGCCCAGTACCAGCGTCCTTGGCGCCAGACACAGCCCGCCTTCATGGCGGTGGACATCCACCCAGACATTCCAGTCCGGGCCGTCCGTCAGAGCCACGCTCTCCGGGCACGGGCCCTCCACCGGCCACTCCGAGCGGACGCGGACGGTCTGCCCCGCCAAAATCCTAGCGGAGACCGCCTTGATGCCGTGAGGGTCTGTCACCGCGCAGTTCTGGCGCTTGGCCCACTCGTCCACCGCGAACAGGTCGTTTGCGTCGGTGGCGGTGGTGATAACGGCCACCGCGCCGCAAATTTTGGAAATCTCCCTTGCTAGATCGTTGGCGCCGCCCAGATGGCCGGAGACCACTGGAACGGCGAAGCGGCCGCATTCATCCACCGCCACCACCGCCGGGTCCCTGGCCTTGCTCTTCAAAAAGGGCGCCACCGCCCGGACGGCGATACCCACCGCGCCCACGAACACCAGCGCGTCAAAAGTGCCGAAGGCCTCCGCCGTCCATTGGGACAGGGAAAAGCCCTCCATCCGCCGGGTGCAGGATGCCGTGCCGCCTAACGCGGCCCGCAGCTGTTCCGCCAGGGCATCTCCCCTGTCCGTAAAGGACAGATAGGCGATCCGTCGGGCGCTCACCGGCTGGCCTCCCGGAATTCCGTGGTGAAACTCGGGTCGTACAGCTTGCTCTTTTCATAGGGGCTGTCCAGGAAATTTCCCACCAGCACCAGCGCCGTTTTGCTGATGCCGTGTTCTTCTCCCGCCTGGGCCAGGGTCCCCACCGTACAGCGCACCGTTTTCTCCTCCGGCCAGGTGGCCTTGTATACCAGCGCCGCCGGGGTGTCGGCGGTATAGGCGCCTTTCAGCAGCTCCTCTTGGACTCTCCCCAGCATCCCGCTGGAGAGGAACACCGCCATGGACGCGCCGTGGCTGGCCATGGACGTCAGACTCTCCGCCTCGGGCACGGGGGTCCTGCCCGCCAGACGGGTGATGATGACGCTCTGGCTGACACCGGGCAGCGTATATTCCGCCCGCAGGGCCGCCGCCGCGCCGCAAAAGCTGGAAACGCCCGGCACGTCGTCATAGGGAATTCCCAGCTCGTCCAGGGCGTCCATCTGCTCCCGGATGGCTCCGTAGACGCAGGGGTCTCCGGTATGCAGGCGAACGGTGGTCTTTCCCTCTGCCTCCGCCCGTTCCATCACCGCCAGCACCTCCTCCAGCGTCATCGCCGCGCTGTTGTGGATCTCGCAGTCCTGTTTCGCCGTCTCCAGCAGCACTGGGTTCACCAGGCTTCCGGCATAGATAATGACATCCGCCTGCTTCAAAAGCTCCGCGCCCCGCAGAGTAATGAGGTCCGGTGCTCCCGGGCCCGCGCCGACAAAATGTACCATCTCTGTATCACTCCTTTACGATCACTGTGGAAAAGTATCCGTGCTTGCCCTCCGGCCTGCTCCGGGAGAGGTCCGCATACACCGTCTCCTCCGGCAGGCCGCAGTTCTGGACCAGCATACTCTTTCCCAAGGCGTCCCGGGCTGCCAGCGCGTCCAGGACAGAGGGCATCTGGCGGCCGGACTTCATCAAAACCTTCGTTCCGGGCTGATCCAGCACCTCATCCAGCGCCATGCTGCCGGGGGCGATGTGCAGCGGGCCGTTCATCTCCGTCAGGCTGACGCCCAACCGGGCCGCCACCGCGCAGAAGCTGGGAACGCCGGGCACCATTACCGTCTCATAGCCCTGGTCCTTTAGAATCTCCATCAGATAGGAGTAGGTGGCGTAAATGGACACATCGCCCAGATT
>JAETOQ010000088.1 GCA_021771635.1 Oscillospiraceae bacterium | reverse complement strand
GTGAAGCCGGGTGTCCCGTTTTTATACAATATGCTGGACAGGCCGGTCAACTCCAAGAAGAACGGCTTCCACCTGGGCTACGGCTGGTGCGGCGGCTCCTGCCGCTGGGGGACCAAGCTCAAGACCCGCTCCCTGGACGGTGTGGCCTTGGACGCAGGCATCCACTACGTTGGCATCGCCGCAGACGAGCCGGAGCGGCTTGCACGGCTGGAGGCCCCCAAGTGTTCGCCCTTGGCCGAAGCGGGGATGACGGAGGCGGACTGTCTGGCGTACTGCTATGCGCGGGGATTTTTCTGGGAGGAGAATGGGATCAGGCTGTACGACATCCTGGACAGGGTGTCCTGCTGGTGCTGCAAAAACAAGAACCGGAAAGAGCTGAAAGCCATCTATCAGTTTTTGCCCCAATATTGGGAGAGGCTGAAGGGGCTGCAGGCCCAGATCTCCATGCCCATGAAGCCCTACAGCCGGAAGGGTGTCCCTTACGGCAATGTGTTTGATTTAGAAAAAGTGTTTGAACAGGAAATTCAGGTGGAGAAAAGTGGCAGTTCTCCCAAGGGAAAAAGGAGGCGGCATGAGCAGAGCAGATAAGCACGGCAGGCATCATGTCCACATTGAACTGACGCCGGCGCAGTACCAGCGGCTGGTGGCCCAGGCCAGGCAGTGCGGCCTCTCCCGGAGGGCCTACCTCGTCCGGCTGATCGAAGGGACGCCTGTCCGCACCCGGCCCTCCCAGGAGATCAAGGAATTGCGGACGGAGATCCACCACATCGGCAATAACATCAACCAGATCGCCCGGAGCGTCAACGCCGGCATCGCCAGGGCCGAGGACGCCAAGCGAGGCCTGTTCCTGCTGGATCAGGTCTATGAGCTGATGTACCAGATCGCAAAAAAGTAAAATCTATTGATGCTCTTCCAGCCAGCGGACCGCGCAGTGGGCCAGGCAGGCGGAGCCGATGGGACAGATATCCTCGTTGAACCGGACCTTGGGGTTGTGGGCGGTGGCATCGCCCCGCTCATCCATATACCCCGCTGAGAGGTACATAAACACGCTGGGGACCTTCTCCGCAATGGCCGCGAAGTCCTCAGAGGCGCTGGCGGAGGTATCAGGAACAGGTGTCAGACCGGGGATGGGCAGCTCCCGCATATAGCGGGCTATTTCCTCTGTCATGGTGGCGTTGCACACCAGAGGCGGCACCTGAGAAAGTTCTTCGATCTCCGCCGAGCCGCCGTAAACCTCAGCAGTCCTTTGGGATACCTCCCGCAGCCGCCGGACCAGTTTGTCCCGGCTGGCGCTGTCGTTGGTGCGCAAGGTCCCCTGGAGAACGGCGGTGTCCGGGATGATATTGGGGGCTGAACCTGCGGAGAAATTGCCGATGGTCAATACGCAGGCTTTGCTGGGGTCCGCTTCACGGGCGATCAGCGCCTCCAGGGCCAGATAGATGTGGACAGCAATGTTGATGGGGTCGATGGCACTGTGAGGATAGGCCCCGTGGGCGCCCCGGCCATGGACGGTGATCCGGAAGCCGTCCACGGAGTACATCATAGTCCCACCAGCATTGTACATGAACAGGCCCACCGGCATTCTGCCGGCGCCCACATGATAGGCCAGGGCTCCGTCCACGCCGTCCAAAATGCCGCCCGCAAGCATATCCTTCGCGCCCTCAAAGGTCTCTTCGGCGGTCTGGAACATGAATCGGACCCGACCCGACAGCTCGGCCTCGTTTTCTTTCAGCATCTTCGCCGCCGTCAGCAGCATCGCCGCATGAAAATCATGGCCGCAGGCATGAGCTTCCGTTCCGGTGGGGCAGGCGAAGGACTCGCCGCTCTCCTCCGGCATGGGTAGGGCGTCCATGTCCGCACGGAGCAGGAGCGTCCGGCCTCCCTCGCGGCCCAGCTCGGCGGTCACACCATGGCCGCAGGGGCGGGCGTCCAGACCGCATTTTTTCAGTTCATCCAACACATAGGCTTGCGCTTTGGGCATATCCAGGCCCACTTCCGCATGGCTGTGCAGCCAG
This sequence comes from Oscillospiraceae bacterium, assembly GCA_021771635.1. Classification (GTDB taxonomy): domain Bacteria; phylum Bacillota; class Clostridia; order Oscillospirales; family Oscillospiraceae; genus Oscillibacter. The sequence goes on along the minus strand of JAETOQ010000088.1, from coordinate 4,933 downwards.
CGGCGATGGGCAACAGTCTCCTCGCGCAGTTCTAACGCTCGTTTATAAAAATCCATATCAGATTCCTCCCCGATTGACCCACAAGATCCAGAAAGATAAGCTGAGTGAATTGTAGCAAAAGGCTTTGGTACCGTCAATAGCATCTGCAGTTCAGCGGCTGTTTATGAAGGAAGTATTTATGGCTGTCACGAAGATCCTGGCCCGGAAGGGCCGTCTGGACATCGGCATCAACTACGTCCTCAACGGGGACAAGACCGAGGAGCGCGTCCTCACCGCCCATCTGAACTGCGACCCTGGCCGGGAGTGCCGCCAGATGCTGGACACCAAACGGGCTGTGGGCAAGGAGGACGGTGTGCAGTATTACCACATCATCCAGTCCTTCAAGCCGGAAGAGGTTACACCGGAACAGGCGCTGGAGATCGCCACAGAATTTGCGAAAGAGCATCTGCCGGGGTATGAGACGGTGATCGGCGTCCACGTGGACAAGGAGCATATCCACGCCCACCTGGTTTTCAATTCCGTCAACGCCGATACCGGCGAGAAGTACCACAGCAACGCCCAGAGCTACTACCAGCAGATCCGGGCGACCTCGGACCGGCTGTGCCGGGAGCATGGCCTGTCGGTCATCATGGAGGGCAGTTCCGGCAAGGCGGTCAGCTATATTGAATGGCTCCGCCAGTCCAGGGGCCAGCCCACATTCCGCTCCATGCTGGAGGCGGACCTGCGGACGGCCATTCAGGACGCCAACGACCTGGGCCACTTCTTTCTGCTTATGGAACACATGGGGTATGAGATCAGCCATGGCAATCGCCTGGGCTTTCGGTTGCGGGGACAGGATCGCTTCATGTACCCAGGACGGAAAAGCCCGCTGTTCACTGAAGACGGCATTCGGGCGGCCATCCAGAGCGGCCTGGAGGATATCGAGGCCGGACGCAGGCCCGCCGTCATTTACAGGCCGCCCTTCCAGCCCTACAAAAAGTACCCAAAATATACCGGAATTATGGCGCTCTATGTCCACTACCTCTACGTCCTGGGCAAGATCGAGCAGCGGCAGTATCCGCCCCGGATGACGCCCCAGCTCCGGCAGGAGGTGATGAAGTCCGAGCGATACCGGGAGCAGTTTGACTTTCTCCGGGAGAACGATATCGCCACCCAGGGAGACATGGCCGCATTCCAGACCCGCACAGAGGACGCGCTGGCCAACCTGATGAAGCAGCGCACGATTCTCAATGTGCGGAAGAAGAAACGGAAAAAGCTGTATGATGCCCTGGCGGATGTGGCCGCCCTGACCCCAGCCAAGCAGCTCTACGAGGACGGACTGTCCGGTATGGAGGTGGAGTATGCCCGGTACATGGAGGCGGTGGCTGTGCTGGAGCAGTGCGCCATCCCCAGAGAACGGCTCTCAAACGAAAAGGCGGAAATATATGAGCAGCTTGCCCAGATCAACCGTGACATTCGGGCGGAGCGGAAAAAGCTGGCCCTTTGCCGGGAAATCCAGAGCAGGCTGCCCCAGATGGAACATGATATTGACAAAATTGAAGAACGTGAAAGTGAGGTGAAGCACGATGAACGTAGGAGGCGGTGAGGCCGCTGACCAGATGGTACGCATGATGCTCTCCGGCACGGAGGTGGCGGTGCGGCTGTCCGGCTCGGCCCTGAAGAACCTGCTGGCGCTGACCATGGCGCTGGCGCACAACCGCAAGACCCTCTCCGGCAAGGTCAACATGGGCAAGATGCTGAAGGAGACGCGGGATCTGCGGCGGTTCCCCATGACGCCCCAGCAGTACAAACAGTTTCAAAAGCTGGCGAAAAAGCACAAGCTGTTGTTCTCGGTGATCCGGGATAAGGATGACCGGGGCAAGCTGATGGATGTGATCCTGCCGGTGACGGAGTTGGATCGGGCCAACGCCATTTTTGAGCGCATCCTGTACACGCTGCCCCCAGAGCCGGAGCGCAGGCCCGCCAAACCGCTCCAGAAGGGACATGAGGTGTTCCAGCCGGAACGCCAAGCCCAGGAGCGGTCGGCCCCGGAGCAGGTGCAGGCCAGGCGGCAGGAACAGCAGGCCCCGGCGCGGCCCAAGGACAAGCGGCAGGAGCGTCCGCCCCAGGAGCGGCGAGAGAAAGCGGCTGTCAGGCCCCAGGAGGCCCCTGTGAGGCCGTCCCAGCCCAGGCGGGAGGTGTCCCAGCGGTCGGCAGAGCAGGGCCGCCAGGAAGCCCCTGTGACCCAGCGTCAGGAGAACAAGGGAAAAAACGGTTCTCGGTCGGAACGAGACTCGCCCGTTATAAAAATCAGCTCCTCTATACTCAAAGAGAGCGGCACTACGAGGGGGACGAGTGAGCGTCCTTCCATTGAGGCGCGGCTCCAAGGGTATCGGGTACAGATGAGGAGATCGTCCGCTTCGGCCAGATCCAAGACCAAGACACAGGCCAAACAGAGGTGATCAGTTTTCCCCTGTGTCCGGCTGCTCCCAATCGATGGCAAACAAGTCATTGGGCGTACAGTGCAGCAACATACAGAGCGTCTCAATGCGCTCCAGTTTAATGGACTGCGTCTCGTTATTGACCATTTTGTTGAAATTTTGATAGCTCATTCCAAGCTGTTTGTAGAGCCAGTATTTTGTGTGGCCCTGCCGCTCCAGCAGCTCCAAAACATTCAAGCGCACCATATCTCCTGCCTCCAGTATCTAATGTAATGATTAGATATTAGCGGCTTAACCCCTCTGCGGTATAGACGGGTACATTAGATAATGATATAGTCTATACCGTAGAGGAGGCGCTATTCATGGACGAAAAAGAATTGCGGAAACACCGATGCTGTTTCACCGGGCATCGCCCGGAAAAGCTGGCTATACCGGAACGGCAGATGGCAAAATTGTTGGAAATGGAGATCCGAAAGGCGATAGACAAACAGTTTATCACATTTATATCAGGCATGGCGAGGGGGACAGATATCGTTGCCGCAGAAATCGTTCTGCGGCTGAGAGCGCAGGACGAGCGTCTGAAGCTGATTTGCGCTCTGCCCCATCCCGGCTTCGGCCTGCATTGGGGCGGCGGTTGGACAGATCGGTTCCAAAGTGTACTGGCACAGGCGGATCTGGCGCGGACCATCTGCCCCAGCTTCTCCTATGCGTCCTATCAGGCCAGAAATGAATGGATGTGCCGCCATGTCGGGCTGGTGATCGCCGTTTTTAACGGAGAGCGCGGAGGAACAAAAAACACACTGGACTACGCGCAAAAAATTGGCGTTCCGTGCGTAATGATCAACGGAAAATAAAGGCGAGAGGGGAATTCCGGGATGGCCGGAGTTCCCCTCTCGTCATGGAGGTGAAGAAATACTGAAGAAACAAGCTGGCAGTATCGCGGTGTACCTGTTCTTATACATTTTTGTGGTCTGGGCGGCGCTGCTCATCGCCCAATCCCTGGGCGGCGGCCTGCCGGAGATCATCACCAACCTGACGGCGGCCATGGAACACCCCTTCCTCATCCACTGGACGGAGCATAGTCTGGTGACCATCCTGCTCTGCACCGGGGCCTATATCATGGGGATCTGCCTCTATGCCGACCAGCAGGGCCGGACGAGGGACGGCGAGGAACACGGCTCCGCCGCTTGGGCCTCCCCCCGGCAGGTTAATGCCATGTTCGCTCAGAAGAAGAACAAGCTGCTGACCAAAAACGTCCGTCTGGGGCTGGACACCCACAAGCACCGCCGCTCCCTGAACGTGCTGGTCATCGGCGGCTCTGGTGCGGCCAAGACGAGAAGCTATGTGAAGCCCAATATTCTGGAGGCCAACACCAACTATGTGATCACGGACCCCAAGTCGGAAGTCCTGCTGGCCACGGGCGGCTACCTCAAGAGCCAGGGCTATGACATCCGGGTGCTGAACCTCGTCAACCTGGAGGAGTCGGACGGATACAACCCATTCCGCTATATTCGGGATGAAAAGGACGCCCTGCGGCTGGTAAACAATCTCATCCAGGCCACCACGCCCAAGGGCAGCCACGAAAGTGACCCGTTTTGGACGAAAGCGGAGACGGCTCTCCTCCAGGCCATCATCCTCATGCTGTGGCAGGAGGCCCCGGAGTATGAACAGAACTTCTCCATGGTGATGCGGGTGCTGGAATACGCCGAGGTCAAGGAGGAGGATGAGGAATACATCTCGCCCCTGGATCTGCTCTTCCAATCCATAGAACGGGAGAAACCCGACAGCGTGGCGGTGAGGCAGTACAAGGTCTTTAAAATGGCCGCCGGCAAGACCTCAAAATCGATCCTTGTGTCCACCGCCGTCCGGCTGGCCCCCTTCAACCTGCCTCAAATCAAAGCCATCACCGACCGGGATGACATGGACCTCTACACTTTGGGAGAGCAGAAGTGTGCGCTGTACGCTGTCATACCGGATAATGACCAGACGTTTAACTTTTTGGTGAGCCTGCTTTACTCCCAAGCGTTCCAGGCGCTATACTACAGCGCCGACCAGATCCACCACGGGGCCTTGCCCTGCCATGTCCACTTCGTGCTGGACGAGTTCGCCGCCATGCCCCTCCCAGGCTTCACCCGTGAGCTGGCTACCATGCGCTCCCGCAACATTTCCGCAAGCACCATAATACAGAATATGGCGCAGATAAAAGAACTTTATAAGGATAGTTGGGAGACAATTCCGGGCAATTCCGATACAATTCTGTACCTGGGCGGCAACGAAGCATCAACCCACAAGTACATTTCCGAGGCCCTTGGGAAAGCCACAATTGACACGAAAACCCATGGCCAGACCAAGGGGAAATCCGGCTCGTACTCCACCAATTTTCAAATGAGCGGCCGCGATGTGCCATAATACCTTGTGACGAGTTCAGTTGCCCACAAAAATTCACGAACAGGGACACGATCAACTGGACTTTTCGTGGAAAGAATAGGACAATAGGACTTGAACACAAGGAG
>JAETOQ010000087.1 GCA_021771635.1 Oscillospiraceae bacterium | reverse complement strand
CGTCAGACAAGGAGATTTTCCGCAGCCATACTGACGTATGGCAAGGGAAAGCGACGCCGTATGGCGGGAAAAAGGCCGCTCAGACGGCGTTCAACGGTTGTGAATACAGGTTCTTAGTGCCGGGCGATCACTTTTTCTTCTCTTCTATCAATTGAGTGATCTTCTCCACGCACTGCTCCGGCGTGCTGTCAGGCCCAAAGAACGCATCCACGCCCATGAAGCCCACGCCCTCGTTTGCGATCTTCTCCTCGTACATCCGGTGCTCTTCCTCTTTTTCCGCGATGCGGCCGCCGGCCCAGACCACGGTCTTGTCCCGCAGTCCCAGCTCCTTCAGCCGCTTCTCCACGCGGGGGAACAGCGTCACGCCCAGCCCCAGCAGGTTGGACACGCCCACCGCATCCGCCTTGACCTCAGCGGCCACCTCGGCCACGGTCTCCGGAAGGTTCATGCCCCGCAGGAACACCACGTCGAAGCCGGCGTCCTGGAACGCCTCACGGATCACATTGATGCCGTTGACATGGGCGTCCGCGCCGACGGTCGCCAGCACGATCTTCTCTTTCCGCGTGGGGGGCTTTTCGATATGTACGGTGACATGCTCGCGGGTGATGGGGCAGCGGGAGGCGTCCACGCCCAGGGGGGTGTAGCCCTCCACATAGCGGGTGATGCCGTCGGGGTCCCGGTTGGTCTTGACATAACGCTTCAGATCCCAGCCACCGGCCCGGGGGGTGTCCATCATGCCGCTCTTGCCGCCCTCCACAATGAGGTCGATCAGCTCCTCATCGGTCCACTGCCTCCAGAAGTCCTCCGTCAGGCAGCCGGGCTTGAGGCTGTGGGAGGGCAGGTGCAGTACCGCCTCCAGCACAGCAAAGGCCTCGTCCATCATCATGGCCTCATATTCGTCGATCTTGGGGGACTCAATGCCGGGGTTGTAGGTGCGGCGGAACACGTCCTCGCTGGCCCAGACCGCCTGACCCATGGAGTCGCCGGTGGGGATGCCCACGGACTCCGCTGCCTTCGGCCGGTAGAAGTTGGCCCCGCCCAGCTTGGCGGCAATGGCCATGCGGGCAAAGTGGGCCTGCTCGGCGATCAGGTTGCCCGGCGGGTTCTGGAACGTCTCCGGCACCACGATCAGGCTCTTGGAGAGCATGTTGTGGCGGAACGCCCGCATAATGGCAAGATCCCGGTACAGGTTGTTGCCGCCCACATTCATCTGGATGGCGGACAGCTCCCAGGGCAGGCCGCCGTGGACCGCCAGGCCCTCGGCCAGCAGGCACATGGCAATAGCCATGCCGTCGGTGCCGCCGATGTTGTTGATGTGCTTATGGGTGTCCAGCTGGGCAAAGATCTTGTTTTCGCCGCAGATCTGGATGGCCTTGTAGCCGTTGACCACCTTGGTCCGGAAGTCGTGGATGCCGCGGCCGCCGAAGTGGACGTGGATGACAGGGCCGATGTCGGTGCCGTCAAAGCCGGCAATCAGCGCGTTGAGGATGTTGATGTGGGCGGTGTCGCCGGTGGCGTTAATGCGGACAGGATGCTTGGCGCCGCCACCCATCTGGATAAACTCGCGCTCGCCCTTGGGGGTGATGCCGCCCTTGCCCCGGGACTGCTCGATCAGCTCCCGGCCCTTCAGGGGGTCGATGTGGCGGGTGGCCTCGGAGTGGACGAACTGGAAGATGGTGTCATCGTACATATCGGCGTACTTATAGATGTCACAGGACTCTTTCCAGGTCTCCTCCGCGCTGTTCCGGCCCAGGATGGGGTTCAGACAGGGTACGCCGGTCTTCAGGGCTTTCTGGCCCAGCTCATAGATGCGGTAGCCGCTGCGGACCACGCCAGCCACCTCACGGGGGTAGGGGGCCGGCAGACCGACGACCTCGCCGTTCTCGTCCAGGTCGGGCATCTCCACATCAAAGCAGTCTGCATAGGCCCGGATGGTCTCAATGTCCTCTTTGATGATCTTTTTTGTTCTCTCCTGCGGATCTCTCACGATACAGTCCTCCCTTTTCTCACTCTGTAATGCCCAACTCCGCCCGGACACGGGGGATCAGGCCGCCATAAGACAGTGTTTTGATCACATTTTCCGCCATGGGCTGAAACCGCTTCGTCTCTCCGTTCACCGTGACGGTGCCCTGCTCCAGATCCACTTCGATCTGGTCTCCGGTCTTCAGGCTGTCCACCACGTCCGCCGCCCACACCGGCAGGCCGATGTTGATAGCGTTGCGCCGGAAGATCCGGGCAAATCCCTTGGCGATGACCAGGGCGATCTGTGCCTGCTGCAGAGCGATGGGCGCCTGCTCCCGGGAGGAGCCGCAGCCAAAGTTCCGGCCCGCCACCAGGATGCAGCCGGGCTCATAGACGGTTTTGAAGTCCACCCCCGCCAGGCCTGCCATCGCGAACTTGCCCAGCTGGTCATAGGGCTCCGCCATGGCATAGCCGGGCAGGATCTGGTCGGTATCCACATCGTCCCCAAGGACGATCACTTTTCCCTTGATAATATCCATTGTTGTTTCCCTCCTTCTCTCACGCCTCCGGCACAGTAATCCTGCCGGTCAGCGCCGAGGCCGCCGCGGTGGCCGGGGACGCCAGATAGATGTTGGCTTTCATGCTGCCCATGCGGCCGGGGAAGTTGCGGTTGGTGGTGGAGACCACCACATCCCGGGCACTGGCCAGCCCCTCGTGGGCGCCGAAGCAGGAGCCGCAGCCCGGGTTCAGCACCGTGGCGCCGGCATCACGGATGATCTTGCACCAGCCCCGCTTTTCCATCTCCTCCAAGATTTCCTTGGAGGCGGGGACCACCAGGGTGTTCACGTCGGGGTGGACATGCTTGCCCTCAAAGGCCCTGGCTACCTGCTCCATGTCGTTGAGGCGGCCGTTGGTACAGCTGCCAACCACTACCTGGGTGATGGCGGTCCCGGCCACCCGGCTCACCGGCACCACATTGGCCGGGGAGAACGGGCAGGCGATCTGGGGCTCCAGGGCGCCCAGGTCCAGCTCCAGGTCCTCCGCCGTGTCCGGCTCTCTCTCCGTGGTTCCAAAGAGGGTGATCATGCTGCCCAACTCAATGCCCATGTTGCAGATGGTCATGCGTTCCGCTACACTCAGCTCCTCAATGCCGGGGCCGGTGAACAGCAGCGCCCGGTCCACCAGATGGTCCGTGCCAAACCTGCTGCCCAGGTACAGGATGACGTCCTTGCCAAAGACATTGCCGGGGCGTTTCCCAGTCAAATAGATCTGAACGACCTCGGGGACCTCCAGATCCAGCTTGCCGGTAGCCATGGCCGCCGCCAGCTCCGTGGAGCCCACGCCCACGCCCACCGCGCCGTAGCCGCCGCAGGTGCCGGTGTGGGAGTCCGCGATGACCACCAGCTCGCCGGGCTGTGCCCGGTGTTTTTCATACATCAGCTGATGGATCACGCCCTCGCCCCGCTGATAGAGATGTACGCCAAATTCCTTGGCAAAGTCATCCATGATCCACACGTTGTCCCGGGCCTTTTCAGAGGAGGCGGGGTAGATATGGTCCACGATCAGGGCCACGCGGTCGGGATCGAACACTTTCTTCACGCCGATCTGCCGAAACATCTTGATAGCAATCGGGGCCGTTACGTCATGGGCCGCTACATAACTGACTCGGCAGCTCAGATCCATGCCAGGAGACACCGCATCCTTTCCGGCGGCCTTTGCCAGATATTTTTCCACAAGGTTCATGGCTCTCACTCCATTCCAAAAAATAATTCTCTTAAAAAATCCCTCTTCAGCAGCAGGATACAGATGGACCACGCCATTCAGCATGGTCAGCTTTCCATTTTTGATTGTACGGGATATTTACCAAAATGACAAATACTTTAATTCTAACTGTTCGTCCTTGCTATATATTTTTTAAATCACATTCCCGCCGTGAAGAAGCCACTTTTACAAGGCGTTTTTGCCAGCAAAGGCATCTTTTTATGTATATTGCATAAAATCAAAAAATAACACCCCGATAGCAGGCACCGGCCGTCTGCGGGCAGACCAGGCCGGTGCCTGTTTCTATTCCAAATACGCGGGCCTCTCAAGGCCGTCCAGGCTCGGTCCAAGCCTCCAGGCTATATACGAACCGGCTGTCCTCCCGCACGTTGTCCAGATAGCTGTCGTCGATAGCCGCCTCCTCAAAGGCCGCCATTCCGCACATGGCGGCGCAGGCCGCGGCGATCATCTCAAAGGCCTGATCTCCTTGATGTGCGTATGCAGGTGCCGCATGATGGACCTTCTCTCATCTCAAGCCATTCCCATTGGGCGCACTTGCTTCATCCGTTCGATTTCCCTTTCTGTTCGGCGTTTCACCGTGCGTCATGCCGGAATCGCCGGTCTCTTTCATATGCCCGCCGCCTGCAGCACACATTGGCCGCTGTGCGGTCCCCCACCGGGGACGAAAAAACTTCCAGATGCCTTAGTCCGCATCTTTTTGTTGAGTTGTGCAGAGTTTTGTGTTATTATACATAATTATATAATCATTCTCATGGTCAGCGGAAACATTTTAGTCATTTTTATCCCTTGTGTTCTCCACTGTTTCCTGTGATATCATTAATAAGGGCATCCCGCCGAATTGCCAAATGCTTAAAGCAGATGTCCTTTTATTTTCTGAATGTACTGTTAAAGAGGTGACAGCCTGTGACGCTCAAACAACTGGAATATTTTTTAGCCATCGCGGAAACGGAAAGCATCACACAGGCCGCCGAACTCCTGCATGTTTCCCAGCCGCCTCTGAGCCTTCAGCTGAAAGCTCTGGAAGACGAATTCGGCGTTCCTCTCTTTGAGCGCACCAGAAAGGGCTTGACCATCACCCAGTCCGGGCGGCTGCTGGAGCAGCGCGCACAGGAAATCTTCGAGCTGATCAATCAGACGATCAACGAGGTCCGCAGCAAGACCGTCTCTCCCCGGGTCGAGATCCGGGTGGGAGCGGTGAACTCTGTCTCCAACCGGCTGATCCCCTCCTGGATCTACACTTATAAGTGCTCAAATCCCAACGTCGATATTCAGGTCTCGGAATCCAGCACCCCGGATATCCTCTTTTCCCTGGATGAACGCAAGATCGACCTGGGCATCGTCCGGGAGCCTTTCAATAAGACCCGCTACAACTACCGGCAGATCCACGACGAGGCATTGGGGGTCCCATGACTCCGACTGCTTTGTCGCCCTGGCGGCCCCCGGCTTTTACGCCAGCTTTGAGGAGGACACCATCCCCCTCTCGGAGCTCCGGGACTTTCCCCTGCTGCTGCACCGCCGGTATATCTCCATGTTCACCAAATACTGCAAATCCTGTGATTTTATCCCCAATATCATCTGCAAAAACAACGATGTCATGTCCCTTTTGAGTTGGGCAAAGGCGGGTATCGGCATCGCGGTGCTGCCCTATTCCTCCTCGCTTCTAAATACAGATCCCCATCTTGTGCGCAAGGACATCATCAATCCCGTGATCCCATCCAGAATCTATGTTGTGTGGAACAAGGACGCGGATCTGTCCCCGGCAGCAAAAGAATTTCTCTCCCTGATCTCCCGAAAGGCGGATGACAAGGCGGAAAAGGAGGTCCCCCATGTGTGATGAAGCCAAGAAGCGGGAGCGGCCCGGCTGGTACGGAAAGAAATATTCTTTCTTTTCCAACACAGCCTGTGAGTACTTTCCCTGCCATCAGGTGCCGGAGGGCACGGAGTTCAACTGCCTGTTCTGCTACTGCCCTCTGTATATACTGGGCAGGGAGTGCGGCGGCAATTTCACCTACCTGGAAAATGGGTTCAAGGACTGCAGCCGCTGTCTCATCCCTCACCAGCGGGAGAATTACGGCTACATCATCGAGCACTACCGGCAGATCCTGGACGCCATGTCCAAACAGGAGCAGCCTCCCGATTGATATCGAAAAAAGGCCGCGGAACACTGATGTTCCGCGGCCTTTTTATACAGTCATCAGGTGCCAAAATGCTCCATCCACTGCTGCCGCATGGCCCGCAGCGCCCCGGCATACAGGGAAGCGTCCGTCCCCACCTGGAAGAACCGGACGCCCATGTCCGCCCAGGGTACGCAGGCGGCGGCACTTCCGCAGCTCATGCCCACGTACTTGCCGTTTGCCTCCGCCGCCCGGATGATCCGGCGGACCGCCGCCAGGAAGTCCGGGTGTTCCGTCTGTCCAAAGATCCCCATGGCCTGGGTGAGGTCGTTGGGCCCAATCAGGAGGCCGTCGATGCCGGAGACCGCCGCAATCGCATCCAACTGCTCCAGTCCCGGCAGGGATTCAATCTGGCAGATAAGCATGATCTGCCGGTTGGCCGTCTCCATATACTGGAGCTTATCCCTGACACTGGAAACACGGTACTGTGTATGGGGCCGGTCCAGGGCCACGCCCCGTTCCCCCTCCGGATAATAGCGGGAGAGCCTGACCAGCTCCCGGGCCTCCTCCGCCGAGCGCACATCAGGGCAGATGATCCCCGCCGCGCCCAGGTCCAGGACACGGCCCACCTCCGTCTTGCAGATCTCCGGGATCCGCACCACCGCCGGCAGGCCGGCCATCTGAGCATACCCCAGCATGGTGCCCAGCCTCGCCGGGTCCGGATAGACAGACTCTGTGTCCAGGAACACCCAATCCAGCCCCGCATGGGCGATCATCCGCATAGCATCCGGGCTGTCAAAGGCCATGACCATGGTCCCCATCAAAATCTTTCCGTTTTGAAGCTTTTCTTTCATATACAATCCTCCAGACCGTTGTCCGGCGTCCCCCCTATATCAGACTGTTTGTTTTTCCGCCATGTATATGCGGATTGATTCTATCTTATCCCCAAGCGTCTAAAAACGCAAGTAAAGCATACGCCGTCCCGCCTCCAGCGCTGTCACCACCGTGGAGCGCGGGGCAGGTGGACGGCGGCGGACCGTGTCCATTTCCCGCGCGGCATCCCTGGAGCCGCGATAGCGCGAAGTTTTTACGCCGCAGTCATGACCACCGGCTAAGTATATCTGTCAGGAAAACGTGGACACCGAAAAACACCATAGCATTAAGAACCTGTATTCATAAACGGGGAATGCCGGATGGACGAGGATTTTTCTCGTCAGACAAGGAGATTTTCCGCAGCCATACTGACGTATGGCAAGGGAAAGCGACGCCGTATGGCGGGAAAAAGGCCCCTCAGGC
>JAETOQ010000086.1 GCA_021771635.1 Oscillospiraceae bacterium | reverse complement strand
CTGGTGCGCCCAATGCCGTAGATATAAGTGAGGCCGATCTCGATTCTCTTCTCTCTCGGCAGGTCAATACCGGCAATACGAGCCATTTTTTACAGCACCTCCAATTAACCTTGTCTCTGCTTATGCTTGGGGTTTTCGCAAATTACCATGACTTTGCCCTTGCGCTTAATGACTTTGCACTTCTCGCACATGGGCTTCACGGACGGTCTGACTTTCATACTGTTAAACCTCCTGAATGCCTTGATGGCCCCTCGTCGTCGCGGGCTGCATATCTTTCGCTTCGCCCTACGGGCAAAGCTCACTCATTCCGCCGCTCCTCCTCTCCAAATCGAACCCGCTTCGCTGGGCTTCGATTTGGGGGCGGCCTGCGGCCGCCTCCCCGGAGGCAAGGCTCCCGGGGAACCCTTGACAACTCGGTCGTTTATAGTTACTTAGATCTCCAGGTAATACGGCCTCGGGTGAGGTCGTAGGGTGACATCTGAATGGTCACCTTGTCGCCGGGCAGGATGCGGATGAAGTTCATCCGCAGCTTTCCGGAAATATGTGCCAGAATGATGTGGCCGTTTCCGATGTCCACATGGAACGTGGTATTGGGCAGGGCCTCGGTGACGACGCCCTCCAATTCGATCATATCGTCTTTAGCCAAGGGTGGTTCCCTCCTTGAAGGCGGCCAGCGCCCGTCTCAATGCCCGGTCGGAGACCGGTTTTCCCTCTTGCAGGCTGTGGACCACAGGGTGGTCGAAGCTGTGTTGGCTGTCGGTCAGGCACAGGACATGCCCCAGCTTTTTGGCCTTGGGGGAGGCGGCCTTGCGCCGCTTTCCGTCGGCCAGCAGAAGCATGGTCCGCTCCTGATCCACACCCACTACGCAGAAAATTCCGTCCCGGTCCCGTCCGGCCGTCGCCCGGACGATCCAGCCTGTGTAATCAAACATAGGCCCCGTCCTCTGTGACGGTGAGGACCTCCGCCTCCCCGTCGGTGATGAGGATGGTGTTCTCGTAGTGGGCGGTGAGGGAGCCGTCCTGGGACACGGTGGTCCACTTGTCGGGCAGCACCCGCACATGCCAGTCCCCGGCGCACACCATGGGCTCCACGGCGATGGTCATACCCGGCTGAAGCCGGGGGCCGTGGCCCGCGGGGCCGAAGTTGCGCACCTCGGGGGGCTCGTGCATTTTGCTGCCCACACCGTGGCCCACAAAGTCCCGGACCACGGAGAACCCAAAGGACTCCACATACTCCTGGACTGCGTGGCCGATGTCACTCACCCGGCAGCCCTTTCGGGCGTTTTTGATGCCCTCCCAGAAGCTGCGCTGGGTGACCTCAATCAGTCTGGCCGCCTCCTCGCTCACCTGGCCGCAGGGGTAGGTGGCGGCGCAGTCCCCGTGGAAGCCGCCGATGAAGGCGCCCACGTCAATGCTGACCACGTCGCCCTCCTTCAGCTTCCGGGGACCGGGAATGCCGTGGATGACTTCCTCATTCACCGAGACGCAGGCGGAGGCAGGAAAGCCTCCGTAGCCCAGGAAGGAGGGCTTAGCCCCGTGGCTCTCGATAAAGCGGCGCACCGCCCTGTCGATCTCGTGGGTGGTAACGCCCGGGCGGACCATAGAGCCGGCCAGAGCCCGGGCCTGGGCGGTAATCCGTCCGGCCCGGCGCATGGCCTCGATCTCCCGTTGGGATTTCAGCGAAATCATTTCCAGCGCCATCAGAGTTCCAGCGCCTCCATGATCGCCTTGCTGGTCCCTTCGATGGTGTCCTGATTGGCCACCGGGACCAAAATTCCCTTGCCCTCATAGAAGCCCTTCAGGGGCTCTGTCTCGGCGTGGTAGACCTCCAGGCGCTTCCGGACGGTCTCGGCCCTGTCGTCCTCCCGCTGGACAAGCTGTCCGCCGCAGGAGTCGCACACGCCCTCCTGCTTGGGGGGCTTGGCCTTCACATGGTAGGGCGCGCCGCAGCTCTGGCACACCCGGCGCCCCGACATGCGCTCCTCGATCTCTCCGTCGGAGATCTCGATGGACAGCACCTTGTCGAAGGTGACGCCGGCGGCGTCCAGCGCCTGGGCCTGGCCGATGGTGCGGGGCACCCCGTCCAAAATGAAGCCCTTGGCGCAGTCAGGCTGGGCCAGGCGCTCGGCCACGATCCCGATAATGACGGAATCGGGTACCAGCTTGCCCTCGTCCATATAGCGCTTGGCCTCCAGCCCGGTGGGGGTTCCCTCCTTGATGGCCGCGCGGAGGATGTTGCCGGTGGAAATCGTGGGGATACTCAGCTTGGCACTGAGGATTTCGGCCTGCGTGCCTTTTCCGGCGCCAGGGGCGCCCAAAAGGATCAATTTCATAGCCGTCTCTCCTTACTCCAGGAAGCCCTTGTAGTGCCGCATGAGCATCTGAGCCTCCATCTGCTTGACCGTCTCCAGCGCGACGCCAACCACGATGATAACCGAGGTGCCGCCGATGGCCAGGGACTGGTAGCCCACCAGATTGCCGGTGATGATGGGGGCAATGGCGATCACGGACAGGTACAGGGCCCCGAACATGGTGATCTTGCTCAGCACCTTGGTGAGGAAGTCGGCGGTAGGCTTGCCGGGACGCATGCCGGGAATAAAGCCGCCGTTCTTCTTCAGGTTGTTGGCCACCTCAATGGGGTTAAAGGCCATGGTGGAGTAGAAATAGCTGAAGCCCACGATGAGCAGGAAATAGATGATGCTGTAGAAGGGCTTGCCCGTGTCGAACACCCGCATCAGGCCGCCGCCGAAGCCCTCGCTCTCCTTGGTGATGCCCATAAAGGCGCACACTGTGGCGGGCAGGGAGGCGATGGACTGGGCGAAGATGATGGGCATAACGCCGGACATGCTCACCTTCATGGGGATGTGGGTGGACTGGCCGCCGTACATCTTCCGGCCCACCACGCGCTTGGCGTACTGCACGGGGATGCGGCGCTCGGCGTTGTTGATATAGACGATGAAGACCACCAGGGCCAGCATGCCGATGACAATGAGGGCCAGGGTCCAGGGAGCCAGTGCTCCGGGCTTCAGGGCGTCGATATAGGCCTGGGCAGTCGCCTCATCCATAGACGGATTCTTGGCAATCACGCCGGCGGTGCCGCCGCTGATGGCGAGCCAGGTCTGGAAGCCGCTGATGCCGTCCATGACCATCCGGGGGAACCGGGACACGATGCCGGCGAACAGGATGATGGAGATGCCGTTGCCGATGCCGAACTCGGTGATCTGTTCACCCAGCCACATCAGGAAGGCGGAGCCGGCGGTGAAGGAGATCACGATAACCAGGCCCACCCAGAAGCCGGGCAGAGAACCGCTGTTGACCAGGCCGTAGCTGTTGACCAGGGAGTAGTAGCCGAAGCCCTGGAGCAGCGCGATGGCCACAGTGGTGTACCGGGTGATGGAGGCGATCTTCTTCCGGCCCTCCTCGCCGCCCTCCTTGGCCAGCCGCTCCAGAGCGGGGATGGCCACGGTGAGCAGCTGGATGATGATGGAGCTGTTGATATAGGGCTGGATGGACAGGGCGAATACCGTCGCGTAGTTGAAGGCGGAGCCGCTCATGGCGTTCATCAGGCCCAGAATGGTGCCGCTCTGGCTGCGGAGATACTGGTCCAGGGCGTTGCCGTCGATATAGGGCACGGGGATGGCGGAGCCCAGGCGGAAGATCAGCAGCGCCATAATGGTGAACAGGATCTTCTTTTTCAGCTCAGGCACCTTCCAGGCGTTGCGGATGGTCTGAATCATAATCAGACCACCTCCCACTTACCGCCGGCAGCCACAATTTTTTCCTTGGCGGAGGCGGAGAAAGCGGAGGCCTTTACAATCAGTTTCTTGGAAATCTCGCCGTTGCCCAGGATCTTCACGCCGTACTGGCACTTGGACAGAACGCCGGCGTCCAGCATAGCCTGGGCGTCCACCACAGCGCCGTCCTCAAACTTCTCCAGGGCGGAGACGTTGATGGCCTCCAGGGGCTTGGCAAAGATGTTGTGGAAGCCCCGCTTGGGCAGGCGGCGGGCCAGAGGCATCTGGCCGCCCTCGAAGCCCACGCGGACGCCGCCGCCGGAACGGGCCCACTGGCCCTTGTGGCCCCGGCCGGCGGTCTTGCCGTTGCCGGAACCGGCGCCCCGGCCCTTGCGGTAGGCCTTGGTGTTGGAGCCGGGGGCGGGGGAAAGTTCATGCAGATTCATGTCGTGCGCCTCCTCGTTAGTTTTCCTCGGTCACCTGGAGCAGGTAGCCGATGTGGGCGATCTTGCCCCGGGTGGCCTCGTTGTCGGGCTGCACGGTGCTGTCGCCGATCTTGCGGAGGCCCAGGGCCTCGGCGGTCGCCTTGTGCTTGGCGATACGGCCGTTGAGGCTCTTGACCAGCTTAATGTTCAGATTAGCCATTTTTGACCCTCCTTAACCCAAGATCTCTTCCACGCTCTTGCCGCGGACGCGGGCCACTTCCTCGGGGGTGCGAAGGGACTTCAGCCCCTCGAAGGTGGCGGAGACCACGTTCTGCGGATTGTTGGAGCGCAGGCACTTGGTACGGATGTCCTTGATGCCGATGGCTTCCATCACGGCACGCACCGGGCCGCCGGCGATAACGCCGGTACCGGGAGCGGCGGGCTTCATCAGCACGCGGCCGGCGCCGAACTCGCCGATCACCTCGTGGGGGATAGTGGTGCCGGACAGGGACACATTGATCATATTCTTCTTGGCGTCCTCGATGCCCTTGCGGATGGCCTCGGGGACCTCGGCGGCCTTACCCAGGCCAAAGCCCACGCGGCCCTTCTCGTCGCCCACGACCATGAGGGCGGAGAACTTGGCCACACGGCCGCCCTTGACGGTCTTGGATACGCGGTTCAGATAGACCAGCTTCTCAACGAACTCGCTGGGCTCTCTCTCAAATCTAGCCATAGTTTTTTCCTCCTCCCTTAGAACTGCAGGCCGCCCTCGCGGGCGCCCTCGGCCAGAGCCTTCACGCGGCCGTGGTAGACATAGCCGCCGCGGTCGAAGACCACGGTGTCGATGCCCTTGGCCTTGGCGCGCTCAGCCACGTTTACGCCTACCTGCTTGGCGGCGTCGGACTTGGTGCCGTCCACCTTAAAGTCCTTCTCCAGGGAAGAAGCGGAGACCAGGGTGACGCCGTTCACGTCGTCGATGACCTGGGCGTAGATGTTGGTCTCACTGCGGAACACGCACAGACGGGGACGCTCGGGCGTGCCGGAAATCTTAGCACGCACGCGCTTGTGGCGCTTGATGCGCTGGGAGCGGGTATCGGGTCTGTTGATCATAAGTGGCACACCTCCTTTTACTTCTTGGCGCCGGTCTTACCAGCCTTGCGGCGGATGACCTCGTCAGTATACTTGATGCCCTTGCCCTTGTAAGGCTCGGGGGGACGCTTCTCTCTCACTTCGGCGGCAAACTGGCCCACCTGCTGCTTGTCGCAGCCGTGAATGATGATCTTGTTGGGGCCGGGGACCTCGATGGTGATCCCGGGGACCTCATCAACGGTGACCTGGTGAGAATAGCCCAGGTTCATCACCAGCTTGTTGCCCTCCTTGGCCACACGGTAGCCCACGCCGTTGACGTCCAGCTCCTTCTTAAAGCCCTCGGTCACACCCACCACCATGTTGTGGATGAGGGTGCGGGTCAGGCCGTGGAGCGCGCGGTTCTCCTTGGCGTCGTTGGGACGGGCCACATGGAGCACGCCGGCATCCATGCTGATGGCCATGTTGGGGTTAAACTGCTGTGTCAGGGTGCCCTTGGGGCCCTTGACGGTGACAACGTTGTTGTCCTCTACCTTAATCTCCACTCCGGCGGGAATGGCGATAGGAGCTCTACCAATTCTAGACATTCCTACACCCTCCTTACCAGACAAATGCCAGGACTTCGCCGCCGACATGGGCCTCCCGGGCCTTCTTGTCGGTCATGACGCCCTTGGACGTAGAGACAATGGCGATACCCAGGCCCCGCAGGACCTTGGGCAGCTCGTCAGCACCGGCGTACACCCGAAGGCCGGGCTTGGAAACCCGCTTCAGGCCGGAGATGACCTGCTCCTTGCCGGCGTTGTACTTCAGGGCGATGCGGATGACCCCCTGAGTGCCGTCGTCGATGAGCTGGAAGTTCTTGATATACCCCTCGTCCAGCAGGATCTGCGCGATGGACTTTTTCATGTTGGACGCGGGCACATCCACGGTGTCATGCTTGGCGTTGTTCGCGTTGCGGATACGGGTCAGCATATCCGCGATAGGGTCGGTGATTTGCATGCGTGTTTACCTCCTATTACAGATTACCGGAAACGGCAAAGCGCTTCCCGGTATAGACGGCAAGGTATCGCAGGTTAGGTCGTTCCTGCGACCTGTTGACCGCCTCGCGCCTGGTTGGGGCAGGCGCATTCTCGGGAGTCCGTCAAGGCCTGTACACGTTGGGCCCTCCCGGTGCTTCCTATCAAAACCGCACAGGCGGATTTGACCAAAGGGTTTGTCCCTCCTTGGGAGGGTCTTGTGGTCCAAACAGACCGAAACCCCGCGGCTATGACACTTTCCGAAAAAATTCGGAGTTTTCATTGGGCGCGGGTGGAAACGCACGGCTGCGTGTGGAGCGATTTGGCCGTGCTGCCTGGACACAGCGACTGATTATACTCCTAAAAAAATAGTTTTGCAAGGATTTTTTGCGCGAACACACGAATGTGTGGATAAGAAAATGTCCGGAACAGAACCTTTGGCTCCGTTCCGGACATTTTACGCTTCTTACCAGGAGGCTTTCCGCACTCCGGGGATCTGTCCCTTATAGGCCAGCTCACGGAAGCAGATACGGCAGATGCCGTAGTCCCGGAGGTAGGCGTGGGGACGGCCGCAGATCTTGCAGCGGTTGTAGCGGCGGCTGGAGAACTTGGGCTCCCGCTGCTGCTTCAGGATCATAGACTTTTTAGCCATAACTCTTCCTCCTCCTTAGCGGCCAGCGAAGGGAGCGCCCACCAGCTTCAGCAGCTCACGGGCCTCTTCATCGGTCTGGGCGGTGGTGCACACCACGATGTCCATGCCGCGGATCTTGTCGATCTTGTCATACTCGATCTCGGGGAAGATCAGCTGCTCCTTCACGCCCAGGGCGTAGTTGCCCCGGCCGTCGAAGGCGTCGGCGGAGATGCCCCGGAAGTCACGGACGCGGGGGAGGGCCACGTTGAACAGGCGGTCCAGGAACTCCCACATCTTGTTGCCCCGCAGGGTGACCTTGGCGCCGATGGGCATACCCTCACGCAGCTTAAAGTTAGCCACGGACTTCTTGGCCTTGGTGATGACGGCCTTCTGGCCAGTGATGGTGGTCAGATCGTTGACCACGGCGTCCAGCACCTTGGCGTTCTCACGGGCCTCGCTGCAGCCCACGTTGACCACGATCTTCTCCAGGCGGGGGATCTGCATGGTGGACTTGTAGCCGAACTTCTG
>JAETOQ010000085.1 GCA_021771635.1 Oscillospiraceae bacterium | reverse complement strand
ATTCCGAACACGGTAGTTAAGCTCATTTCTGCCCACAATACTTGGCTGGTGACGGCCCGGGAAGATAGGTAACGCCAACACAATGAGAACGACAGTCGAAAGACTGTCGTTTTTTTTGTTACTTTTTGTTTTGATTCTGTGATTTCTTTTCGCCATATTCGTGGTACGCTTATAAAAACATACCGAAAAATGGGAGAGTCTCTATGAAAAAGTTGAAATGGATCTTTTGCCTATTGGTGATGGCAGTTTTCTTGGCTGGGTGCGTCGCAAAAAATGAAGAATTACAAGCGGTGCCGGAGCAGCCGGAGGAGACTGCCCGGGCGGAGGAACCAGAACAGGCAGAGGCCGGGCCCACACGGGAGCTATTGTCTAAGGAGGCCCTGCTCTATATGCATGCAGAGGGCAGGTCCAATGGCTTCGAGTTCGGCGGCGTGGAGGAAGACGGCGCTTTTTACTATGAGTTTACCCGCCCGGAGGAGCCGGACTTCTATCTGCGGATCAGTGATGACTTTGAAACAGCGCTGGTGTCTTTCCGGGGAAATACAATGCGGCTGAATGACCGGAGCGCACCCAACGGCTCCCTGCTGGAGTGGAACATCTCCGCTGGCTACGGCGGGGCGGTGTCTGGCTATGGGATGCCCTTTTGGGCGGACATGACCGGCGATGGCCAGCCGGATCTGCTGTATCTGCAAGGCGGAGGCGGAACAGGCATGCATACGGATTGGTGCGTTGCCTATGATTTGACCACTATGACAGAGATCCCCATTGTGGAACCGTGGCAGGAGATGGCGGAGTTTATCTCAATTGAGACGCTGGGAGAAGAGGACGGATATGTGCAATGCCTGATCACGGACAACGAGGGGAACACCTATACCGCCTATACCGCTTCCGGCTATGATGAGGAGGATATCTGGCGGGAATTTCGCTATACGCCTGTCAAGAGCGGGTGGACAGCTCTGGATATCAACACAGAAGAGGGGACTTTGCTGGCGCTGATGTCATTTGGCATGGATGATCCCCATTTTGGGGCGTTCCATTATATGGGTGAGCTGACAACGGAGCTTGCCTATGACGCGGAGCAGGAGGCCATCGTCCGCTCCGGACCAATCACAGTGACCGTGTATCCCGCTGAGAAGTAGTGGAGGGAGACCATGAAAACAGATCGACAGCTCCGCCCGCCCATTCACCGAAGCTGGCTGCGCCTGCGGCTGGGAAAGGCGTATTATGCCGGGAAGCGGTACTTGCTCTGGTGCTCCCCGAAGTTTCGCTGGGCGAAAGAGCGGCGGACTGAGCGGCTGCCCTGTGTCCAGTTTGTCCATGCAACGCCGCTGATGCGCCAGCTCCGGGGCGAGGAGATGGAGTGGCAGAAAAACAAGGTGACGAATTTGAAACTGGCAACGGCCCGGCTGGATGGCATCATTCTGCACCCCGGTGAGACCTTCAGCTATTGGAGGCTGATCGGCAGGCCCAGCCGCCGGAAAGGCTATCAGGAGGGCATGGTGCTGTTCCTGGGCCGCATCGGCGGAGACATAGGCGGAGGATTATGTCAACTATCCAACCTGATCTTCTGGATGACGCTCCATACGCCGCTGACGGTGGTGGAGCGATACCGCCACTCTCATGACGTGTTTCCTGACGCCAACCGGACGCAGCCCTTCGGCAGCGGCGCCACCTGCGCCTACCCCCACCGGGATCTGATGATCCGCAACGACACGGACCAGGACTTCCAGCTCTGCCTGCGGGTGGGGGAGACCCACCTGGAAGGAGAGTGGCGTGCCCTGATGCCGCCGGAGCACCGCTATGAGATCGTGGAGCGGGAGGCGCGGATCGACCAGCAGTCCTGGGGCGGGTACGTCCGGCACAATGCCCTGTACCGGCTGGTGTACAGCCAGATGGGGGAGCTTTTGGAGGAACAGTTTTTGTTTTCCAACGACGCCATCATGATGTACAGCCCGCTTTTGCCGGAAAACAAGTGATACTGTTCCTCCATAGAAAATAATCATTTTCTATGGAGAAGGCGCTGCTGGGCGCGGTGCCCATTTGCGCCATTGACACAAGTGGCGCCTCATGAAGCGTGGTATGAAACATCTCTTGACAAACCTCGGTCATCTATGTATGATAAACATAGATGACCGAGGTATTGCTTTCCCTGGAGGTGAGGGCTTTGGAACAGCGATTCGGAAAGTGGATGACAGAGGTCCTGGCGTGCGTCCGGTTTCGTCCTGACCGGAGGGCGATCCAGCGGGAGATGGAGGACCACTATGAGGACCATGTGCGGGATCTGGAACGGATCGGCTATGACCAAAGTCTGGCCCGCCAGCGGGCGCTGAAAGCCATGGGCGACGCGGAGGAGATCGGCCGGGCGCTGGACAAGGTACATAAGCCCTGGCTGGGCTGGCTGTGGCTGGTGAGCAAATGGGGGGCGGTGGCCTGCGTGGCATTACTGGCGGTTTTATTCTTGTCTGGGCACTTCACGTATCAGCTGAACCATTTGACACCGGTACAACGGGACGGCAATTACGAGCCGGAGGGCTTCTTCTACTTCAGCGGGGATGCGCCGGAGCGGACGGAGTCCGTGCGGATCGCTCAGGGAAGCGGCGCGCAGACCGTGGAGCGGGCGGGATATACCATGTCTATCCCCTATGCCGCGGTTTGGAAATATTCCTCAGTGGCTGATACCACCGGGAAGCCCTATGACCAGTACTGGATCACCATTGTCGTGGCGGCGGATGACCAGCGGTTTTGGGACTATGGGCCAAGCGGAATTTGGCAGGACCTGCAGGCAAAAGATGATATGGGGCGCTTCTATGACACGGAGTGGAAACCCGCAGGGGGAAATTTTGTCCCCGTGAGAATATATTCTGATCCATTTCGCACCCTGCAATATTTTTATATCAATCAACTGGAGCCGCCGGGGGAGTGGATCGAAGTTTCCTATCCCTACGGCGAGCCCTGGAGCATTCGAGTGAACTGGGAGGAGGTGGCGTCATGAGACTGCCGAGATGGAACCGCAGGCAGAAAACCGCTCGGAATGTTCTGCTGATCGTTCTGACGCTGTTCCTGCTGGAATGGTCCTATGGATTTCCTCCCTGGACACTGGAGGGGCTTTTGCGGCGGGCGGAGCGCCAATACCTGCTGGAGAACTCCACGGTGCTGTTCCAGACAGATTCCGTGGGCGAGGGCTGTGAGCTGTACGCCTGGAATCACGGCCAGATCTTACAGGTCTATTATGACCATGGACTGCGGGGCTACTGGCACGCCGCGCGGCTGTTCGACGAGGAGATCGGCGTCTTTGGCGGCATCGACCTTGCCGCCGGAAAGCAGGACGGGTATTACCCCATCCGCCTCTTCGCCTTTGGCGACATGGCGGACGCCGCCTCGGCGGAGATGGATGTTACGGTGTCTTACACATCAAATCAAATAGTCTCCACCTGCACCGTGCAGGGAGAGCGGGCGGCGGAGAACTGCTGGCGGTTCGACCTGGAACGGCAGTATGACGATGGAGACGCCAGCCAGGCGGCACAGCGGGAGCGGGAGATCTTCTCCGGCAGCCAGAAGGACCGCTATTCCGGCACTCTGCGGCTGTATGATGATGACGGAGCACTTCTGCGGTCCTGGGATTTTGACAAGTTTCAGCAACTGACCATGCGATGGGAAGGATAGAAGGAGGAGCAGATATGAAGATCGACAAGAGCCTGATGACGGGAAGCACGACGCTGCTGGTCTTGTCCCTGCTGGCCCGGGAGGAGATGTACGGCTACCAGATGATCACGGAGCTGGCCCGGCGCTCTGACCACACCTTTGAGCTGAAGGAGGGGACCTTGTACCCCATCCTCCATGCGCTGGAGGCCGACCGGCTGGTGACGGTCCGGGAGAAGGAGGCGGAGACCGGGCGGGTGCGGAAGTACTACCGCATCACCCGAAAGGGCCTGAAGGCGCTGGAGGAGAAGAAAGAGGAGTGGAACGTCTTTACGGAGAAGGTCAACGCCGTGGTCTGCGGCATCGCTCCGGCGTGACGGCATGGGAACGGATTTCCGGGAAAGGGAGGTACGGACCAAATGCGAGAGGTAAAGGCAGATCCCAGACTCTACGCTCCCTGGCGGGGCTGGTGCCGGGAGGTCGTACAGCAGGTGCGCTTCTGGCCGGACCACAGGGCCATTCAAAAAGAATTGGCGGCCCATCTGGACGACAGCAGGGCCGACCTGCTGCGGCTGGGCTATGATTGGAAGCTGGCGGACGAACGTGTTCTCAAAGGCATGGGGGACCCGGTGGAGATCGGCCGGGCGCTGGACCGCGCCCATAAGCCCGCTCTGGGCTGGCTGTGGCTGGCGAGCCGGTGGCTGGCGGTGCTGGCGATGGTCTGGACACTATGGGCGTTCTGGGGAAATGGCCTGCCCGATGTGAAGGAGTGGATCGAGCCATCTTCCACGTGGGAAAGAGAATATGGATATGCGGATAACGTTCCCTGCCCGCCGCCCTTCCAGGCGGGGGCCTATACCATGACGGTGGAGCATGCTTATTTTGACCAGGGATTCCTGTATATCGAGATGACTGCCGAGACGCCGAAGTTCTGGCTGGGCCCGCCGGAGCTATATGACTGCCTGGAAGCGGTGGACAGCCATGGCGTGCGGTATGGCAAACAGAACGGGCCCATCACAGGCCAAAGTACGTTCGACGGACATATCCGCCACAAGCTGCATATCTACGGATACGACCTTGCGGAGGACACGGAGTGGATCGAGATCCGCCATAAGACCGCTGGATGGTCCTTCCGGCTGGACCTGTCCAACGGAGAGGAGGGAGCGCCATGAGACTGCCCAAGCTGCTGCCCCGGCTGAACCGGCGGCAGAGAGTGATCCGCAATCTGCTGGCGGCGGTCCTCCTTCTGTTTCTGGCCTGGGCCGTCAACGATTTCAGAGCGCCGACGGCCAACCTCGCCCTCCGCTGGCGGGCGGAGGAATACGGCCTGCCCGCGCCGGAGGTGCTGTACCGCTCGGCGTGGAAGGGAGACCAGCGGGACGTAGTGTTCCGGGCAGGCGGGTTTTACGGCACAGCCAGTGAACTCAGATATGGCTGGCTGGAGTATGCCGCGACAAATTTTCTGGCGGTGGAGCCGGAGGGACCGGTGGTATTTCTCCAGGAGAACAGAAGCATGGACCCGGAGGCGGTCTACGTTTACGCGGATCTGCCGGACGACGTGGGGGCGGTGTGCACGCTGCGGCTCCGGGAGATCGTCAACGGCAGCGAGTTTGACGAGACCTATACCATGGAGGCGGAGCCAAACGAATACGGAGCATACCGTTTTGTCCTGGAGCGAAAATATCCGGATGGATACCGGAGAGACGATGAGAAGCTGACGCTCTGGCAGTTTCAGAGCGCGGCGCGTGGATCGGCAGATCCGGATTTTTTCGGTGAGCTGACGGTGACATTCTATGACGCCGGCGGAAATGAGGTACATCTCTATGAAAAAGCATTTGGGAATCCGTAAAAGGAGAAATAAAGCCGAGGCGAACCCGTACAGCGCCACCTGGCGGGACTGGTGCGAAGCCGTTTTGTCCCAGGTCCGCTTCCAGCCGGACCATCCGGCCATCTGGCGGGAGCTGATGGAGCACCTGGAGGACAGCCGCGCCGACCTGGAGCGCCTGGGCTATGAAAAGGAGCTGGCGGAGCAGCGGGCGCTGGACGCCATGGGCAGCGCCTTTCTGGTGGGCAGCGCCATGGACCAGGCCCATCACCCGTTCTGGGGCTGGCTGTGGCAGGCCACCCGGGCCCTGCTTCTGACATTGGTGATCGCGGCGGCGGTGACGCTGTGCTTCGCGGATGGGTTTTCCGATGTGGTGCGCATGACCAGGAACGAGCTCCGCTGGGAGGAGCCGCCCGCCGCGGCGGAAAGGGTGGAGCTGAAACACGCCACCCTGTACGCCGCCCCTGGGGAAGTATGGGAAGAGGACGGCCAGGTAAAGGCGGAGATCGGGATGTGGGCCGTCATGCGGGACCCGCTGACCGCTGGAAGAGAGCCGCCGAGCTGGTACTTCACCTATCGGGACAGCCGGGGGGATCTGGTGCGTTATCAGCTTCAGGATGAGGACGCCTCCTGGCCGGAGAGCCGGTACTGGCGGTACAGCAATCGGGAGGAAAGCTATGTGACAGGCTGGGTAAGGCACCAGTGGACGCTGGAAGTGACCTTGGACGAATCCCCGGAATGGGTGGAGATCAGCTACCCCGCCGGTGGTGACTGGACCTTGCGGGTGGATTGGGGGGACGCGGCATGAGAGCCATTCATCTGAACCGAAAACAGAAGATCCTCCGTAATCTGCTGGTGTGCGGGCTGCTGGGATTGGTGGTGTACATCCTGCTGGGCTTCCCGCCCTATACGGTGCGGGGGATGCTGGCCCGGATAGAGCGGGATTATCTGCTGCCGGACCTGGAGCCGATCCTGGTGGATCGGACGGAGTTCCGGTATTCCACGGGCTTTTGGAATGAGACGGAATACAACACCTACCTGCTGGCCCGGGCAGGGGATGACACCTATCTCTGCACCATGTACAGCCGCCGGTTTCTGAAGGTGCGGGCGGAGTATAGGAGAAATCTGAAGATGGGAAAAGGCGCGCTCTGCACGGCCCGGGACGGCACGCTGTACGTGGCGGGCCACTTCGGGGATGTGGCCTCCGCCACCGCCGAGGTGACGGCCCAAAAGACGACCCGGTATTATACCCAGTCCACAGATACCTATGAAGTTGTCCGGGGGGAGTCCCGCACCTTCACCCTCCAGGGGGAAAAGGCGGGGGAAGAGGTGTTTGCGTTCCAGTACCGGGAAGAAGGTCATGGCTGGTGGCGTGATATACCGGAGTCCGAATACGATTTGGAGGACGCGGCAAGAGAGTGGTATAATGTATACGTGAGAGAACTGGTGGATGAGACAGATGATGGGAGCCGGGGCGTCCTCCACGCGGACCTGCCGGTGCATGTGACACTGTACGGAGAGGACGGCAGGGTGCTGGACACCCTGGACCTGACGGTGGACAACTACGAGCTGTTCTTCCGCTATTAAACCAACGAGGACGGTATCAAGGGATACCGTCCTCGTTTCTTGTGGATTGCTACAAAAAAGGGTGAAAATGATTGGCGGGATTTCCATGCCGGTACGTGCTATAATAATGTCCGCTGAATAAACCGCAAATCGGTTTATTCGCGCGGCGGTAGCCGCGCAATTCCATAAAAACGGTTTTTCACCGTTTTTATGGAATTTAGACATTGTTACAATGTGTATTTCCACTGGCACGTTTCAACGCACCAGTGGATGGTGCAAGGTTTTTGGACAATTTCGTTCAAAAACCTTGCACTTGAACAAAGCCAAATGTTCTTGAAAGCCTTGGCTTTCAAGGCTCTCGGCTTTGTTCAGTACGCATTACCATCGATTAACAAGGGGAAACACGCCTGCCAGCGGCCTAAATAGGCGCTGGACTTCGTTCTCGGATTTGGCGGGCGGCAGCCCGCCTGCATCCTGCGGCCTTGCCAGCGCCTA
>JAETOQ010000084.1 GCA_021771635.1 Oscillospiraceae bacterium | reverse complement strand
AACTTCAAAAAGTTCTGAAAACTGTTGATTTAAATGGCGCAGGACACCCTTCCTGGGTTTCCCGCGCACACCCTTCCTTCCCGTTTTCCCGGCTTTCCGGGTTTTTCGACAGGCTCCAGAGTCTTTCGCCTGATGGCGAAAGGCTCCTCTTTTGGTCTGTCCATCGGGAGTTTAGTCCCGGAGTCCCATGGTCTCCCACTTATGGCCGCAGAACCGGGGCACGAAGAAGGCGGTGCGGGCGGCCCAGTCAGCAAACATGGCGATCCAGATGCCCAGCACGCCAAAGCCCATGTACCGGCCCAGCCACACGCCGCAGAGCACCCGCAGCGTCCACATGGAGATGGTGGAGATCGCCAGGGTGAACCGGGTGTCTCCGGCGGCCCGGAGGGCCTGGGGCAGGGTGAAGGACGCTGGCCAGAGCACAATGGCCGCCGCGCCGTGCATCCAGATGATGATCCGCGCGTACCGCTCTGCCTCGGCGGAGACATTGTACAGCTTCAATATCAGGGGCAGAGCCAGTCCGATGACCAGGATGGCGCCGCCCATGTAGAGGTAAGTGGCCTTTAACAGCTTTTTGGTGTAGGACCGGGCCTTCTCATAGCTGCCGGCGCCCACACAGCGGGACACCACCGTCACGATGGCAAGTCCCAGGGCATTCCCCGGCACGCACTGGAAGGAGCAGACCGTGTTGCCGATGGCGTTGGCCGCCACCGACGCGGTGCCCAGCACGGACACCGTGGACAGGAGCAGGATCTTGCCCAGCTGGAACATGCTGCTCTCCAGGCCGTTGGGCACGCCGAAGCGCAAAATGTTCCGCACCACATAGCGGTCATGGCGCAGGGTGAATTTCTCCACCCGCAGGGGAAGGTCCGGCCGCCGCAGCAGCACCACCATGACCGCCGCCGCCACGGCCCGGGACACCAGAGTGGGGATGGCAACGCCCTCCACGCCCATCCGGACGCCGAAAATCAAAATGGCGTTGCCCACCACGTTGATGACATTCATCCCCAGGGACACCCACATGGAGATCCTGGAGTTGCCCATCACCCGGAACAGCGCCGCCCCGGCACTGTAAATCGCCAAAAAGGGTGTGGATGCCTCCACGATCATATAATAGGTATTGGCATATGCCGCCACATCCGGCTCCACCTGGCCGAAGACCACATGGAGCACGAAGCCCTTGCCCAGATAGAACAGCGCCATGATCAGAAGAGAGGCCTCTCCCATGAACAGCAGCAGCTGGGCGCCGGAGTGTCCGGCCCTCTCCATCTCCCGCCGCCCCAGATACTGTCCCGCGATGACGGCGCCGCCGGTGGCCAGGGCCGAGAAGGCGTTCACCAGCAGCACATTCACCGTGTCCACCAGGGACACGGCTGAGATGGCCGCCTCGCCCACCTGGGACACCATCACGGAGTCAAACAAGCCCACGGTGATGGCCAGCAGCTGCTCGATGACCAGCGGCACGATCAGCCGCCGCAGGTCCGCCTTTGTAAAATCCACATTGATCTGCTTGGTTTCCATGTTTGTTCCTCTTTTCTCCCGCGCCCGCCGGACTCAGCGGAACTCCCTGGGACTCATATGAAAGGTGTTCTGGAAGGCCCGCAGGAAGGTGGAGTACTCGGAAAAGCCAGCCTGCTCCGCCGCCTTCATCACCGGCACACCGGCGCGGATCAGCTCCCCCGCCCGCAGCAGCCGCTTCTGGCTGATATACTGATGGACGGTGTAGCCGGTGACGGCCTTGAAGCGGTGCATCAGGTAGTACCGGCTCAGGTAGAACCGCTTCGCCAGCACGTCCACCGACAGCTCCGTCTCCAGATTGGCGGTGATGTATTTCAGGATCTCCTCCATCTTCGGGTCCACCCGGTAGCTGTCTTGCGCTTCTGTGGCGGTGCGGGAGCGCAGGATATCCCGGTTCACGGCGATCAGCAGCTGCTGGCACAGGGTGTCCGCCATCCGCCCGGCCCCGAACTCGTCGGAGCGCAGGGCCTCCTCCAGCTGCTGAATGCTCTGCATATACTGGAGCCGCCGGGTCCCGTCGGTGCGCAGCAGGTGAAAGCCCCGCTGCCGGACCGTGTGGAAGCAGGTGTCCAGGGCCTCGCCGGGGTCGCTCCGCTTCTCCAGCCAGTCCCGGCCCAGCCAAATGACGACGCGCTCATAGGGCTCCACAGGATCGATGGTGGGCTTGTGGATCATGTTGTGCTGCACCAGCAGCACGTCCCAGGGCTGGAGGAAATAGGTGACGCCCTCCACCACGTAGGTGACCTTTCCGCCCAGCAGCAGGATCAGCTTGTCAAACTCATGGTAGTGATAGTCCAGCTTTTGGGCGCGGCTGTCCTTCAGGTGGAACAGGCGGAAATCCTCGTTTAAATATCCCCGTTTTCCCACTTCACTGCGGTCCAGCATGGGGGCACCTCCCTTGTAATACTAATTCCTGATAAAACTGTTTCGTTTTATCAGGAATGAAAACGCACGAATGCGTTTCCATTTTGCGCCTTAACGGCGCAAAATACGTCTCATAAGAACTTGACGCGCCTTCGCGCTATACTGGGCAACCGTTGGCGGCTCCGCCGCTTACGGTTGCCGCGTCCCCCTTGCGGGGAAAAAGGCTTTCAACCCTTTTAACAAGTTCTAGGGCAGTACCGCACAATTCGGCAAGAGCGGATGGCCATAAAATTTTCCTCAGAAAAAGGCGCGAAAACGCGGGAATACTTTGTGTATTTCAAGTTTTCGCAACGCATTTATGACGAAAATTCATGGTCATACGCCGCAGACGCAATTGTGCGGTGATGCCATAGTATAAATCGATCTGTCAGCGCCCTATCTTACCGCACTTTTTACAAATTCACAACCGAAATTTAACACAAAACCATGAAAATATTTTGCAATACTTTGGGCAAAAGGCTGTGAAATTGTTGGTGTACATCTGTCTTTGGATTTGATATACTGAAAGAGGTCAAACGGAATCAACATACAGGAGGAACGCGCCATGAGCCGTGCCGACGAGATCTTCATCCAAACCTGCCGGGACATTTTGTCCAATGGCGTCTGGGACACCGACCGGGAAGTCCGCCCCCGCTGGGAGGACGGCACCCCCGCCCACACCATTAAAAAATTCGGCATTGTGAACCGCTACAATTTGCAGGAGGAGTTCCCCATTCTGACTCTGCGGCGGACCTACTGGAAAACGGCGGTGGACGAACTGCTGTGGATCTGGCAGAAGAAGTCCAACAACGTCCACGACCTGAACGCCAAGATCTGGGACCAGTGGGCCGACGAGACCGGCTCCATCGGCAAGGCCTACGGCTACCAGCTGGGGGTGAAGCACCACTACCCCGAGGGAGATATGGACCAGGTGGACCGGGTGCTGTACGACCTCAGGCACAACCCCGCCTCCCGCCGCATCATGACCAACATCTACAACTTCGCGGACCTCTCGGAGATGCACCTCTATCCCTGCGCGTACTCCATGACCTTCAATGTCTCCGGCAATGTGCTCAATGCCATTTTGAACCAGCGGAGCCAGGATATGCTGGCGGCCAACAACTGGAACGTGGTGCAGTACGCCGTGCTGGTGCATATGATGGCTCAGGTCAGCGGCCTGGTGCCGGGAGAGCTGGTCCACGTCATCGCCGACGCCCACATCTATGACCGGCATGTGCCTATCATCGAAAAGATGCTGGAGCAGACGCCTGCGGCGGCGCCGCGATTCACCGTGGACCCCTCCGTAACGGATTTCTACGCCTTTACCCGGAACAGCTTCGCCCTGGAGGGCTACACCCCCGCGCCCTTTGAAGAAAAGATCCCCATTGCCATTTGAGGTGACGGACCATGAATGCTATCGTTGTTGCCGATCAGAACTGGGCCATCGGCCGGGAGGGCGACCTGCTGTTCTCCCTGCCCACGGATATGAAGCGTTTCCGCTCCCTGACGCTGGAGGGCACCGTGATCCTGGGCCGCAAGACGCTGGACTCCTTCCCCGGCGGAAAGCCGCTGCCCAGGCGGCGGAACATCGTCATCACCCACAGCGCGGACCTCTGCCGGGAGGGGGCGGAGATCGCCCCCGATCCCCAGGCCGCCCTGGAGCTGGCCGCCGGGACGGAGCCGGACCGCCTGTGGATCATCGGCGGCGGCAGTGTGTACACCGCCCTGCTGTCCCGGTGCAAGCGAGCCTATGTGACCCGGGTGGAGGCCGCCGCGCCGGACGCGGACACCTTCTTTCCCAACCTGGATAAGCTGCCGGGGTGGGAGGTAGAGTCCGTCAGCGAGCCGGTGACGGAAAACGGCATCACCTACCGTTTTGTGGATTATATCAATACAAAGATTTAATATGGTGTGCAAAAAAGCCCGCCGGGGATCTCCCCGGCGGGCTTTATGACAGGGGTTGCGTAGGGGCCGATGCCCACATCGGCCCGCAGGCCGCCTTTCGGAGGCCAACCGCCCGTAAGGGCAGCTCTTAGGCCGGAGATCGGCCCTTGCGGCGTCAGTTCCCCTCCCGCTCCGCCCAGTATTCGGCGCTTCCGGGTTCATAGCCCCAATGCGCCTCATCCGCGGCGCTGGCGGCGGGCAGGTCCATGCCCTCCTCCCAGAGGAGGACGGCGTCCTCTCCCCGGCCCAGATAGATTTTTGTGGTCTCCTTGCCGTCACCGTACTTTACGTTCCACACATTGTGTTCTGCCAAGTCTGTGATATAGTCGCTGTCCCACAGTCCCGCGTCAGCCCGGCGGCTGACAGTCAGCACTGGGCGCAGCGGCACAATATGCAGGTCTCCCGCGTCATCGTATTCGTAGCTGACCCTTCGCAGGTCCTTGTCATCCCTCACCTGCATGTGAAACATCACCCGGCCATCTTGCAGTTGGCTCAATGCCGTGATCTCCATATTGTCAATGTTCACCGGCACACAGTAGACACCCGTCAGCAAATGCCATCCGCCGAAGAGCACCATACATACTATTGCCGCGATCACAGCTCCTTTCAGCCATGCTTTCCATTTGTCCCGCTCCCATTCCTGGGAGATCTTCTTTACCGCCGCCGCGTCGTCGGCGGCTTTCCGCTCCGCCTCTGGCAGCGGCGCGTCCATCTCCGCCAGGGCTTCCCGGCAGGTTTCGCAGTTCTTTAAGTGCGCTTCCACCGCCGCGCGGCTGGCCTGGGAGCACACCCCGTCGTGGTACAGGGGCAGCAGGTCAAAAATGATGTCATGTTCCATCGAATCCCTCCTTCAATTTCTGGCGGGCACGGAAATAGGTCACCCGGGCCCAGCTCTCCGTTTTGCCGAACAGCTCCCCGATCTGCGCGAAGGGCAGCTCCCCAAAGGTACGCAGGGAGAACACCTCCTTATACGGCTCCGGCAGGGCGTGGAGCAGAATGTGGAGCCGCCGGGCGTCCTCCCGGTCGGCAAAGCCCTCCTCAATGCCGCCCTCTCCCGGCTCCCCCTCGCTGTCCGCGAATTTTTTTCGCTCCCGGCACATCGTCAGGTACTGGTTCCGGGCGATCTGGCACAGCCACACCCGGAGCTGACAGTCTCCCCGGAAGCTGTCAATGGCGGTGAGGGCCCTGAAAAAGGTCTCCTGGGTCACCTCCTCCGCCACCTGCCCGTCCCGGCTGAGGGCCAGGGCGTATTTGTAGACGTCCGCGAAATACTGGCGGTACACCGCCTCGAAGTCCGGCATCCCCTCCACCTCCTCTCTGTTCGGCATTCATAGGACGGGGAAATTCCCGTTTTGTTACAAAGGCTTTTCAAATCCTTCCAAATTGATTATAATGGTCTTATGACGTTTGGGAAAAGGGGGACACCATGGCAGACCTGAACACCGATGTGCGAACGATAAAAGGCATTGGCGAACAGCGGGCCAAGGCCCTGGACAAGCTGGGCATCCGCACCCTGCGGGACCTGATCTCCTGGTTCCCCCGGCGGTATGAGGACCGCACCCAGACCAGGCGCATCGCGGACCTGGTGCCCGGCGAGACCGCCTGCGTGGCCGCCATGATCGCCTCGCCGCCCACGGTCTCCCATATCCGAAAGGGCATGGACCTGGTGAAGGTCCGGGCGGTGGACGAGACCGGCGTACTGGACGTGACCTTTTTCAACCAGACCTGGCTGAAAAACCAGCTCCGCCAGGGGGAGACCTATGTCTTCTGCGGCAGGGCGGAGGGCAGTCTTCTCCGCAAAACCATGGCCAGCCCCGTGGTGGAGCAGGAGGACCGGCGGGAGGTGACGGGCCGCATCGTGCCCATCTATCCCCTGACCGCCGGTGTCAGCCAGCTGATCCTGTCCCGGTCCATCCGGCAGGGGCTGGACGCCTGCACCGGCATCCTGCCGGACGCTCTGCCGGACCGGGTGCGGCAGGAGCACCACCTCTGCCGCATCGGCTACGCCTACGAGAACATCCACTTTCCGGAGAGTGCCGAGGCCCTGGACATCGCCCGGCGGCGGCTGGCCTTTGAGGAACTGTTTCTCTTCACCATCGGCCTCCAGCGCCTCCGCCGGAGGCGGGAGGTGGTCCATATCCCCCCCTGCAAAGCGGTGGATATGGACGCCTTTTACGGTGCCCTGCCCTTTACGCTGACAGACGCCCAGCGGCGGTGCGTGGACGAGGCCCTCTCGGACATGCGGTCCGGCATTCCCATGAACCGCCTGTGTCAGGGCGACGTGGGCTCCGGCAAGACCATGGTGGCCGCCGCCTGTGTGTACTTCTGCGTGAAAAACGGACGGCAGGCGGCGCTGATGGCCCCCACGGAGATCCTGGCACAGCAGCATTACGGGGGCCTTGCCCCCCTGATGGAGTCCCTGGGCATTCGCTGTGCCCTGCTGACCGGCTCCACTCCGGCAAAAACGAAGCGGTCCATTGCCGCCCAGCTGGCGGCGGGGGAGATCGACTTCGCCATCGGCACCCACGCCCTCATTACGGAGGGCATCACCTACCGCGACCTGGGGCTGGTGGTCACCGATGAGCAGCACCGCTTCGGCGTGGCCCAGCGGGCGGCGCTGGCGGCCAAGGGGGAGCATCCCCACACCCTGGTCATGTCCGCCACGCCCATTCCCCGGACACTGGCGCTGATCCTGTACGGCGACCTGGAGGTTTCCGTCATCGACCAGCTGCCTCCGGGGCGGCGTCCCATTGAGACCTACGCCGTCCCCGGCAGCTACCACCCCCGGGTGTACAACTTCATCCGCAAGCTGGCGGCGGAGGGGCGGCAGACCTACATCGTCTGTCCCATGGTCTCGGAAAACGACGAGCTGCCCGACGAGCGAAAGGCCGTCACGGAATACGCGAAAAAACTGCAACATGAAGTATTTCCCGATTTGAAGGTGGCCTTTGTCCACGGGAAGATGAAGGCCAAGGAAAAAGACGCGGTGATGGCTTCCTTTGCCGCCCACGAGACGGACATTCTGGTGTCCACCACCGTCATTGAGGTGGGCGTGGACGTGCCCAACGCCGCCGTCATGGTCATTGAGAACGCGGAGCGCTTCGGCCTCAGCCAGCTCCACCAGCTGCGGGGCCGGGTGGGCCGCGGGAAGCACCAGTCCTACTGCATCCTCATTTCCGACAACCAAAACGAGGAGACGAAGCAGCGTTTAAAAGTCATGGCTAAAACCACAGACGGCTTCAAGATTGCGGAGGAGGATCTGCGGCTCCGGGGCCCCGGCGACTTCTTCGGCGAGCGTCAGCACGGCCTGCCGGGCCTGCGGGTGGCGGACATCGGCTGTGACACCCAGCTTTTGAAGGAGGCCCAGGAGGCTGCGGAAGCCCTCCTGGCGGAGGACCCGGAACTGACTCGGTATCCCGCCGCGGCGGAGCGGGTGGCGGAATTGTTCACTCAGAAAGCGGACACCCTGAATTAAGAACCTGTATTCACAACCGTTGAACACCGTCTGAGCGGTCTTCGTCGGAAGAAATTCCGCTCTGCTCCGTCCCCGCCATTAGGCGGGGCCTACGCCCGCTCCA
>JAETOQ010000083.1 GCA_021771635.1 Oscillospiraceae bacterium | reverse complement strand
CAAACCACGCTGACGGTCACGCCGCTGTCCACGATCATTTCCAACACGCTCTCCCCCGGTGAGCAGACCGACCGCTACAACGTGTACCAGCAGACCCTCGGCAACCGGCAGGCGTTCGGGAATCCCTTTGACTTCCCGTGGCTGGGCTATGTATCCAGCGGCTACGGCTGGCGGGTCCATCCCATCAGCGGGGAGAAGAATTTGCACCGGGGCGTGGATATTGCCGTGGCGCAGGGTACACCCGTTGCGGCTATACATGACGGACGGGTGGTGTCCGCTGGGGATGCCGGCAGCTACGGCCTGTGCGTGGTGATCGAGGACGAAAAGGGCTATCAATCCCGGTACGCCCACTGTTCCAGTCTCTCCGTCAGCGTGGGCCAGGAGGTCAAGCGCGGGGATGTGATCGCCGCCGTGGGCAGTACCGGCAACAGCACCGGGCCGCACCTGCATCTGGAGATCATGCTGGACGGCGAGTACCTCAACCCTTACTATTTTGTGGACACCGGCTACGATGGCACGACCAGCGGGGCAATCCCCGGCACACCGGGCGGCGTGGAGATACCCGCCTACCCTGGGGAGCCAGTAACGGACGAAACCTACGCCGCCATGCTGGAAGAAGCGCAGAAATACCTCGGTTTTCCCTATGTTTGGGGCGGCAGTTCTCCCTCTACCTCGTTTGACTGCTCCGGCTTTGTAAGCTGGGTCATCAATCATTCCGGCTGGAACGTGGGACGGCTGGGAGCGCAGGGCCTCTATAACATCTGCACCCCCGTATCCATGGCAAACGCCCAGCCCGGTGATCTGATCTTCTTCTGGCACACCTATGATGCGCCCAACCCCAACGGCGTGACCCATGTAGGCATCTATGTGGGCAACGGGCAAATGATCCACTGCGGAAATCCCATTTCCTATGCCAATATCAATAGCAACTATTGGCAGCAGCATTATTATGGAATGGGCCGTTTGCCCTGATTTTTACAACCTTTTGAGAATGGAGCGTGATACATGAAAATCGGTTTATGTGATGTGGATTCCCATAACTGGCCGAACCTCTGCCTGATGAAGCTCTCCGCCTATCACAAGGTGCGGGGCGACAGCGTGGAGTGGTGGAGGCCGGAGGGCCGCTATGACCTCGTTTACAAAAGCCGGGTGTTCACCGACACCTACTCCAAGGACACAATCACCGTCACCAACGCTGACGAAGTGATCTGCGGCGGTACCGGCTACGGTTCCGGCCCCAACCTCCCGGACGCGGTGGAGCATACCCGCCCGGACTATACCCTATATCCGCAGTTTCCTGACACCGCCTACGGCTTTCTGAGCCGTGGGTGTCCGAGAAACTGCGGATTTTGCATCGTTTCGGACAAGGAAGGGCGGCGGAGCATCCAGGTAGCTGACCTCTCCGAATTTTGGGACGGCCAGAGGGAGATCAAGCTGCTGGATGCAAATCTGCTGGCCTGCCCTGACCACGAAAAGCTGATCTTGCAGTTGGCGGAGAGCCGTGCCTATGTGGACTTCTCCCAGGGCCTGGACATTCGGCTTATCACCCCGGAGAATGTGGCGCTGCTGAACAAGGTCCGCACCAAGGCGGTGCATTTCGCCTGGGACAACCCCAACATTGACCTGACCCCCTACTTTCAAAAATTTCTGGAATTGACAGCTATCAAGAATTTCCGTAAAAGGAAGGTCTATGTACTGACCAACTATGGCAGCACCCATGAGCAGGACCTCTACCGGGTGGACACCCTGCGGGGCATGGGCTATGACCCCTATGTGATGGTCTATGACCGGCCCAGCGCCCCGGCCATTACCCGCCAGCTTCAACGCTGGGTGAATAACAAGCGGATTTTCTATACCGTCCCCAGCTTTGCCGACTACATCCCCGGCAGGATGGGAGGTGGAAAACGTGCGTGAGCCGATGGAGGCGAAAAAGGATAAGCTGCGGGCCGATCTGGTCCGGGCGAAGGAAAAGGCTAGTGAGTGGCAGGCCCGTGTCCGGGATATTGAGCGGCAGATCACCGAATGTGAGAATACGGAGATTTTGCAGGCGGTACGGAGCGTTGCCGCTACCCCGGAGGAACTGCGGGCCGTGCTGAACATGATCCGGGCGGTAAACGAGCCGTCCGCAACGAATATCGGAAAGGAGAATTGAGCCTATGACAAGAAGAAACCCCTTGCAGCGCACGGCGGCTCTGCTGCTGTGTGTGTTCCTGTGCCTGGGGGCGGCGTTTTCCATGATGGGTGCGGCCTATGCCGCTGATGTGGAGCCGTCCGCCTCCGGCGTTACCATTGAGATCATACTGCCCGCTGATTGGGCCAGCACCAGCGCCGCCGCCAAGGTCTGCGTCACGGACGAGACGGGCGGCGGTTTTGCTTCGGCAGAAGTCCGCATTGACCGGGGCGGCTGGCAGAACATCACCGCCAGTCTGGAACAGCGGGACAGCCGTTACTATGGCACAGTTGATATTACCGCCAACTGCACCGTCTATGTCCGCGTCACCGGGCATGATGGGCAGGTCTACGAAAACTCCCGCTACATGGAGTGCTTCGACACCACCCCGCCCACGCTGAAAGCCAGCGTCAGCGGGAATGTGCTGCGGGTGGAGGCTGCGGACGATCTCTCCGGCGTGGCGCAGATCACCGTGGGCGGGAAGTGTTACACCAATCTGACCGGCAATGCGGTGGATGTTCCGCTGAAAGACCTGGGGACTTCCGAACAGATTTCCGTCCAGGCGGCGGATAAGGCAGGAAACGATTCGCAGACATATCAGGTGAAGAATCCCAACTACAAAGCCCCCGCCGCCAATCAGCCCGCTCAGACGCAGAAGCCCACAACCACACCTCCGGCAGCTACTACGCCGGTGAAGCCCCCGGCTACCACGACCACCACGCCGTCCACGACTGCCCCCTCCGCCACTACGCCGCCCTCTGGTTCGGCCAGCGTGACCACGGACCCGGAGCAGACGGCCAAGCCTCTGACCCCGGACGGCCAGGGTACGGTGGTGGACAATGTGACGGATCAGGACAGCAAGGAATTTTTCACCTTCACCACTCCCAGCGAGAACACCTTTTATCTGGTGATCGACAAGCAGCGGGAGAGTGAGAACGTCTACTTCCTCAACGCCGTCACGGAATCCGATCTGCTGGCGCTGGCTGAGAAGGACAAGGAGCCGGAGGATAACAACGTCTCCGCCATCCCTGACCCGGAGCCGGTCTGCACCTGCACGGACAAGTGCGCCCCTGGCGAGGTCAACACGGATTGCCCCGTCTGCGCTGTGTCCATGAAGGACTGCACCGGCAAGGCCCCCGCCGCTGACCCGGAGCCGGAGAAGCCGGAAAAGGGCGGGTCCAGCACCATGATTTTGGTGGTGATTGCGGCCCTGGCCGTGGGCGGTGCTGGCTACTATCTGAAAATTTGGAAACCCAAGCATGATCTGGACGATGCGGAGGACTTTGACGATCTGACCGGCGAGGACGAGGAAACCGTCAATGAGGACGATCTGGAACCCGCGCCCAGGCACAGCGCCCACGATGAACCGGAGGAACCGGACTACCCGGAGGGCTACGGCTACGAGGAACCGGAGGAAGATGAATGATCCGGTTTACCGACAGTCCCTATGAGAAGATGATGCAGCAGGTTCCGACTGAGACGCGGGAGGCCCACGGGCCTCCCGCCCTTCCTCCCGGCCACCCCTGCCACGGCTGTCCCTATGGCTGGAACGCCCCCTGCCTGGGCGTTTGCTACCGGGAACTGCTGCGGAGGAAATGATGGCGCAGATACAATATCAATTCAGCAAAAGAGACGAATATTTCACGCCGTC
This sequence comes from Oscillospiraceae bacterium, assembly GCA_021771635.1. Lineage (GTDB taxonomy): Bacteria > Bacillota > Clostridia > Oscillospirales > Oscillospiraceae > Oscillibacter. The sequence goes on along the minus strand of JAETOQ010000083.1, from coordinate 4,425 downwards.
CTATGCGGTTTATCCTATTATGAAACGCCTTCAGCCGGGGACCGCGATATGGTGTCCCTTTGATACGAAGGACAGCGAATATGTCAGGGTGTTCTCCCGCAATGGATTTCGCGTGATCTACGGGCATATCCAGACCGGGCAGGATTTTTTTCAAACAGATGTGCCGGACTGCGACTATATCATCAGCAACCCGCCGTACAGTCTGAAAAATCAGGTGCTGGAAAGGCTTTACGCCATCGGAAAACCCTTCGCTATGCTTATCAACTTCCAGGGTATCTTTGACAGCAGGCAGCGGTTTCAGATGTTTAGGGAACACCGGGTAGAAATGCTGTGGCTCAGTCCAAGGGTGGCGTACCTGACCGAACGAGGGCAGCTGCGTCAAGGCGTTCCCTTTCAGAGTGGATACCTTTGCAGCGGGATATGCGAAAATCAGTTGGAATTTGAATATCTGGATAAACAGGAAAAGGAGTGATACGAACGCAGTTAGTAATCTCTGAGAAGCCCTCTGTCGCTATGAGCATTGCAAAGGTGCTGGGAGCCAGAAGTCGGAGCGACGGCTATGTGGAAGGAAACGGCTGGCTGGTGAGCTGGTGTGTGGGCCATCTGGTGGAGCTGGCACCGGCTGACACCTACGACCCCCGCTATTCCAAGTGGGCCTATGATGATCTCCCCATTGTCCCCGACCCGTGGCAGTTCCAAGTGCTGCCGGATACCAAGAAGCAGTTCAATACCCTGCGCCAGCTTATGAGCCGGGACGATGTGGAGACGGTGATCTGCGCCACCGATGCCGGACGGGAGGGCGAGTTGATCTTCCGGCTGACCTATAATCTCTGCAACTGCACGAAGCCGGTCAAGCGGCTGTGGATCTCCAGCATGGAGGAATCCGCCATCCGCAAGGGCTTTGATGATCTGGCGGACGGCCAGAAGTACGACAATCTCTACGCCGCCGCCCTCTGCCGTGCCAAGGCGGATTGGCTCATCGGTATCAACGGGACCCGGCTGTTTACTACCTTATATAAAAGTAAGACGCTGAATGTGGGCCGGGTGCTGACCCCCACCCTCACGCTGCTGGCGGAGCGGGAGGCGGCGATTGAGCATTTCAAAAAGGAAAAATTCTACACCGTGGAGCTGGACTTGCGCGGGTTTCGGGCGGGGAGCGGAAAATTCAATTCCAAGACGGACGCTGAAAAACTGCGCTCCGCCTGCCTGGGCAAAACCGCCGTGGTCCAGTCCGTCACCAGGAAGGACAAGGCCGAGCGGCCTCCGAAGCTCTATGATCTGACCACCCTCCAGCGGGAGGCCAACCGCCTCTTTGACTACACCGCCCAACAGACACTTGACTACCTCCAATCCCTCTATGAAAAGCGGCTGGCAACCTACCCCCGGACGGACAGCCGCTATCTGACGGAGGATATGTCGGAAGGTCTGCCCGCGCTCTGCTCCACTGTGGCGAGGGCGCTGTCCTTCATGGAGGGCCAGCCCCTGACCGTGAACGCCGCCCAGGTGGTGGACAGCAGTAAGGTGACGGACCACCACGCTGTCATTCCCACGGCGGAGATCACCAGCGCCGACCTCGCTACCCTGCCCACCGGGGAGCGGAACATCCTTTACATGATCGCCGTCCGTCTGTTGTGTGCCGTGGGGGAATCTCATACCTACGCGGAAACTGCTGTCACGCTAGAGTGCGGCGGCGCTTCTTTTTCCGCCAAAGGCCGCACGGTGACGGCAGCGGGCTGGAAGGGAACAGAAAAAGCGTTCTTTTCCACGCTGAAGCAGAAAGCCAGCCAGGAGGCCCCACCTCCGGCGCTCCCGGAACTGACGGAGGGCCAGCGGCTGGAGGGGACGGACGCTATTCTGAAACAGGGTACAACGTCACCCCCAGCCCGCTTCACCGAGGACACGCTGCTCTCGGCCATGGAACACGCCAGCGCGGAGGATTTTGCCAAGTTGGAGGATGTGGAACGGACGGGGCTGGGGACACCGGCCACCCGTGCCGCCACCATTGAAAAGCTGGTAAAATCCGGCTTTGTGGAACGGAAGAAAAAACAGCTTATCCCCACGGAAAAGGGGCTGGCACTGTCCTGGGCCATGCCTGACCAGCTCAAGTCCGCCAAGCTGACGGCGGAGTGGGAGGACCGGCTGGGGGCCGTAGAACGGGGCGAACTGTCCCCGGAGGACTTCATGGCTGGGATCACCGCTATGCTCTCCGATCTGGTCAAGTCCTATCAGAATGTAAATGTGGCGTCCTCCGCCCTCTCTCAGTCCGAAAGAGCGGTGATTGGAAAGTGTCCCCGCTGCGGCAAAAACGTGGTGGAGGGCAAAAAGAGTTTTTACTGCGAGGGCTATCACGATACACCCTCCTGCGGCTTTGCCCTCTGGAAAAACGACCGCTTTTTTACCTCCAAACGCAAGGAGCTGACGAAGAAAATCGCCGCTTCTCTCTTGAAAAATGGGCGCGTGGCTGTGACCGGCCTGTTTTCGGAGAAGAAGGGCGTGTTCTATGACGCCACCGTTGTTCTGGATGATGATGGCGGCAAATACGTCCGGTTTAAGCTGGAATTTGACAATAAAACCAATGGAAAGAAAGGAAAGTGAGAATGAATCAGAACAACAATATTTTTGATCGCCGCTTGAAGGGGCTTCTGTCCGCCAGCGGCGTGGAACGCGGGGAGTTGGCGCGTCACCTGGGCGTGTCTGTCCCCACGGTGAACCGCTGGCTCAATGGCATCAGCACTCCCAACGTGTACCAGTTCCGGGAGATCGCCCATTTCTTCGGGATGCCCTACGACTGGTTCCTGGAGGACAATGGCGGCATCCCTGATACGGACGATCTGGCCGTGAAGCTGGGCCTGTCCCCGGAGACGGTGGAGGCCCTGCTGGAGTTGGCCAATTCGGAGAGCGAGGATGTGCTGACGGCGGTGGACGATGCGGTTTGCGCCGTGATCGGCGCTGTCAACGCCGTGTATGGCGAGCTGCTTGACATTGCCGATGGCGCTGCGGGGGAGGATTTGGAATGAAAAGGGCTGATTTCTTCGCCGCTCTGCATACTGCCGCCCCCGGCTCCACGCCGGAGGCGGTACAGAAGTGGATTGACTTTGCCGCCGAATGTGTGAGCGAGGGGCAGTACGCCAACTTCACCCCGTCCAAAGACCAGGAGGCCGATGTGGAAAACTGGCTGGACACCCTCTGCGGCGGCGTGTACGCTGTCCGGGCGGAGTACGGCGCGGAGCTGGCCGGTAAGCTGGTGGGCCTGAGCCTGGACAACTGCTGTCTCTATCCCGGCGAGATGCTGCAAGCGGCGGAGTGCCTGCGGGACGGCGGCACCGCCGAAACGATCTCCGGCAAGATTGCCTCGGATGAAATTGAGAGCGAACAGCCCTTTTTCCCTGTTCCTGTCCACCCCCTGACGGAGCAGGACTGCGGCCCGGATATTCTGATCCGGGAGCGGGCGGTCCCCTGCGGTATGTGGGATCAGCGGATGGAACCGGGATATATCCTGTGGAATGGAACGGTGCTGCTGGAAAGCGAACGGGACGATAGCGGGTGCTATAAGGCCGGGAGCGGTCTGGACGGGATGTACCTTCGTACCCCGGAGCTGTACCGCCCCTCCTATACGGATGATGGGCGGCTGTGGGCGTTCCGGCAGGTCCGGCCCGCGCCGGAGAACTATCTGGCAACCGCTGAAATGAGCGTGGAGGGCAACTACAATCAGATCGACGGCATCATCAACAACGAGGCCCCCAAGCCCTCCGTCCTGGATACCCTGCGCCAGTGTCAGGAGGACGCCGGAAAGTCCCAGGGCGGGACCGCTCCCCCCAGCCCCAGCCGTGACCCGGAGAGGTGACGCCATGCGCCTGACCAATGTTGAGAAAGAGACGGTTATCAACTTCAACGAGGCGGAGCGCACGGCCAGCGTCTACACCCACAATGAGGCTTTGAAGCGTCAGCTTCTGGAACTGTGCCAGTCCTACCCGGAGCAGGTGCGGCAGACCGCTGCAAACGCCTGGGGCGGTCTGACCTTTGAACTGCCCAAGAAGTGGCTGAAGGTATCGCCGCCCCGCGTCCTCTCCCCGGCGCAGAGGGCCGTGCTGGACAGGATGAACCAGAACAGGCAGAAAAGCACTTGATCCCTGACGGCCATTGACAGAACTTCGTCCGGTAGATTATAATTGCTTTGTAGGATGTAATCCGTGCCATGTTGAAGGGAGGAACCACTATGAAGCGAATATTTGCCAGCGCGAACGAATTTGTCAGGGAAAGCGACTGGAAGGACTTGGCCGTCCTGAAATTCTGCCTGCTGTCTTTAGGACTGCTGGCCGGGATGCAGATAGCGGAACGCTGCAAAAAGGGCGTGAGGATCGCCGCCTCCGTGGTGTTCACCCTCACATATATCCCTTTGATGGTCAAGTATTTGAAGATTCTCAT
>JAETOQ010000082.1 GCA_021771635.1 Oscillospiraceae bacterium | reverse complement strand
TGTAAGGGGACAGGATAATTGAGAAACCGGGATAAACCGGGAGAACCGGGGGAAGTGTTGGAAAACCCCCGGTTTTCAATGGGAACGGGCATATTTCAGGCGGGAAAGGCCCGCACATTCTCACATTCATTGAGCGCGAAGGCGTCGACGGCGGTCGGCGTCTTTTTTTATGCCCAGGGGCCGCTGGAGGCCGCACGTCGGCGGTGGCGCGGCGCGGCGGGCATCGACCCGGCTGAACAGGAAAACCCCCGGAAAACCGCTTAAAAACGGCAATCCGGGGGCTTTTCTTGATGGCAGGGACGGGCAGGAATTGAAGCGGGCCGCTCGGCCACGCCCCGGAAGTCACAGCAGAAGACCAAGAAGGCGTGGGCTTCGCGGCCCTTGAGGATAGTATAGCAGGGCGGCGGGGGAAATGCAAGGGGGCCAGCGTAATAACGGAGCGTTAGAGCGTTAGAATTTAGGCCCAAACCGGGCGAACCGGCGCAGATCGGGCCGCTGGCGGCGTTACTTGACCGTTACTCCCCCGTGATGGCTGGCGGCATCATCGGCAGGACGCGGCGTCGTTTCAATTCTGCAAAACCACCAAGCCGCTGAAGAAATGCAGAATTGCCCTATTTTCAACGGCTGGCGGGGTGTGGCGGCAACGGAATCCCGCCGTTTTCAATTCTGCATGAAAACGGATAATTATTTAACCAAAACGGCGCAAAAATCAAGCGGTTCCGCCATGGGCTTTACGGCCTTCGGCGGGGCCGCTTTCGTCTTCGAAATACGTCCAGTAAATAGACTCCTTCTTGCGTTCAACGCGGCGCTTGTATTTGAGATGTACGATGTCGAAGATGTCCTCTCGCTCCTCCTCTGGCAAAAGCCGGAACATGGCAATAAGGTCGGCCTCAATGTTGTTTAAGGGGCTACCATCGCATAGAAGTCCTTGTTTTTCCTTGACGGATTCAAGACAAAGTTTTGGCCTATCATCCCCGCTGGATTCCGAAGTGTTCCGCCCATAGACAAGGTAGTCAAGAGAAACATTTAGGTAATCAGCGACTTTTACGAGCTTGTCCAGCCGTGGGCTTTGCACATCCCATCGCCTAATGACACCATTTCCAATGCCGCAATACTCTTCTAATTGCTTGAAATTTGTCCCCCGTTCCTTCACAAGTGACTGTAATCGCTCAACAATAGGCATAAAGCTACCCCCTTCGAGAAATCGCTATTTCCCTATTGACAATTAGGTTATTAGCGATTATACTATGATTAGGTCAAATAATTAGCCAAGCACAGCATACCACACCCGGCGGGAAAAGGAAAGCAGAAAAAAGGAGGTTACTGGTAGAGCAGAAGGGAGCGGCGAGGGCCTTCACCTCCTTTACACAGTCAGATTCCCCGCACCGTGGCCGGGGTAAAGCCTGAAATGAAAGTATGCAGACGCTCACCGTGAGCATCGACTTCGCAGGACAGGCGGCGCACCAAGTCAGTGCCTTTTACTGGAGAGGCAAATTCAGACCGGCCTACATCCCTGTCCACGGAAGCAAAGAGAAATTCCCATTTTATGTGCTTGTTGTTTCCAAGCACCGAGGAAACACAGCTTTTGAGCTCGCTGTTGTAGCAGCTACTCACAAGTTCCTCAAGCGAATTGTACACCATTTTCATAGCAGCGGCCCTCGCCGCTCCCCTCTACTCTACCATAGCCTCCCCCGAAAAGCAAAGGAGGCGGCACATGAGAAATGGTAAGAAGCCCACGCGGAAGCAGAAAATCAGGCTCGGGCAAGCGGGCCTTGCCCCGGAGAATTGGCTCGTTATCAGGCAAAAGCCGAACGGCGAGCTCGTGATTCTCCACAAGCACACCGACACAGTCAGGGTCGTCCCGCCGTTGGTCGGCTGACCCACACAACAGGAAGGAGTAGCAGTTATGAGAAAAATGAAGAAGATCAACGGGTTCCTCGTGGTGAGGTTCAACGACCGGGAAAAGCGCGTCTATCCCGCTCTCGGCAGCTTCGGCGTCATCGACGCGGAGCTTTACACCGGCATCCTGGACGTCGACCGGAGCGTCATGGAGTACGACGACGCCGAGACCCTGGAGATCGCGCTGGAACAGGCCCGGAGCCTGGAGTCCGAGCTGGATGTGGTGGAGCCAGAGGTGAAGATCACGGTCATCATCGAGGGCGAGACCGAGGTCAGCGAGGAGGACGTGGAGCCTGAGAGCTTGTTCAAGGGGCAGCGGGCCACACTGGAGGCCCAGCTCAAGCATGGGCCGCACCTTGACCTCGACCCCCTCACCGCAGCCCATGAGCTCCACGGTTACGCCAAGGCCCTGGAAGACCTGGGCATGATCGACGGCCACGACGAGCGGTTCCTGGTTGAGCACAACACCTTTGGCGAGGTTTGCAAGCACCGGGAGGGGCGCACCCAGGAGGAACTGGAGGCAATCTGCGAGACATGCAGGGTGGACAGGTGGGCTGGAGACCCGCCCACACTGACACCCGAGGAGGTGAAGAATCTGCGCGGCCTGTTCCGGCTGGCAGACGAGGTGAGCGAGTATGTTACCGACGAGAAGTCGCCTCGGGAGCGGGAGACCTTCCAGAACGCACCCTCGGGAGTGCGGAACGACTACAACACGAAGAAGGTGTACGCCCTGGGCCTCGCGCTCGCCGGGGAGTGCCCGGATAACGACTGCCGGGTCTACCTCAATATCTTCAACGCGGCCCGGGAACTCGATGAGGCCCTGGACACGGCGAAGCCGAACTCGGCCCCGTTTCTCGCTCTCCGCTCGGCACTCATGCAGTACGCCGGAGAGCTCTGGGAGATGTACGAGAAGAACTACGCCGTCAACTGTTATCTGGAGGGGATGGAGCAATGACAGGTTTTGAGATCATCAGAGCCCCCGGCACCACGGCGGAGCAGATCGCGGACATCGTCTCGGAGCACTGCCCGCCCATCGCGCCCGAGCACTGCGACAAGCTCTCCTGCCGGGAGTGCTGGCTGGCATGGCTGGCCACTGGCGAGCCACCGAAAGAAAAGGGGCCGTCCGACAAGCAGACGGCCCCGGACGAGGAAGGGCTGCACCCCAACCTCGTCGAGCACTTCCGAAAGCGGCAGCAGGTCGAGATGGAGATGGAGCACATCCTCGGCCCGTCACCCTTTCTCACGAAAGACTGACTCCTGGGAGGAAACGAGAGCTTGACAACGCTTGTTGACCTCCGCAGCAAATTCAACTGTGTTGATAACCCCTTTTTGCGCGAGATAGTCAATCAAGGCGGCAAGAACCGGATCTTCAACGAGTTTATTCCTGATTTGAGCGTTTGCGAAGTCATTATCTGTTCTAATCCATTCGTACATAACATTCACCTCCTCCCCGAGCGGGAGCCCACCTCTATTGTACCAGCCCGGGGAAGAAAAGGAAAGGAGCGCAGCATGGAAAAGACCCAGAAACTTGAGGCGGCATGGTGGTGGGCGCGGAACGCCCGGCTTGAAGCCCTCCGCCAGAAGCGGGAGGAGTACGGCGACCCGCACAACCCCCTCCGGGCCCTCCCGGGCCGCGAGGCGGAGTTTGAAGCTGCCACCGAGCTCTCCCAGAGCATGAGCGTCATCCTCAAGGCCCTGGAGCGGGAGATCGCCCGGACGCGGCTGGCAGAGACGAAGCACAAGGCCCTCCGGCTCCGGGATGTGGCCCTGGCCTTCGGGCTGGCATCACTGGCCACGCTGGGCATCGCCGCCGTGTTCATCACGGTGGGAGCCCCAGACCCCATCACCCAGGCGTCGGCGGTCATCGGCACCGGCCTCTCCCTGGGCTGGGCGATCAAAATCGCCTGGAAGTAGTTCTAAGACCAACATCGCAGAAAGGAGGACGGCGATGAAGAGCAGCAACACCCTCACCCCCTTCGGCAAGCTGGTGGTCAAAGCCCTGGTTGACCAGGACATGACCAAGACGGAGCTGGCCGGCCAGATCGGCACATCGCCGCAGCACCTGAGCCGTATCCTACACGGGACGCGCCCCGGGGGAAAGCACATCCCGGCGATTGTCGCCGCCCTCGCCCTTGACCCCGGTCAGGTGGAGAAGGCGATGGCCGCATAACAGCAGAAGGGAGGGACGGCAGTGCAGGACGCATATATCACGCTGGAGGAGGCCGCAGCCTTCGAGGGTATCACCTACAAGGGGCTGACTTCAAGGATTGCCCGCAACCCCAAGCAGTACGACACCAAGACCCAGGCCCGCGAGGGCGGCGGCAAGGATCAGGTTCTTGTTTCCGTCGCCTCCCTGACGGTCAAGGCGCGGAAGGCGTGGCGGGCCACCCAGAAAGTAGACGGGAGGGATGTAATCATAGACCGCAGAGCAACGGAGGCGGCTCCCTGGTATGTGACCGCCGACCTGAATCACTACATAGAGGGCCACAAGAAGGCATACTACGAGGCCGTCGAAGCGGCCCGCGTGGTTCAGGAGTTCATTGACTACGCCGGGCCGGAGAAGCGCACCGACCTCGCCGCCCGGCTCGCCGTGGGGCTGGGGGTCAGCCCGCAGAGCTTCTACCGCTACCAGACGCAGGTGCTGGAGGCCAACGCCTGGGCCCTGAAGCTGGAGCGAGAGGACGGGCAGTGCCGGGACTACTTCCGGGCCCTGGCCCTCTGCCGGAAGCCGAAAGAGGCGGACACCTTCCCCAGCCTGACCCCGGAGCAGCGGGCGATCATCGAGAACATCTGGTTCGACAAGCAGTTCGCCTCCAACCTGGGCACCCGGGAGATGCTCTACGAGAAGTTCGAGGAGATTGCCCGGGAGCGCGGCTGGGAGGACTACCCCTCCATCAAGACGGTGGGCCGGTATATCAACTACCTCATGAGTACCAGAGGCGCGGCCTCGGCCCATTTCCTCGCCGCCAACGGGACGCGGGAGTGGCGGAACAAGATGATGCTCAAGGGCAAACGGGACGCCACCACCCTGGATGTGATGGAGCTCCTGGTGGGCGACGAGCACACCTTCGACCTCTGGGTACAATACACGGCCCCCAATGGCAAGGTCAAGGCCGTCCGCCCGGTACTGGTGGCCTGGATGGATATGCGGAGCCGGGACATCCTGGGCGACGTGATCTGCGTGAAGGCCAACGGCGACACCCTGAAAGAATCCCTGGTGAAAGTGCTCTACACGGCGGGCGTCCCGAAGCGGCTGCTCATCGACAACGGCAAGGACTACACCAAGCAGGAGCTTACCGGCCAGAGCCGGAAGAAGCGGAACATCGACTTCGACTTCGACGCTGAAACCACGGGTTTTTACCAGAGCATCGGCATCCAGGGCGTTGACCGGGCCCTCCCCTATCAGGCGTGGGTCAAGGCAGTGGAGCGGTTATTCGGAACGGTCTGCTCCCGGTTCTCCAAATGGTTCGCCTCTTATACCGGCACCCTCACCGGCTCCAAGACCGACGCCAAGCGGCACAAGGACGTGGAGGGAATGCTGGAGCGCGGAGAGCTGCTGACGATGGAGGAGTTCTACGAGGTATGGACAGAGTGGAAGGAGCAGCACTATCGCACCCGAAAGCACCGGGGCCTGACCGACGCCAAAGAAAAGTGGGTCACCCCGGGCGACCTATTCACCCACGGCCCCCGCTATGAAAAGGCGGCACCGCCCAGGGAGTACGCGGCGATGCTGCTGATGAAGGCGGACACGGCCCGCGTGACTAACCAGGGCATCACCAAGTTCGGAGTCCTCTACACCGACTATGAGCTCTGCTTCTGGAAAGACAAAAAGGTCAAAATCAAGTGGGACATCGACGACGTCTCCAAGCTCTACGTCTACGACCTGGAGGGCCACAAGATATGCGAGGCGGTCTCCGCCCAGGTGCTGGGCTTCGGCGAGAAGTGCTCCCAGGCCGCGCTGGAGAAACTCATGCGCGACCAGAAGCGGCAGTATCGGGAGAGCGTGGAGGCCCTGGAGGACTTCACCACCCCCTACGAGGCGCGGCTTGAACAGGGCCGACCCTCCGATGCTGTGGGCAAGCTCGACCTGATGATCGGCCACGCACCCAGCAGCAAGGTGATCGCCCTCCCAACGGACAAGGAGTATCGCGGCGAGGTCGCCGCTCAGAGCAGGAAGAAGCGCAGCGGGGCCGGGGACGAGTTCCTGGCGTCAAAGGCTGGAGACGCCCTCGCCAGACTGAGGGCTATGAACGAATAGGAGGAACATCATGGAAGTTACAGCAGCAGAGCGCACCACCACCTACACCGGGGCCCAGAGCCTCGCCGCGAAGATCAACGACTACATCGTAGCCCAGCGCACCAGTATCGCCGCGATTGCCAAGGAGATCGGCTACAGCCGGGTCACCGTTTCCCGGTATCTGGCGGGCAAGTATGACAGCGACCCCACCGGCATCGAGGCCAAGCTCGCCACGTTTCTGGCGGGCCAGACCGGGGAGGAGGTGGAGCTCCCGCCACCCCCGGAGCCGGGGCAGAAAGGCGGGCAGAAGCCCCGCTTCTATGAGAGTCGGGACGCCAAGGCCGTCCTGGGCGTTTGCCAGAGCAGCCAGGAGTATATCGGGCTGGGCATCGTGGTGGCCCGCAGCGGCTACGGCAAGACCTACGCGCTCCGGGAGTACGCCAAGCTCCCCCGGGTCGCCTACATCGAGTGCGACGACACCATGAGCAGCCGGGACTTGGTGGAGGCGATCGAGCGGAGCATCGGGCTCCCCAACGGCTACGGTACGATCTGGCGCAGGGTCAACGGCATCCGGGAGTTCTTCAACACCAACCGGGGCTACCTCCTCATCATCGACGAGGCCGACAAGCTGGTGAGCAAGTACACCCAGAAGAAGATGGAGATACTCCGGGCGATCTTCGACCAAAGCGACGTGGGGCTGGTGATCGCGGGCGAGCCGAAGCTGGAAGCCCAGATCAAGACCTATCTGGCGCGGATGGCAAACCGGGTCGACTTCTACGCCTCGCTCCGGGGGCTGGCCCCCTCCGAGGTGGAGGGCTACCTGGAGGACTTCAACATCACCCCGGACGCCCTGCTGGAGCTGAAGGAGCGGGCGTGTAATATGCGGACGGGCTGTTTCCGCCTCCTTGACCGCACCCTCTCCAACGTGGGGCGCATCCTGGCCGAGCGGGGCGAGGACACGGTCACCGTGAAGATCATCGAGCAAGCGTCCTCCATGATGATGCTCTGACGACTGGGGGGCCGGGACAATGAAAATGAGAAAGCAGCGGCACATGGGCGCGGCCCTGGTGGTTCTCTCCTGGCTCATTCTGCTTCTGGCCGCGACCGGGGCAACCCCCATTGACCAGGACGCCACCGCTGCAGTGCTGCTCCTCCCCCTGGGGCTCTATATGATTTTCACGGAGCACTACATTTTGTACCCCTGACGCCGACCGGCGCGGGCATATAACCGAAAGGAGCTTAGACATGGCAAGAAAACGAGTCATTGAGGAGCCGAGCCTCAAGTCCTGGGAGGACGTGAACGACGCCCTCCGACAGATCGCGGAGGCCCAGATCGCGCTGGGCGACATCGAGAGCGATATGCAGAAGCAGATCATCGGGGCTCAGAAGGTGGCCGAGGAGCAGAGCAAGCCCATCAAGGACGCCCAGGCCCGGCTGGAGAGGGAGATCAAGGCGTTTGTCACCGACCACCGGGACGAGATGGGGAAGGCCAAGACCATGACCCTGACCTTCGGCGAGGTGGGCTTCCGACTCTCCACCTCCATTTCCCTCCCCCGGGCGAAAGAGAAGCTGGAGGAAATCATCCGCCGACTGAAGTCGCGCCAGATGCACGACTGCATCGTGGTGGAGGAGAAGATCAGCAAGGACGCCCTGAAGAAATACGGCGAGGACACGGTCAACGCGGTCGGGGCCACCTGGAGGCAGAGCGACGTCTTCGGCTATGAGGTGAACATCGCCAAGCTGGAGCAGATCAAGGCGGGCGGTTGAGAAAGGGGGCCCAAGGAATGGCAGCAGCACGAACAGGGCGCAAGCAGCCCTCCATCCGCACCCTCTGGGCGATCGCCAAGTCGCCGGAGCTGCACATGACGGACGAAGACCTCCACGCGCTGGTCTACCGCGAGACCGGGAAGGAGTCCATTAAGGCACTGACCCAGGGGCAGATCAGCGAGGTGGCCCGCGTCCTCCAGAACATGAAGGACGGGATCAGCCGCAGCACCCGCGCCAAGCGCACCGACGAGGGCGGAGACGCCCGCACCGTCCAGCAGCGGCGCAAAATCTACGCCCTGACCGAGTCGCTGGGCTGGAATGACAACCCCCAGCGCATCCAGGGCTTCGTAAAGCGCATGACCGGCGTCGACCGACTGGAATGGCTGAACGTGGCCCAGTGCGAGAAGGTGATCGAGGGGCTCAAGGCGATCTTGAAGCGGCAGGAGCGGAAGGAGGGGGAAGGATGAGGGCGGCGAGTGACCAGGACATTCTGGCCGCGCTGGAGGGCATCGTGCGGATGCAGCGCACCATCCGGAGCGGGCTGGACGTATGCGTCAA
>JAETOQ010000081.1 GCA_021771635.1 Oscillospiraceae bacterium | reverse complement strand
ATGGCGATGACGTCCTTCTCATGGACGACGGGGAAGCGCTTGAAATACAGGTTGTGCACGGTGTCGGGACGCTTGCAGCCCAGCAGCTTGCACAGGTCCATGATGGCGCCGCCGCCGACAGCGATGACGCGGTCATAGCTGTCATAGGGGATGGCGTCATACATGGTCTGGATCATGGCCTCGGAGGGCTCACCGGCGCCGAACTTCTCCTGGAACACGAACTGGCACTTCAGGCCCAGCTCCTCCATGAAGGGCTTGTAAATGAACTCGTTGGTCAGGACCACGTCACGCTCGTTCAGCTTGAACTCCTCGGCCATCTGGGCGAAGTTCTGGAACTTGTACACAGTGGGAGCAAAGATGATCTCGCGCTTATCGGCCATCAGAGAGGCGGAAAAAGCGTCCATTGCTTTAGCCATAATACATCTCTCCTTAAATGTAAAATATAGAGTCTTGTATGCGCAGACTGGCCGGAGGGAACGAAGTTAGAAATATCCTAACATAGTTTCTCCGGCAAGCCCACTTAGGAGGAAAGAGAAAAGAAAGGGAATAGATTACTTGCGGGCCTTGGGGGCGTGGACGCTGTTGCCGTGGCAGGCATGGGCGGCTTCCATCACAGCCTCGCTGACGGTGGGGTGGGGGTGGACCGTGCTGCCGATCTCACTGATGGTGCCCTCGCACTCCATGACGGCGGCCACCTCGGCGGCCAGGTCCGTGGCCCGGGGACCGATCACATGGAAGCCCAGGATCTCCTCCGTGGCCTTGTCGAATACGAACTTTACAAAGCCCTTGTTCTCGCCCATGGTCAGGGCCTTGCCGTTGCCGGACAGGTTGAAGATACCTGTGCCAATGTCTTTCCCAGTGGCCCGGGCCTGCTCCTCGGTGAGACCCACCATGGCGGTCTCCGGGCTGCAGTAGACGCAGGAGGGAATGCGGTTCAGGTTCAGCTGCTTGCAGGGTTTGCCCGCAATGTGGTCCGCCACCATGGTGCCCTGGGCGGTTGCCACATGGGCCAGCTGCATCTTGCCGTTGATGTCGCCAATGGCGTAGACACCGGGGACATTGGTGCGGCACAGGCCGTCCACATCCACGAAGCCCTTGCGGTCCATCTTCACGCCGATGGTATCCAGGCCGATGCCGCGGGTATTGGGGATGCGGCCGCCAGCCATGAGGGCGACATCGCCCTCAGCCGTGCCCTTGGCGCCATCCTTCACGGCGGCATAGTTGACCTTCAGACCCGGTTCAATGGACTCCACCTTCACGCCCAGCACCAGCTCCACGCCGCACTTCTTCAGCTCGGCCTCCACGAAGTCGGTGACGTCCTTGTCCAGGGGGCCCAGGACACGGTCCAGCATTTCCACGATGGTGACCTTCACGCCCAGACGGTAGAAGAAGGTGGCGAACTCAACGCCGATGACGCCGCCGCCCACGATGATGATGTGCTTGGGGCAGGTGGTCATGTTCAGCAGGCCGGTGGAATCCACCACGCCCGGCAGGTCCACGCCGGGAATGGGGATGCGGGCGGGGTTGGAGCCGGTAGCCACGATCAGGTGGTCGCAGGACAGGGCCTCCCCATTGTCCAGGTTGACGGTATTGCGGTCCGCCAGAGTGGCACGTGCCTTGAAAACGGTAACGCCGTGGTTCTTTTCCAAAAAGGCGATGCCGCTGCTCAGCTGCTTGGAGACAGCATTCTTTCGCTCGATGATCTTGGCATAGTCAAAGGTGACGTTTCCGGCGGTGATGCCGAAATCGCCGCCACGGGTGGCGTCATAGTACACGTCGGCGGAGTGGAGCAGGGTCTTGGTGGGGATGCAGCCCCGGTTCAGGCAGGTGCCGCCCAGCTCGCCCTCCTCCACCAGAGCGGCCTTCAGACCGTTCTGGCTCAGGCGGATGGCGCAGGCATAGCCGCCGGGGCCGCCGCCCACGACGACAGCATCAAATTTCTGCATAGCGTGTCCCTCCTTAAATCAGAAGCACCGGGTTCTGCAGGTAGCTCTTCACCTTCTGCAGGAACTTGGCGGCCTCGGCACCGTCGATGATGCGGTGGTCATAACTCAGGCACAGGGCGCACATGGACTTGATGACGATCTCGTCCTCGCCTTCGTCGCTGGTGACGACCACAGGAGTCTTGGCGATCTTGCCCACTGCCAGGATAGCAGACTCGGGAGGATTGATGATGGCGACGAAATCGTCCAGATCGAACATGCCCAGAGAGGACACGGTGAAGGTGCCGCCGTGGTAGTCGGAGTCGGTCAGCTTGCCGTCCCGGGCCTTTTCAATCAGCTCGGCGGACTTGGCGGCGATGCCGGAGAGGCCGATAATGTCGGCGTCCTTGATAACGGGGACGATCAGGCCGCCGGGGACGGAGACGGCGGTGCCCACGTTCACATAGTCGTGATAGACGATGTTGTTGCCGTCCACAGAGGCGTTGACGATGGGCATATCAGTCAGAGCCTTGGCGCAGGCCCGGACGATAATGTCGTTGTAGGAGATCTTGATGCCCAGGTCCTTGTACTGCTTGCGCAGGGCGATGGCGGCGGTCATGTCCACCACCATCCGGTGGTTGGTCTGGGCGTTGGTGGACTTGCTGGCCAGCATGTTCTTGCTGATGGCCTTGCGCATACCGCTCATCTTCTCAGTATGGGTGCCGCGGGTCAACTGACCTGCGGGAGCCTCAACAGCGGCGGGGACAGTGTCGGCTGCGGGTGCTGCGGCAGGAGCGGCCGAAGGTACGGCACCGGGCAGATCGGCGGTGGTAATCTTGCCGTTTGCGCCGGTTCCGGTGATACCAGCCAGATCAATACCCTGGGCCTTGGCAACGTTGGCGGCCAGAGGCGTGACGGCGGGCTTGTTGGACACATAGCCCAGCACATCCCGCTCAATCACCAGACCGTCGGGACCGGAGCCGGGGACAGCAGCGATATCCACGCCGTTTTCCTCCGCCCGCAGGCGGGCCCGGGGAGAGGAGAAGACCCGCTCACCGGGGACGTGCTCCACGACGGGGGCGGCAACTTCGATGGGAGTCGCTTCCACGGGGGCAGCAGCTTCTGCAGAGGCAGCCTCAGCAGCGGCAGCCTCAGCAGCGGCAGCCTCAGCAGCGGGGGACTCACCGCCCAGCAGGGCGGAAATGTCCTCACCGGGAGCGCCGACGATGGCGATGGGCTGGGTAATGGGCACTACGTCACCCTCGGGATGGATGATTTTCAGCAGGGTGCCAGAGACCTCGGCATCCATGGTGATGGTCAGCTTATCGGTCTCCATCTCAAACAGGGGCTTGCCGGCGGTGACCTGCTCACCCTCTTTTACCAGCCACTTGGTGATGGTGCCCTCCTCCATCATCAGGCCCTGCTTGGGCATGATTACGATTGAAGCCATAGTCAAACCCTCCTATTTTAATGGTACATGGCGGCCTTGCAGGCGTCCACGATCTCTTTCACGCTGGGAATGACGGCTGCTTCCAGGCCGGGGTTGAAGGGCAGGGGGCAGGGCTTGGCGCCCAGGTGAATGGGAGCGGCGTCCAGATAACGGAATGCGCGCTTACTGACCTCGGCAATGACCTGAGCACCCCAGCCGCAGTTCTGATGGGCCTCATGGACCACCACCAGACGGCCGGTCTTCTTCACGCTCTCCGTCACGGTGTCATAGTCAAAGGGAACCAGAGTGCGGGGGTCGATGACCTCAGCGGAGATACCCTCCTTGGCCAGCTCCTCAGCGGCCTCCAGAGCGCGGCTGACATACAGCAGGTTGGTGACGATGGTGACATCGGAACCCTCCCGCTTGATGTCGGCCTTGCCGAAGGGAATCATAAATTCGGGATCATCGGGAACCTCGCCCTTGGTGATGTACAGCGCCTTGTGCTCGAAGAAGCAGACGGGGTTGTCATCACGAATGGCGGTGCGCAGCAGGCCGGCGGCCTCTGCGGGAGTAGAGGGGCAGGCGACCTTCACGCCGGGAATATGCATGAAAATGGTCTCCAGAGACTGGGAATGGGTAGCAGCGTTGCCACGGCCGGTACCCTGCTGGCTGCGCAGAACGATAGGCAGCTTGGCGTTACCGCCGAAGACATAGCGGGTCTTGCACATCTGGTTGAAGATCTGATCGGCGGCCACAAAGGCGAAGTCCCAGTACATCAGCTCTGCGATGGGACGCATACCAGCGGATGCTGCACCCACTGCGGCGCCGACAATGGCAGACTCAGAGATGGGAGTGTTTCGGATGCGCTCGGTGCCAAATTCCTTGTAAAGGTCCCGGGTGGTGCCGAACACACCGCCCAGCTTTTCCACGTCCTCGCCCATAACGAAGACCTTGTCGTCGCGCCGCATTTCTTCCTGAATGACCTTGCGGACCGCCTGTGCGTAAGTCATATTAGCCATGATTTCGTACCCCCTTAACCTTCATAGAACACATCGTCCAGAACGTGGGCCGGATCGGGCTCCGGGCTGTTCATGGCGAATTCCACGGCCTTGGCCATCTTTTCGGCGGCAGCCTCATTGATCTCATCCAGCTCCTTCTTGGTAGCCAGCTTGTGCTTGATGAGGTATTCCCGGAAGCGCTTGATGGGGTCTTTGTTCTGCTTCCAGTCCTCCACTTCCTCACGGGTGCGGTAAACCTCGGGGTCGCCGGTCCAGTGGCCGCGCCAGCGGTAGGTCTTGCACTCGATGATGGAGGGCCCCTCGCCCTTCAGCGCACGCTCCTTGGCCCGGGCGAACGCCTCGTACACGGCTACCACATCGTTGCCGTCCACGGTCTCACCGGGGATGCCGTAAGCGGCGCCGCGGACAGAGATATCCTCAACAGAGGTGGACTGCCACACGGGCACGGTCATGCCGAACTGGTTGTTCTCTACGACATAAATGCAGGGCAGCTTCCAGACAGCGGCCATGTTGATGGACTCGTGGAAGGTTCCCTGGTTGGAGGCACCGTCGCCGAAGAAGGCCACAGCCACATTGGGCTTGTTCTGCATCTTCAGAGCCAGAGCGCCGCCGGTAGCGATGGGGATGCCGCCGCCCACAATGGCGTTGGCACCCAGATTGCCCTTGGTGAAATCGGCGATGTGCATGGAACCGCTGCGGCCCTTGCAGTAGCCGGTGGCCTTGCCCATAAGCTCCGCCAGAGCGCGATCCAGTTCGGCGCCCTTGGCGATGCAGTGACCATGACCGCGGTGAGTGGACGCGATCAGATCCTCATCCGACAGCTGGGCGCAGACGGAGGCGGCAACAGCCTCCTCGCCGGTGTACAGGTGAACGGAGCCGCGCAGCTTGTTTTCCGTGAACAGCGTCCACGCCGTCTCCTCGAAGTCCCGGATCTCGTTCATCTTGTTATAGATCCAAAGACCGGTTTTCTTGTCGATCATAACGAAAGAACACCTCCATCAATATTATAAAAAGCTTGTTGCTTTGGGTAAACGGATATCGTCTGGGGAAATTTCTGAGAACAACGCATCTGGAATCAAAACAGCTTTGTAGACAGCTTTCCGGGCTGCCGCATCAAAGCCCTCTTTCCAGCGGGAGAGGGGAAGCATCAGTGAGACAAAAGGCCCCATAGTAAGCGTTCCTTGGGCCAGAAGGGCCAACATGGTTTTCCAAGCCGAAAGAGAAGACGAGTTGGAAGGAACGTAAAGAACCTCCCGATTGAACAGATCATCCAGCCGACAGGGGACCTTTCCACCGAACATACCAATCTGCAGATGTGTGCCCAGAGGCCGGATGACCTGCATACAGCTTTCCAAAGAGGGAATCAGTCCAGTGGCCTCGCAGGTGATGTTGGCTCCACCGGGGCTCCTGGAAAAGACCGCCTTTTTCAAGGCTTCCAGGCTGGCAACAGTTTCATCAGCCCCCAGGGTTTTGGCAAGCCTCAGTTTTTCTTCGTCCTGAGGAAGACCGGAGAGGATCACATAGGCTCCACGGGCTTTAAAGGCCTGGACAGCAAACTGGCCCATGATGCCAGGGCCGCTGACTACCACGGTGTCTCCCGGGGTAACATCGACCTTTTCATAGACACCGCGGATGATGCAGGCCAAGGGCTCCGCCAGAGCGTATGAGATCTTTTCCTGCAGAGAGATGGCAGTATCCGGAACGTGGAAGGAATATCTGGCGGGGACCACAAGATAATCGGCCATAGTGCCATTGATGTGGAAGCCCAGAGAACGATGGGACTTGCAGAGTGTCACTAGTCCAGCCCTACATAACTCACAAGTGCCGCAGTTATAGCAGGCAGGGATGGTGAGGACCCAGTCACCAACTTGGAAGCCGCAGGTGTCGCCGCAGGTTTCCACTACTTGTCCCACGTATTCATGGCCCAAGGTAACCGGAAGGACTGTTTCGCGTTTGTCGTAGATGGCGTGGATATCGCTGCCGCAGATACCTGCAGCGAGGACACGGACCTTAAGCTCACCGTTTCCGGGAGTGGGTTCGGGAATATCCAGCAGTTCTACGTTCTGTGCTCCGAGAGCAGATTTAACCAAGGCTTTCATAGTATAGACTCCTGCAAAGTGGTGGATGCCGCCAGACAGGCGGAAGGAGGGCCGGGGGTATAGCAATAATAACATATAAATAATCGATAATCAAGTATTGATAATAACTGCGAAGGCTAAAAAATTATCCTTTCTTTTGTGCAGAATAGAAAGAATAAATAACTCCATATAAAACCAAAAAGGTATTCTTAAGAAAAATATTGAGTTTTAATATAAAATAGGGAAAAGAGTTGTTAACACAGTAAGAATTTGATATAGTAGTATTTGATTATAAATAATTAATTATCGAAAGTTGGTGTTAGAGATGGAACAAAGAAAAATAGCGGTTGTTTATGTGTCGAGAAATGGCAGTACCAAGCGGTATGCCGAGTGGATAGCCAGGGACTGCGGTGCGGATCTGATCCCGTTGGAGGAGGCGGTCATCGACCGCCTGGCGCTGTATGAAACGCTGGTATACGGCGGTTGTGTTTATTCGGGAGTTATCCAAGGAATATCCTTTATTAAAAACAACCGGGACCTGCTGGAGCGTGTACGGCTAGTGGTTTTTACCGTGGGATTGACCCAACCGGGGGATGAGGTGGCCTTTGCCCAGGTACTTGACCGGAACTTTACTGAGGAGGAGCGGAGAGGTATCCGGTTCTTCCATTTCCCCGGGGCGCTGGATTATAAGAAGATGAATTTCCTGCAAAGAGGTATGATGCGGCTCCTGAAAAAGTCTATCCAGAAAAAGCCGCCGGAGGACCGCAGCCAGATCGAGAGATATATTCTGGAGGCCTACGGCGGTAAGGTGGACTTCACAAATGCCGCTTACATCAAACCTCTGGTGAAATATGTCCGTTCGGGCAAGGAGAACGCATGAAAAGATGGCGGTTTGGGTTTTATGCCCTAGACCTTGTGATTGTCCTGTGTATTGGAACCCTGTTGCTTCAGGTGCTGCAACAGTCAGATTCAGGCGGAAAGGCAGAGGCCGGTGAGATGCACTTTGTCCTGATCATGCCATCCCAGGACAGCGAGGAGGGCAATGTGCGGGAATCTGCGGAACGGCTGGCGGACCGGTACCAGCTGGACATTGAGTTTCATGCTTTTTCCACGGTGGCGGAGCAGAAGCAGATGCTGCGGGTGCTGCCGAAGACCAATGTAGACGGCGTTCTGCTGTGGCCTATTTCTGTCAGTGACGATGACTACCGGGAGGAACTGACTGCTCTCCGGAACGCCGGCATCCCCATTGTGGTGATGGAGCGGGATGTGGCTCAGGGACTGCGCAACAGCTTTGTGGGAAGCGGGACTTCCTCTGACCTAGTGGTGCTGAACCAGAGCTTAAAGTCGCTGCGGGATGATGATTCCGTCGTGGTGGGAAATCTGTCCGGCAGCGGCAGCGGCCAAATTGTGGAGCTACTGTTTTTCAGGAAGGCACCTTCAAGAGAGGTGGAGGAGGGCCTTCTGATCGACAAAAAGCTCCGCCAGATGGCTGAAACACCCCTGGACGGGTATCAGGCGGTGGATTATATGCGTCTGGAGGGTAAAAGTGCGCAGTCTCTGAATCTCAAATACACTCTGATCAATTTGTTTTCGGAAGAAGATGCGCCGGAACTGTTTTTTAGCCTGGATAATACACTGTCAGCCACCGCTATTTCCGCCAAGAAGAGCGGTATTCTGACCAATAGGATCAGCAGCCAATTGCTTTGCTACGGAGAGGCTTCCCAATATCAGGAGAGCTTGGACAGTGGTGTTCTGAATGGCTTGGTCACTTCCAGACCCGGTATTTCAGCGTCTATCGGCATTCGCTATCTGCGGGATCTATGCCGTGATTTTTGGGTTCCGGAGACCATGGACTCGGGGATTGATTTTATGACAGCTGATGCGGAGTGAGGAAAAGAAGGTTGAAACATTGTAAATTAAGTACCATTCCGGAAAAGGACGCAAAAAACTAAGCCCCCCAAAGCGGGCAAAAATCGAAGTTATGCTTAAAGTCTAAGTGGTAGCCGGAGCAGT
>JAETOQ010000080.1 GCA_021771635.1 Oscillospiraceae bacterium | reverse complement strand
AGCAAGACCGTGTTCCTGGCCAAGGAGTCTGTCTCCAACCTGATCCACGACGCTGACGGCGACTACTTCGAGTACAACGCGGTTGTGGATGACGAGATCACCACTGTCAAGGTGGCTAGTGATGTGACCGTTAACGGCATGCCCTTCGTTCCCGTTCTTGGCGATTCTTACAGCAAGACTGTGAAGGACAATCTGAACGGCCTGTATAAGAGCTACTCTGTCGACAAGCACGGCATCATCACCGACCTGAAGATCTATGGTACTGCTGATACCTTCAATGGCGAGAAGGGCTATCTGATCGATAACGGCATCGACAAGGTCTCCAAGGAGTACACTGTCCTGGTTGGCGCGTCTAAGCAGGCCATCACCTGCGATGATGATGCCACCTACTTCTATGTGGATGAGGACGGCAACATCTCCGAGAGCTCCTACAAGGCCATCGCTCAGGACGGCAACGATAAGGTCTACCTGTATGCCAAGGACTACATGGTCCAGACTCTGTTCGTTGAGGAAGTTCCCGCTCCCAAGACCACCTATGGTGTGAACTTCACCGGCTCTAACTTCACTGTCAACGGCGCTGCTCCCGCCTTCATTGAGGCTGACGAGAAGGGCGATGATGTGGAGTTCACCGTTGAGGCTGCCGCTGGCTATCAGATCGACAGCGTCAAGGTCGGCACCAAGACTCTGACCGCTGACAAGAACGGCGTCTACACCGTTGAGAACGTGAAGAGCACTGTTACCGTCACTGTGGCTACCTCTGCTGTTCGCGCTGAGACCATGGACATTGTTGTGAATTACGTGCTCAGCAATGGCACCGTGATTGAAGCTGGCGTCCCCACTGCGATGCCTGCTGATACTGATAAGTCCTATGTTACCGTGACTGCCACCGCACCTGAGGGCTACAAGCTCGTCGGTGTCGCTGCTCAGTATGTGCCTTTCGAGGCCAATGGCATGAAGACCGTTGAGTTCACTGTTGCTGCTATGGACATGAACGATGTTCAGAATGCCCTGAACGATGCTAACGTCACGGAAGTGGTCGTGGACGACCTGACACTGACTGACGATCTGGACATCCCCGCAGGTAAGGCCCTGGTGATCAACGATACTCTGGACCTGGATGGACATAACATCTGGGCGGCTGGCGACCTGACGATCAACGACGAGAAGATCGTGGGCGGTAGTGATGCTTATTTCACCGTGGGAGCTGGCGCTGAGGTCCAGGTTTTCGGAAACCAGTATATCATGCGCGTGACCAACAAGACTGAGGACGATGACACTGCCAATGGTGTTGTTACCCTGAATAAGGACCTGTCCGGCGTTGTTCTGGGCGTGAAGAACGGCGTTGATCTGCAGTTGGCCTCTGGCGTGAAGCTGAATCTTAGTGGCCTTGAGATCCGTACTAACGCCAAGATTTCCAATGTTGCCAGCGCGACCGGCGTGACCGCGACTGATAATACCGTGGTTGGGTACATCGATGTCAATTCCACTGTGACCATCAGCGCTAACTGATTTCCAGAGGAAAATTGACCATCAAAACACATTCGCGTTGAGATGACGAAAACCCCCGCTCCAAAAGGAGCGGGGGTTTTTGCATACCATTTGCCGCAGGGGGCGATGCCCACAATGCTCTGTCCGGATGCGCCAGCCTTACTTGACGCCCCAGACGGTCGCGGAAGTCCCGGGCTGAAAGGCGCCTGCACGGGTATTGATGCTCAAAAGCGTTACTTCCCGAAAAGGAGAGTCGGATTTGAACGTGCCGAAAGATGCCGCGAATGGAAATACGAAGCCGCTGATGGGCTGGTCCGGCGTAAAGCACGGACAGGCGATCACATGCCAGTGCTGGCCCAGAGGCCCATCGATCTTCATATTGGAATGGCCGTTAAAAGAAATATAGCACTCGACAGATTCCGATGCCGTTTGAAAAATAAAGTGAAGCTCTCTCCACTCCGCCCAGTCGATATCGTCTAGAGGGACAGTAAGATAGCTTGATAATTCCGTCAGAGTCTCCGTGCGAATGAGCTGTGCCCCCGCCCTTTTTGCCAGCGCCGCGTCTGCCGCCTCCCGGGCGGCTTTTTCCGCGCTGTCGGCATTTTGCCGTGCTGTCTGCTCCGCCGCCAGGAAGCTCTGCTCCGCCTTGCCGTTTTCCAGCGCCGAGACACGGTTCACCGCCGCCGCCAGGGCGCTCTGATCCGCCTTGCCGTTCTCCAGCGCCGAGACACGGTTCACCGCCGCCGCTAGGGCGCTCTGATCCGCCTTACCGTTCTCCAGCGCCGAGACTCGGTTCACTGCCGCCGTCAGGGCGGCGGCGTCCGCCTTGCCCGCCGCCTGTTCCGCCAGCCCGTGCAAAGCCGCGTCGGTCTTTTGATTGTCACTGTTGAAATCCGCCATGACGATCTGGTCCTCAAAGTCCCATTGGCTTAGTTGATAATGATTCGTTTGCTGCAAAATGTACCTCCTCACACAAAAAAGAAAAACGCAGGGCCGGGGAAAGGCCCTACACTACCTCCGGTAGTGTAGAAAAAAGTTGCGCGGAACCGTGCAACTGAAAATAAAAAAATTCCGCCCCGGTCCGCCTTGACAAACGGCCTTCGGGACGGTATCATAAAGATAGAAAAGGGCACCGCGACAAGCGGTTAAGCCCTGGTGGTTAACTAAATTTCCGAATGGAAACCGTCACTTGCCAGAGTGGCGGTTTCTGCTTTTCACAATAATCGTCACCGTAAAGGCCCCGATATGTAATGTGATCCGCATCGGCCTCACCCCCTTTCGGGGAATGTAGCCTAACCGCCTGCCGTTGCGCGATGCCCAAAATTATTATACAACGGGGGCTGGCAAGGCGGACGAGGCCGCCGGGCTGTCGCCCGGCAACGAGGACAACGCCGCCAGCATTTGTTTTAGCCCCGAAAAACCGTATTTCCCCTTGTCAATCGATGGTAACAATAAGGAGGATCACCCTTATGAAGATCGTCGCCATCAACGGAAGCCCCCGCAAAAACGGAAACACCGCCCAGCTTTTGGAAGCCGTCCACAAGGAGGTGGAGGCCGCCGGTGTGGAGTTTGAAGTGCTTCAGCCCGGCCCCAATGTCCACCCCTGCATGGCCTGCTACCACTGTATGGACACCGGAAGCCTCCGCTGTGTCCGGGATGACGACGGCGTGAACGACATCATCGCCGCCTGCATCCAGGCCGACGGCATCCTGCTGGCCTCTCCCGTCTACCACGGCGGCATCGCCGGGGGCATGAAGTGCGTCATCGACCGCCTGATGCTCTCCGCCGGCTGCGGGGACAACCAGCTCCACCACAAGGTGGGCGGTGCCCTGTGCACCCTCCGCCGCTCCGGCGGCGTGGAGACCTACCACCAGCTGCTGGCCGCTATGGACGCCATGGAGATGGTGCTGGTGACATCCGATTACTGGGGCGTGGTCCACGGCGCCGATCCCGGCGAGGTCCTTCAGGACACCGAGGGCATGGAGGTCGCCGCCAAGCTGGGCCGCAACATGGCGTGGATGGTCAAGACGCTCCATGAGAGCAAGGTGCCCGTTCCGAAGACGGGCCACCGGACCATGACCAATTTCATCCGGTAAGACCGGTAAGAAAAGGGCTGCCGCTTCCGCGGCAGCCTCAGGCTGTCGATAAACCCGAAAAGTCAGGAAAACGGGAAGGAAAGGTGTGCGCGGGAAACCCAGGAAGGGTGTCCTGCGCCATTCAAATCAACAGATTTCAGAACTTTTAAAAAGTTCTGAAATCTTAAGCAGCTTGTCGAAAAGACTTTTTCGACAAGCTGGGGCTGCCGCTTCCGCGGCAGCCCTTTTCTTACCCTTTTAAGATGTCTGTGTTCCGGTATTGGATCGCTTCCGCCAGGTGGACGGGACTGATGTCCGCCGCGCCGTCCAGGTCGGCGATGGTCCGGGCTACCCGCAGGATGCGGTCGTGAGACCGGGCCGTCAGGCCCATGCGGTCAAAGGCGTTTTTCAGCAGGGCCTCTCCTGCGGCGTCCAGCCGGCAGAACGCACCCACCATGGCCGGGGCCATATGGGCGTTGCAGGTCACGTCTGTGCCCTGGAACCGCTTGCGCTGGATGGCCCGGGCTGCGTCCACACGCCGCTTGACCTCGGCGGAGGACTCCGGCGTCTCCTTTCGGCGCATGGCCTCGTACTCCACCGAGGGGACGCTGACATGGAGGTCGATGCGGTCCAGCAGAGGGCCGGAGATCTTCTCCACATATTTGGCGACCTCCCGGTCGGAGCAGGTGCATTTCCCGGAGGGGTGTCCCCGCCAGCCGCAGCGGCAGGGATTCATGGCGCACACCAGCTGGAACCGGGCGGGCAGGTGCAGCGTGCCGCCGGCCCGGGCCACGGTGACTTCGCCGTCCTCCAGGGGTTGGCGCATGGCCTCCAGTACGTCCCGGTGAAATTCCGGCAGCTCGTCCAGAAACAGGACGCCGTTGTGAGCCAGGGAGATCTCCCCGGGCCGCATGGCGGGGCCGCCGCCCGCCAGGGCGGTGGAGGAGGTGGTGTGATGAGGGCTGCGGAAGGGACGGCGTGTCAGCAGGGGGTGCCTGGGATCCGACAGGCCGGCCACGGACCAGATGCCGGAGACGGCCAGGGCCTCCTCCCGACTCATGTCCGGCAGAATGGAGGGCAGCCGCTTCGCCAGCATGGATTTGCCCGCGCCGGGGGAGCCGATGAGCAGCAGATTGTGGCCGCCCGCCGCCGCGACCTCCAGGGCGCGCTTGACATTTTCCTGCCCCATCACATCCCGAAGGTCCGGAAGGCCGGCGTCATCTCCATCCGGCTCCCAGACCGGGGCGGGGGAGAGGCGTTCTTCTCCCTTCAGATGGGATACCAGCGCTCTGACATCCGGGACGCCGTATACCGTCAGACCGCCCGCCAGGGTGGCCTCGGCGGCGTTTTCCGCCGGGACGAACAACTGGCGGACACCGGCCTTCCGCGCCGCCATGGCCATGGGCAGCACGCCGGACACGCCCCGCAGGGCGCCGGTCAAGGACAGCTCGCCGATAAACGCCGCGTCGGCCGGCAGGGAGGACAGCTCTCCGGAGGCCGCCAGAATGCCCACAAAAATGGGCAGATCGTAGATGGTCCCGGCCTTTTTCTGTCCGGCGGGGGCCAGGTTGACGGTGATGCGGCTGACGGGGAATTTGGCTCCACAGTTTTTCACCGCCGCCCGGACACGCTCCCGGGCCTCCCGCACGGCAGCGTCAGGCAGGCCCACCACATCGAAGGCGGGCAGGCCGCCGGACAAAAAACACTCGGCGCTGACCTCGTATCCGGCAATGCCGTTGAGGCCCAGAGAACGTACTGTAACGACCAAGACAAGTCCCTCCCGAAAGCCCCGCCGCGTAAAGCCCGCCGTAAGACGGGGCCGTAAAAACACCGCGGTGTCGATGACCAGATTTTATCACAAAAGCCCGCGGCAGAAAACCTGTGCCGCAAAAAAACAGGGCCAAATCTAAAAAAATTTTTTGATATTTGAAGAACAGGAAAAAATTTGTGCAAAAAATAACAAAGCAGCCGTTTACAGTTTCCGGGACAAGTGATATAATACTACCGCATGAAAATTCGGGGGGAGAGACCGAGTTTCGTGTTTTGGCAAGATTGCTGCCGCTGGGCAGCGCAATTATAGGAGGTAAGAGTTTATGGCAAGAAAGTTCAAGTCCATGGACGGTAACAACGCCGCTGCGTATGTCAGCTATGCGTTTACCGAAGTGGCGGGCATCTATCCGATCACCCCGTCCTCTCCCATGGCAGACTTGGTCGACCAGTGGTCTGCCGCTGGTCAGAAAAACATCTTCGGCACCACTGTCAAGGTATGCGAGATGCAGTCCGAGGCCGGTGCGTCCGGCACCGTCCACGGCTCCCTGGCCGCCGGCGCGATGACCACCACCTACACGGCTTCTCAGGGCCTGCTGCTGATGATCCCCAATATGTACAAGATCGCCGGCGAGCTGCTGCCCTGCGTGTTCCATGTGTCTGCCCGTACGGTGTCCACCCACGCACTGAACATCTTCGGTGACCACTCCGACGTCATGGCCTGCCGCCAGACCGGCTTCGCCATGCTGTGCGAGAACGATCCCCAGGAGATCATGGACCTGGCTCCCGTGGCCCATCTGGCCGCCATCGAGGGCCGCGTTCCCTTCATCAACTTCTTCGACGGCTTCCGTACCTCCCACGAGATCCAGAAGGTCGCCTGCTGGGACTACGAGGACCTGAAGGAAATGACCGATATGGACGCCGTGGCGGCTTTCCGCAAGCACGCCCTGAACCCCGAGCGTCCCAATATGCGCGGCTCTCACGAGAACGGCGATATCTTCTTCCAGCACCGTGAGGCCTGCAACCCCTATTACGACGCTCTGCCCGACGTGGTGGAAAAGTACATGGGCAAGATCAACGAGAAGCTGGGCACTGACTATCAGCTGTTCAACTACTACGGCGCTCCCGATGCTGAGCGTGTCATCATCGCCATGGGCTCCATCTGCAACGTGGCCCAGGAGGTCATCGACTACATGACCGCCCAGGGCGAGAAGGTCGGCATGATCATGGTCCGCCTGTACCGTCCCTTCCGGGCGGACAAGCTGATCGCCGCCATCCCCGCCACCTGCAAGAAGATCGCCGTGCTGGACCGCACCAAGGAGCCCGGCTCCCAGGGCGAGCCTCTGTACATGGATGTTGTCACCGCTCTGGCCAACGCCGGCAAGACCGACATCAAGGTCATCGGCGGCCGCTACGGCCTGGGCAGCAAGGACACCCCGCCTGCCTCCGTGTTCGCTGTCTATGACGAGCTGGCCAAGGACGAGATGAAGCGTCAGTTCACCATCGGCATCGTGGACGACGTCACCCACCTGAGCCTGGAGGAGAAGCCCGCCCCCGGCGTGGCTCCCGCCGGCACCATCGAATGCAAGTTCTGGGGCCTGGGCGGCGACGGCACCGTGGGCGCCAACAAGAACTCCATCAAGATCATCGGCGACCACACCGACAAGTACGTGCAGGCATACTTCCAGTATGACTCCAAGAAGACCGGCGGCGTCACCGTCAGCCATCTGCGCTTTGGTGACAAGCCCATCAAGTCCTCTTACTACATCAACAAGGCCGACTTTGTGGCCTGCCATGTGCCCGCCTATATCGTCAAGGCCTTCCCCATGGTCCGCGACGTGAAGCCCGGCGGCACCTTCCTGATCAACTGCCAGTGGAACGATGAGGAACTGAACAAGCACATGCCTGCCGTTGCCAAGCGCTACATCGCCAAGAACAACATCCAGGTCTACACCATCAACGCCATCGACCTGGCTAAGGAGATCGGCATGGGCAAGCGGACCAACACCATCCTGCAGTCCGCCTTCTTCTCCCTGGCGAAGGTCATGCCCGAGTCCGAGGCCATCCAGTACATGAAGGACGCCGCCACCCACTCCTACCTGAAGAAGGGCCAGGATGTGGTCGACATGAACCACAAGGCCATCGACGCCGGCGCCACCGCCTACAAGAAGTTTGAGGTCCCCGCCGACTGGGCTGACGCGCAGGATAACGCTGAGGACGTGAAGCTGGCCGGCAAGCCCGAGCTGGTGGAGCAGGTCAAGACCATCCTCAACCCCGTGGGCAAGATGGACGGCGACAGCCTGCCCGTCTCCGCCTTCGTCAAGCACGTGGACGGCCAGTTCGAGCTGGGCGCCGCCGCCTATGAGAAGCGCGGCGTTGCCGTCAGCGTTCCCACCTGGGATTCCACCAAGTGCATCCAGTGCAACAACTGCGCCTATGTCTGCCCCCACGCCACCATCCGTCCCTACGCGCTGACGGATGACGAGGCCGCAAAGGCTCCCGCCGCCGCCAAGATCGTGGATGTGAAGGCCGGCAAGGGCAAGGGCGTTTACAAGTACACCATGGCCGTGTCTCCTCTGGACTGCATGGGCTGCGGCGTCTGCGTGGGCGTCTGCCCCGTCGATGCCCTGAGCATGGTGCCCCAGGAGCAGGAGGCCGCCCAGCAGGATGTGTTCAACTACTGCGTGGCCGAGGTCGCTGAGAAGAAGGACATGCAGGACGACACCGTCAAGGGCAGCCAGTTCCGTCAGCCCATGCTGGAGTTCTCCGGCTCCTGCGCCGGCTGCGCCGAGACCAGCTATGCCCGCCTGATCACCCAGCTGTTCGGCGATCATATGTACATTTCCAACGCCACCGGCTGCTCCTCCATCTGGGGCGGTCCCGCGGCGACTTCTCCCTACTGCACCAACAAGGAAGGCCACGGCCCCGCCTGGTCCAACTCCCTGTTCGAGGACAACGCCGAGCACGGCCTGGGCATGTTCCTGGGCCAGCAGGCCACCCGTTCCCGTCTGGCCGAAAAGGTCAAGGAGCTGGCTGGTGTGACCACCAACGCCGGCAAGAAGGCCGCCTGCGAGGAGTATCTGGCCACCATGGACAGCTACGAAGCCAACAAGGCCGCTACCGACAAGCTGATCGCCGCGCTGGAGGCCGACGCTGACTGCCCATACAGCAAGGAGATCCTGGCTGATAAGGAATATCTGTCCAAGAAGTCCATGTGGATCTTCGGTGGCGACGGCTGGGCCTACGACATCGGCTTCGGCGGCGTGGATCACGTCCTGGCCTCCGGCAACGATGTGAACATCTTCGTCTTCGACACCGAAGTCTACTCCAACACCGGCGGACAGGCTTCCAAGGCCTCCAACATCGGCCAGGTCGCCCAGTTCGCGGCTGCCGGTAAGGAGATCAAGAAGAAGTCCCTGGCGGAGATCGCCATGAGCTACGGCTACATCTACGTGGCCCAGGTGGCTATGGGCGCCAACCCCGCTCAGACGCTGAAGGCCATCAAGGAGGCCGAGGCGTATCACGGTCCCTCTCTGATCATCGGCTACTCTCCCTGCGAGATGCACAGCATCAAGGGCGGCATGATGAACTGCCAGCAGGAGATGAAGAAGGCTGTGGAGTGCGGCTACTGGAACCTGTTCCGGTTCAACCCCGCCGCCGAGGGCGCCAAGTTCACCCTGGACTCCAAGGAGCCCAAGGGCGGCTATCAGGAGTTCCTGATGAACGAGGCCCGTTACAGCCGTCTGACCCGCGAGTTCCCCGAGCGCGCCACCGAACTGTTCCAGCGGAACGAGAAGGCCGCCATGGACCGCTACGAGCACCTGCTCAAGCTGAAGGCCATGTACGAGGGCTGATCCCTGATCTGAGCCATCCCGAGTCAAATAAAGAGGGCCGGACTGAAAAGTCCGGCCCTCTGCTTACGTATCAAACGAAAAGCCAGCCGTCAAGCGGCTGGCTTTTCAGGTCATTGAAGCTGGTTACCCCAGCAGAGCGGCGGCCATGGCCTCACCCTGGGCACGGGTGGGCGCCTGCGTAAAATTCCCTGCTTCCGGCAGCAGGCCCCAGGACCAGGCTCTTTCCAGGGCGTCCAGGTCCCAGGCACCCTGGCAGAGGATGTCCGGCAGAGGCGCTGCCCGGGTCACGGCAGGCGTCTGATCCAGGGCCTCCGCGGTCCGGACCAGAAACACGGCGGCCTCCTGCCAGGTCAGCCCCCGGGCGGCGGCGAAGCTGCCGTCGGCAGAGCCCTTGGCGATCCCGCATTGATATGCCCAATTGATGGGGTGGAGATACCACTCGATCCCCAGAAGGTCGGTAAAGGGAGGTGCGTCCCAGGAGGCGGCGGGCTGTCCCGAAGCCCCATACAGCTGGCCCAGGAAGCGGCCCCGGGTCAACGGCGCGTCAGGGAAGTCCTTTTGAGACAGTTTCTCCGGATGAGCCAGGAGCCACTCCACAGCGGAGTCTTTTCCGGACAGGGTGTCCGCCATGGTCTGGGGAACGGAGAGATCCGGCTCCAGAGGCACCACGCCCCGGCCGGCGTCGGCGTCCAAAATCGTTCCCAGATCGATGTATTTGGTAGAGACACCAACGCTGAAGCCGGAGTTGGGCAGGCGGAAGCTGCCCACGGAGCCGAAGTGGTCCACGCTGCCGCTGGTGCTGTCACCGACCAGAACGGCGCCCATTTCCTGCAGCTCCACGGCATTGATGATGGCGGAGGAGAAGGTGGCCTCGCCAATGAGGCCCACCACCTCTGTTCCTAGGTCCATCGCCTGCCGCAGCACCGTCAGCAGAGGCCAGATCACGCCGTCGGACCCGCCGCCGTTGTTCCGCAGGTCCAGAATGATCCGGGCCGCGCCGCTGGTGTCCAGATCGCTCCACACCTGGGCGGCAAAGGTCTCCATGGGCAGGTCCGGGTCCTCCCGGCAGGTATTGTACTGGATGTAATAGGTGCGGCTGTCCAGGGCCTGTGCCCAGTAATACGACGCCTGCTGGGCCGTGGGCGGCGCGGCAAGGGAAGCGCCCAGCTGGGCGATCTCCATATCGCCGAAAGAGGAATAGGACACAGGCGCCAGGGAGAGGGGGCCGCCGTCCGCCAGCGTGAGGACCAGGGACTCACCGGCTTTTGCCAGCCCCAGATATTCATAAAAATCCGCCGCCATGCAGCTTTGCCGGAACTCCCGCCGCAGCTTTACCGGATTGTCGGCGCTGAGGATGGCGCTGAAGGTGTCAACCACCTCATCCATGGGCCGGCCATTGAGGGCAGTGACCTCCTTGCCCAGCAGGGCCGTGTCTGCCGCCGGAGCGGCGGTGAGATACCACCTGCCGCTTCGCCAGGAGAGGGCCATGGGATAAAAATGTATTTGCGCCATGAGGCTTCCAGTGCCGCCTAAAGCTGTATGGGAATCCTTTGCCAGCGCTGTGAAACGCATCAGGTCCAGGGCAAAGTCCACATCGCTCTCGGTTTCCAGACGAGTCCCAATCTCTGCTTTCAGGGCCAGAAATTCCGCCTCCGGCGTGTTTGCAAAAAGGTTGGGGTGATAGGCCTTCAGACCGTCATACAGAAATTCCAGATCCTCCTGACGGGCCTGCGTCCGGGATGGTTCCGCCGCCAGCACAGTGGTGCTGAGAGCGAGGAGCACCGCGAGACATAGAGCGGCTGTCCGCCGGATAAAATGCGGTTTGGATTTCATGTCGATTCCTTCTTTCTAAGTTGTATTAATCAACTAGTTTAATAATACAATAGCGCGGGAGGAAGAAAATGTCAAGCCCTGTTTCCCAATCCTATAATAGTTGACGCAGTTGAAAAGAAGCAAAAACTTCTTTTCAACTTGTGGGAGGGATACCTCGCCCCACAAGGCCGCAAAGCGGCCTTGCGTCAGACTCCATAGTCAGGCGGCGCCCGACAGCGGCCCTGCCGCTGTAAGAAAATCGGTATTTACCGATTTTCAAGTGTGCTGACTATATAAGAACCTGTATTCACAACCGTTGAACGCCGCCTGAGGGGCCTTTTTCCCGCCATACGGCGTCGCTTTCCCTTGCCATACGTCAGTATGGCTGCGGAAAATCTCCTTGTCTGA
>JAETOQ010000170.1 GCA_021771635.1 Oscillospiraceae bacterium | reverse complement strand
AGCTATTCCCGCCGAGGTGTGGTATGGTGTGTCGCTACAGGAGGCGAGAATCATGAGAAAGACTTTGGAAGATTTCTACTATGGCAATATCGCACCCCATGAGCAAACGATGACTCCCAGTTCAGAATTGCGGCTTGCGGTAGACCGTGTGACCCATTGTGAAAAACAACTGGAGGAACTGCTGGATGAGGATGGACGGACGATCCTGACCCGGTTCACCCGGTCTCAGCAAGAGATCGACAGCATCACGGCGCTGGAGAATTTCATCCTGGGCTTCCGGCTGGGTGTTCGGATCATAGCCGAGTGCATGGATACCAATGACGGTGATATTAAAACTGGAGGTGACTGACCATGGCAAAGCGCAGACCATCCGGCGATGGCATGGTACGCAAGCGGGAGGATGGCCGCTGGGAGGGCCGCATCGTGGTGGGGCACAAGGAGGATGGCGATCCTATCTTCCAGTATGTCCTCGCGCCCACACAGAAAGCCCTTCTGCCAAAGCTCCACCAAAATATTGAAGTCTTCCGGGATGTGGAGCTGTGCGAGGACAGCCGCATGACTCTGGCCCAGTGGCTGGATCGCTGGCTGGACGAGTACGCCGCCCCGCGCCTGCGGGAAAGCACCATGAGCGGCTACCGTATGTACGCCGAACAGTACATCAAACCTCGCCTGAGGAACAAGAAAATGAACTCTATCAACGCGGTGGACATCCAGCGGATGTATACGAGGCTGAAGAAGGAGGGTCGTATCCGGAAACACCCGGAGCATGGCCGCGCCCTCTCCGCCGGCACTATCCGGCGTATCCACACCATGCTCCACCGCGCCTTCGGGGATGCTGTGAAAGCCCACATCATCCCCCACAACCCCGCCGAGGGGCTGACGCTGCCGAAAGCGGACTGTCCGGCCAAGCGCGTCCTGACAGACCGGGAACTGGACAAATTTATGGAGGCCATCCAAGCCGACCCCTTCTGGCACGACTTCTTCTACACCGAACTCACCACCGGCCTGCGCCGGGGCGAGATCTGCGGCCTCCAGTGGCGCGACTTT
>JAETOQ010000079.1 GCA_021771635.1 Oscillospiraceae bacterium | reverse complement strand
CGCGAGAAAATCGGCGCTGGCAAGGAAGAGGACGCAGGTGGGCTGGCGCCCACCAAGGCTGATGACGCTGCCAGGGTTGATTTTAGCCGCTGGCAGGCGTGTTGCCCTTTGTATATTGAGGATAGCATGTGCACGGCCAAAAAGATGTGATAATTGCAACAAAACAAAAGATCCATAGCAATTTACGCGCGGGGCGGCCGGATCGAAAAGAAGCGCACTTTTTTAAAATTCAGAAGTTGACATAACGGTGTGGAAAACTCTGTGGAGAATGTGAAAAACTTTTGATTATGAACGGTTTGTGAAGGTGACAACCCGGTTATGGAAAACATTGCGCAACAACATTTTCTCGAAAAATCGAAATTTGAAGCGGGAAAAGGCGGGAAAGGTGCAAATACTTGAACCTGTGGTGAAATCGTGATACAATACTACATATTGATTTTCAGGTAATTTCCACCTGCTTGGAGGATATATGGCAGCAAAAAAGCAAGATTACGGCAATGAGAGCATCTCGTCCCTGAAAGGCGCGGACCGGGTCCGAAAGCGGCCCGGCGTCATTTTTGGCTCCGATGGCCTGGACGGCTGCGAGCACGCGGTATTCGAGATCCTCTCCAACTCCATCGACGAGGCCAGGGAGGGCCACGGCAGGACCATCACCGTCACCCGGTACGCCGACCGCTCTATTGAAGTGGAGGACGCCGGACGGGGCTGTCCCGTGGACTGGAACGAGAAGGAGCAGCGGTACAACTGGGAGCTGGTGTACTGCGAGCTGTACGCCGGCGGCAAGTATGACAACGTCACCGGCGACAACTATGAGTACTCCCTGGGCCTCAACGGCTTGGGCGCCTGCGCCACCCAGTACGCCTCCCGCTATATGGACGTCACCGTCTGGCGGGACGGGCAGGAGTACAGCCTCCACTTCGAGCGGGGCGAGATCGTGGGCGGACTGAATAAGACGCCCCTGCCCAAAAACCAGCTTAGAAAGACCGGCACCCGCACCCGCTGGCTTCCCGACCTGGATGTGTTTACGGACATTGCCATCCCGGCGGAGTATTTCACCGATGTGATGAAGCGCCAGGCGGTGGTGAACGCCGGCATCACCTTCCGCTTCCGCAATGAGACGGAGGGCGGGAAATTCGAGACCACGGAGTTTTTGTACGAAAACGGCATCGTGGACTATGTGGCGGAGCTGGCCGGCGAGGGAAGCCTCACCTCCCCTGTTTTCTGGCAGGCGGAGAAAAAGGGCCGGGACCGGGCGGACAAGCCGGAGTACAAGGTGAAGCTCTCCTGCGCCTGCTGCTTTTCCAACAAGGTCAACATCATCGAGCACTACCACAACTCCTCCTGGCTGGAGCACGGCGGCAGCCCGGAGAAGGCGGCCAAGTCCGCCTTTGTCTCCGCCATCGACAAGTACCTGCGGGACCAGAACAAGTACCAGAAGAATGAGAGCAAGATCACCTGGGCGGACATTGAGGACTGCATCGTGCTGGTCTCCAACAACTTCTCCACCCAGACCAGCTACGAAAACCAGACGAAGAAGGCCATCACCAACAAATTTGTCCAGGAGGCCATGACGGAGTTCCTGCGGTCCAACCTGGAGATCTATTTCATTGAGAACCACTTTGACGCGGAGAAGATCGCCGAACAGGTCCTCATCAACAAGCGCTCCCGGGAGAGCGCGGAAAAGGCCCGGCTGAACATCAAGAAAAAGCTCTCCGGCAGCATCGACATCGCCAACCGAGTCCAGAAATTCGTGGACTGCCGGACCAAGGACGTCTCCAAGCGGGAAATCTATATCGTGGAGGGTGACTCCGCTCTGGGCAGCGTCAAGCTGGCCCGGGACTCGGAGTACCAGGGCATCATGCCCGTCCGTGGCAAGATCCTCAACTGCCTGAAGGCGGACTACGCCCGCATCTTCAAAAGCGAGATCATCACGGACCTCATCAAGGTCCTGGGCTGCGGCGTGGAGGTGCAGAACAAGCACGTCAAGGACATGGCGGCCTTTGACCTGGGGAACCTCAGATGGAACAAGGTGGTCATCTGCACCGATGGCGATGTGGACGGCTTCCAGATCCGGACGCTGATTTTGACCATGCTGTACCGCCTGACGCCCACGCTGATCCGGGAGGGCTACGTCTATATCGCGGAGACGCCCCTCTTTGAGATCAACTGCGGCGACAAGACCTGGTTCGCCTACTCCGACAAGGAGAAAAATGACATTGTCAAGGAGCTGGAGGGCAAGCGGTTCAAGATCGACCGCTCCAAGGGCCTGGGCGAGAACGACCCGGACATGATGTGGCTGACCACCATGAATCCGGAGACCCGGCGGCTCATCCGCGTCATGCCCGAGGACGTGGAGCGGACGGCGGAGATCTTCGACCTGCTGCTGGGAGACAACCTCCAGGGGCGGAAGGACCACATTGCGGAGAATGGATATAAGTATTTGGAGATGGCGGATATTTCGTAGGACTTCCGGTATTCCGCCGGTCCGATGCGATGTGGTCCTGCGGCCGAGCGCAGCGAGGGAAGCCGCGCGAAAGCGCGTTATCAAATCAGCCGCTCGAACGTTTTGCAAAGCAAAACCGGCGAGCCACATCGCGGAGAATGGATATAAGTATCTGGAGATGGCGGACATCTCGTAACGCTTTACAAAAGCGCCAAGCCGTCCGGGCACTGCCCCGCCATCAAGCGCAGGCCGAACTGCAGGCCAAGGGCGAAGGATTCCTCGCCCCACAGCTGGCACAGCTCTTCCATGCGGTCCTGCAGGAGCAGGGAGTCCGATGAATGGCTGTGCAGAAGGATCTCCTTTTTGAGGGCTTCCGCCTCCACCTTTACCCGCATGAGCGGCTGGGCGTAGTGGTCATACAGCCACGAATAAGTTTCATTCATGGAAATAACTCCCTTTCATGATTTTGACATAATTTTAGTATATATAAACCGGCTTAAATACTCAATACTTGAAATTTTTCAAGTATTTTTGGCGTTAAGGCGCTAGATTGTTTCGTGGACTACCTCCTTGGCCGGACGGATCATCCAAACATCAACAAATAGCAGAAGGAACAAACGCTATGCCTAAGAAAAAGCAGCCGGGGGAATCCCGGCCGAAAGTCAATAACCCCAATGTCCTGGGACTTCACGCGGCGGTGGTGGAACAGCCCATCACCGACACCCTGGAGACCAACTACATGCCCTATGCCATGTCGGTCATCGTCTCCCGGGCCATTCCGGAGATCGACGGCTTCAAGCCCTCCCACCGCAAGCTCCTGTACACCATGTACAAGATGGGCCTGCTGACGGGCGGGCGGACGAAATCCGCCAACATCGTGGGCCAGACCATGCGCTTAAACCCCCACGGCGACGCCGCTATCTACGACACCATGGTCCGCCTCTCCCGGGGCTACGGCGCGCTGCTGACGCCCTTTGTGGACTCCAAGGGCAACTTCGGCAAGACCTACTCCCGGGACATGTCCTGGGCCGCCCCCCGGTACACCGAGGCCAAGCTCACTCCCATCTGCGCCGAGCTGTTCCGGGACATCGACAGCGACACCGTGGACTTTGTGGATAACTACGACAACACCATGAAGGAGCCAACATTGCTGCCCACCACCTTCCCCAATATCCTGGTGTCCGCCAACAGCGGCATCGCCGTGGGCATGGCCTCCCAGTTCTGTGGCTTCAACCTGAAAGAGGTCTGCGACACCACCGTGGCCTACCTGAAAAACCCGGACTGCGACTTGACGGAAACGCTCCTTGCTCCGGACTTCCCCACCGGCGGCGAGCTGATCTGCGACCCGGACGCCCTGCGGGAGATTTACTCTACCGGCCGGGGCAGCGTCAAGGTCCGGGCGAAATACCGCTATGTGAAAGCGGAAAACCTCATCGAGATCTACGAGATCCCCTACTCCACCACCGTGGAGGCCATTTTGGACAAGGTGGCGGAGCTGATCAAAGCGGGAAAGGCCAAAGAGATCGCCGACATGCGGGACGAGACGGACCTCTCCGGACTGAAGCTGGCCATCGACCTCAAGCGGGGCGTGGACCCGGACAAGCTGATGGCGAAGCTCTACAAGCAGACGCCGCTGGAGGATTCCTTCTCCTGCAACTTCAATGTGCTCATTGCCGGCAGTCCTCAGGTGCTGGGGGTCCGCCAGATTTTGGAGGAGTGGACCGCCTGGCGCACAGAGTCCGTCCGGCGGCGGGTGTACTTTGTCCTGAAGAAAAAGCGGGATAAGCTCCACCTGCTCAAGGGCCTTAAGCGCATCCTGCTGGACATTGACAAGGCCATCCGCATCATCCGGGAGACGGAGGAGGAAGCCGAGGTCATCCCCAACCTGATGATCGGCTTCGGCATCGACCAGATCCAGGCGGAGTACGTGGCGGAGATCAAGCTGCGCAACATCAACAAGGAGTACATCCTCAAGCGCACCCAGGAAACCGATGCCCTACGGGACGAGATCGATGACCTGGAGGATATTGTAAACAGCCCCATGCGGCTGAAGAAGATCATCGTGGACGAGCTGAACGAGGCGGCGAAGAAGTACGGCGAGCCCCGCCGCACCGCCATTGTGTACAGCCACGAGATCGAGACCTTTACGGAGGAGGAGACCGTGGAGGAGTACCCCGTCCACATCTTCCTCTCCCGGGAGGGCTACTTCAAGAAGATCACCCCCCTCAGCCTCCGCATGAGCGGCGAGCAGAAATACAAGGAGGGAGACGGCCTCCGCCAGAGTTTCGTCACCACCAGCGCCGCCGAGATCATGTTCTTCACCGACAGGTGCCAGGTCTACAAGACGCGGCTCACGGAGTTTGAGGACACCAAGGCCAGCGTCCTGGGGGACTACCTGCCCGCCAAGTTAGGGCTCGACGCCGGGGAGAACGTGGTCTACGCCGTCCTGCCCGGAGACTATTCCGGCGCGCTGCTGTTCTTCTTTGAAAACGGCAAGGCGGCCCGGGTGGAGCTCACGGCCTACAAAACCACCTCCAACCGCCGCAAGCTCACCGGCGCGTACTCCGATAAATCCCCCCTCGCGGCCATCGTCCGGATCGATGAGGACCAGGAACTGGCGGTATACTCCACGGAGCCCCGGTGCCTCATTTTCCACACCGCCCTGCTGGCGCCCAAGACCACCCGCACCACTCAGGGCGTGGCCGTGATGAACATGAAGCCCAAGTACCACCTGGATACCGTGAAGGCTCTGGAGGAGAC
This sequence comes from Oscillospiraceae bacterium, assembly GCA_021771635.1. GTDB lineage: Bacteria > Bacillota > Clostridia > Oscillospirales > Oscillospiraceae > Oscillibacter. The sequence goes on along the minus strand of JAETOQ010000079.1, from coordinate 3,925 downwards.
GGCTATCACCAACCAGAGCCGCTACCGGGTCCGGGCCGTGCCCGCCGCCGGCGCGCTGCTGCGGGAGGCGGATTCTGAGGAACAGCAGATGGACCTGCTGGATAAATGAGGAGGAGAGCGACATGGCATTTGAAACAGTAAAAAACGAACTGGAGGGGCGGGGCTTCTCGGTGAAGACCTTTGCCACAGGCGGGGAGGCGGCGGCCTATCTGGACGGTGTCATTGACGGCAGGACCGTCGGCATCGGCGGCTCCGTGACAGTGCAGGAGCTGGGGCTGTACGACAAGCTGGCCTCTCACAATGAGGTCCACTGGCACTGGGCCGGCGGCCCCGCGGAACGGGACGCGGCAATGCAGACGCAGGTGTACATCACCTCCGCCAACGGTCTGGCGGAGACCGGCGAGATCATCAACATCGACGGCACCGGCAACCGGGTGGCCGCCACGCTGTATGGACACGAGAAGGTGTATTTTGTGATCGGCCGCAACAAACTGGCACCCACCTATGATGCGGCGCTGTGGCGCGCCCGGAACATCGCCGGGCCGAAGAACGCCCAGCGGCTGAACCGCAAAACGCCCTGTGCGGTCAAGGGCGACAAGTGCTACGACTGCAAGAGCCCGGACCGCATCTGCCGGGGGCTGGTGGTTCTGTGGAGACCCATGATGGGCGCGGAGACGGAGATCATCCTGGTGGATGAGGACCTGGGGATGTGAGGACTGACCGATGGAACTGAAACAAGCGGCGGAAGCCCTGCGGCAGCGGGGATATGAGGTCTGTGTTTTTGACACCAAGGAAGCGGCGGCGGACCATCTGGACGCCGCCGTGGACGGCAGGACCGTGGGCTTTGGCGGCTCCATGACACTGGAGGCCATGCACCTGTGGGAGCGGCTCAGCGCCCACAACACCGTCTATTCCCATCTGCATGGGTTCCCGCTGGGACCGGAGGCCGCCGGGGCGGAGATCTACATCTCCTCGGTGAACGGCCTGGCGGAGACCGGCGAGATCGTCAATATCGACGGGATCGGCAACCGGGCGGCAGGCATGCTGTACGGCCATAAGAAGGTGTATCTCGTCGTTGGACGGAACAAACTGGCTCCCACTTATGACGAGGCGCTGCGGCGCGCCCGGAACATCGCCGGACCGAAGAACGCCCAGCGCAAGCAGATGAAAACCCCGTGTGCCGTCAATGGCGACAGGTGTTACGACTGCAGGAGCCCGGAGCGCATCTGCCGGGGGCTGGTGGTCCTGTGGGGGCCAATGATGGGCATGGAGACGGAGATCATCCTGGTGGATGAAGACCTGGGCTTTTGACCGATGATGCGGGAAAAGGAGGCGTGCCTGATGGGCGGACGGCGAATACTGCGCGGGATATCACTGGCGCTGGCCCTGTGCCTGCTGACGGGGTGCGCCTCCCTGCTGGAGCGGTCCTACACCAGGGTGGAGCCCCACAGCAGCAAATTCTGGGAGAGCGAGGCCGCCGACACCCTGCGGGCGGAGAATTATCAGGACATCGTCAATGATCTGCTTCTGCTCATCGGCCAGCACACGGAGACCGCTGCCCTGCGGCTCTATAATTTTACGGATGACCTGATGGTGGCGGAGACACTGGAGCGGGCCACCACGGAGATCCAGCAGGAGACGCCCATGGGGGCCTATGCTGTGGAGTATATCACCTCCGCCAGCCAGTCCCAGCGGGGCTATTATGAGGTGGTCATACAGATCAGCTACCGCCGGACGGCGGAGCAGCTTCAGAGTGTGGTGAACGCCACCAGTACAGAGGCGCTGTACAGCCTGCTGGAAACAGCACTGGACGATGGGAAAACGGAGCTGGCGGTGCGAGTCGGCTACTGGGGCCAGGGCGAACAGGACAAGGTGGAGGCCACCGTGGCTCAGCTCCGGGAGGACCGGGGGCTGACAGAAACCCCGGCCTGGAACGTGAACTACTACCCCTCCAATGGGCCTGTGGGCCTGATCGAATTCCTGCTGGACGGCTCCGAGCTGTGGGAGGAACCCGTGGAGGCCTCCGGCGAGAGCGGGCCGAAGGATACGGAAAAAGAAATTGAAGAAATTGGCGAATAAGGCTTGACAAGGAGAAAAACCTTTGCTAAAATACTCCTTGTTCTCGCGGGCATAGCTCATCTGGTAGAGCGCCACCTTGCCAAGGTGGAGGTAGCGAGTTCGAGCCTCGTTGCCCGCTCCAGCTCAGAAAAAGTCCTAAGGCGATGAAAAAGCCTTAGGACTTTTTTCATACGCCGGACGTACTTTCCTTCGCTTCCAACCGTGAGCCGCTCCGCTGGCTTCGCGGTTGGAGCGGGATGACGTATAAAATGTATTTCCATGTATTGACACGGGATAGCAGGATATCCAAGTCGGATGTCCCGCTTTTTTGCGCGGAGGAGAGAACTCGCTGCCTCCACCCCGCGCGAAGCGCGATTCGATCCGAGGCCGGGGAGGGCTCCCACGAATCGCCGCAGGCGGTTCGCGGGATACCGGGAAGCGAGTTCGAGCCTCGTTGCCCGCTCCAAAAAGAAAAGACACACCGAAAGGGTGTGTCTTTTCTTTTTGGAGCTTTCCCCTTTTTGCTGAAAGCAAAAAGGGGCCGCTGCGGCGGCTGATTAAAATCGCGCAGGGAAAACCCGCAAAGGTTTTCCCCGCACACACCCTTTTCCTTGCGAATTCAAGGGGACTGTGGGCCCGTGGGAGCGGGAAGTTCTTTCAGAAGTTCAGCGGCCTGCTGTTCCGGCCTGGTCAAGCTGTGACAGCCGGGGAATTTGCAGAGAAAGCGGCTGTCCTCATAGCGCTCCCGCAGAAGTGACAGCCGAAAGCTGCGCGAGCGCTCGCTTTCCCTGTCCAAGGCCGAGACTGCGCTGTTCACCCGCGTTTCCGGGGTACAGCGCAGCAGATACAAAATATTTTTCCAGCGATGGGTCTCCGTGTGGGGATAGGGACACATGGGTCAACTTCTCTATTTATAAGTGATGATCCTAAATGATACACAAAAAATATGTGAAGCGTGAAGACCACCATCGTTTAAAAGTCAAAAAACGATGTTTGCCATTGAGCGGAGACAGAGGACTCTTGGGAAGCGAGGAGGACAATAGAGGGACGCTGTTTTGAGGGACCTGATGGAAACTCTGTACAAATTTTGCGCAGATTGCTATAATAATGTCTACTGAATAAACCGCAAATCGGTTTATTCGCGCGGCGGTAGCCGCGCAATTCCATAAAAACGGCTCAAAGGAGCCGCTTTTATGGAATCCAGCCATTGTTACAATGCGTATTTCCACCGGCAGCGCTGAGACGCACCAGTGGATGGTGCAAGGTTTTTAGGCAATTTGCTCCAAAAACCTTGCACATGAACAAAGCCAATTGGCTTTCAAGACTTTTGGCCTTGTTCAGTACGCATGATAATAGACCATATTTCGAAAACAAGGGGGGCTTCCCATGAAAAAGAAACATATGCCGGAGCAGGCGGCGCCTGCCCGCAGGGAAATGCCCCGCTGTGAGCCCGCGCCTGACAAGGGCCTGACCTCCGCCCAGGCTAGGGCGCTGGCGGAGGATGGCTCTGGAAGAGGGAAGAAATCTTACAGAGACAATCAATAAAATTTTGCGTGACAGTCTTTCCCAATATATTAGCAAAACAGGAGTTGATTAACCCGGAGCTGCTGGAGGGCTACCGTGCGGAGCATGAAGCAGAAATTCAGGGGTATGAGGACCTCAAAAAAAGAGTAAAAAAAACAAACTGGCAACCAACGGTTGCATCATTTTCTTAAGGATTACCTCAAATAGAAATTAAGGGTCAGGAAAACAAATGTAGGATTGTCAAACATATTGGACAGCAAGCTCTATGGGAGATAACCAGTTGAGGGGCCTCATGGGGAAGTAGTTGGAGCGGCGGTTGTGAAGGGCAAGCTGCTTTTCAAAA
>JAETOQ010000078.1 GCA_021771635.1 Oscillospiraceae bacterium | reverse complement strand
ATTCGCGTGGCTGAAAGCCGAAAGTTTCGGGGCCCCCACGAAAACCCAGCGGAGCGGTTTTCGTGGGGAGAGGACGAGCATCGGAATGAGCGAGCTTTTGGCGTAAGCCGCAAGCGAGAGATATGGAGATTGCGAGGACCGCGCCCAACGCTTTATTCTGCCTCGACCACCCAGGTCTCTTGCTGGGGCCCCCGTATTTTAAGCAAATAAGGCGCATCGCGCCGTTTTGCGCCTTAGCGCCTTTTTCTTCCACCGTGCACGGCGCAGAAGGTGAATTGCTGCAAAGCAGCAAGAGAAGCCCCTCTGGAGGGTTCTTTTTCGGCAAGACGAAAAAGAATGGGGGGTGCATTTCCGTCGCGGCAAAGCCGGACATCCCCCCTCCCACCATGGGCGGGAAATTTTTTCACTTCGAAAGGAACAATTTCACCCCCACCGGCGTGTTATCAGTGAAAAGCGCTTTTCAAACCAACGAAAGGAGGCATTGCATGACAGAGCGGGAGATTTTTCTGCGCAATGCCATGGAGACCCACGGCAATACCGTTTACCGTCTGGCCCTGTGCCGGACGCAGAATCCGGCGGACGCCGAGGACGTCTATCAGGATGTATTCCTCCGGCTGCTGGACCAGGCGGCGGGAGCATGGGACAGTGAGCACCTGCGGGCCTGGCTGGTCCGGGCCACGCTGAACCGCTGCGCCGACCTGCACCGGTTCCGTCTGCGGCGGCCCACCATGTCCCTGGATGAGGTGCCGGACCTGGCCCGCCCGGCTGACGATGAGGCCGCGGAGCTGTGGGAGGCGGTGTCCCGTCTGCCGGAGAAGCTGCGGACTGTGGTCTACCTGTATTATGCCGAGGGCTGCCGGACGGAGGAGATCGCCGCCACGCTGGGCGTTCCGGCGGCCACGGTCCGCACCCGGCTCCGCCGGGCGAGAATGAAGCTGAAAGACCTGTTGGGAGGTATCGACGATGAAGAACAACTATCAGAACCTGATGGAGCATATCAACACCCCCGCCGGGCTCAATGACCGGGTGCTGTTCGCCGCCCGGCAGCAGGCGGCGGAGCGGACTGCCGGCCGGACCGGGCCGAAGCGTCTGGCCTCCGGAAAGGCACGCCCCATCCTGCGGGGAGCGGTGTGCGCCGCCTGCGCACTGGCCCTGGTGGTGGGGACTGTGCGGTTCTATCCGGCGGAGAGCCAGCCGGAGTCCCCCGTGGGCCAGGAGGACGGCCCCACTGTGATGGTGCCCGGTTTTTCCTTCGGCCTGACGGCCTACGCCGCCGAAAGCGGGGAGACCTATGCCCCCGGCCCCAACAGCGGCATCGCCTTCCGGGCTGGAGAGGGCTGCGTCACCCTGGACGGAGGGAACTACACCGGACTGCTGTTCCGCGTCACCGGCGAGCATATTGAAACCCTGTCCCTCTCTATCGACCGGGGCGGACTGTACCGCTACCAGCTCCATGAAAACCTGACGGATGAAGAGATGGCGGAGTTCCGCCAGGCCATGGCCGATGGGCGGCTTACCACGGCGGCCATCAGCCAGACCGATGACGGCATGTGGTACATGCCGGAGATGACCGCCCTGGGCCAGAGCGTTCAGGAGGACTATGACCCGGAGATGAGCTATGGCTTCTGGCTCTCCCCGGAGGAGATGACCACCGGCTCCGGCTTGGATATGACCACCGAGGAGCAGATGGACATCGACTACTTTGACGGCGCGATCCTCACCGTCACCGCCGCCTTCTCCGATGGCACGGAGCAGACCAAGACCTATCAGCTCTCCAGCGGCCCCCTGCGGGTGGAACAGTACGTCACCGGCGGACTGACGCTCCTGCCCCAGCTGGCGGGGGATAACGAACCCTTCATCTACGGCCTTTATGCGGAGTCTGAGGAGGACAGCCGCTGGCTGGAGTGGCCGGTACAGGGCAGCAATACCGTCAGCCTGAGCAACCCCTACGGGAAGCGGTGGCAGCCCGGAGGGGAAACGGCCGTTGTTCATAACGGCATCGACATTCCCGTCCAGGAGGGCACTCCGATCCTGGCGGCGGCGGACGGATCTGTTACCGAGACCGGCTTTGACGCGGAGCGGGGCAACTATCTGGTGCTGGACCACGGGGACGGCTTGGAGACGGTTTACGCCGCCTGCCGGGACTTCACCGTGGAGGAGGGCGACACCGTGAGCGCGGGGGAGATGATCGGCGCCGTGGGCTCCACCGGCATGTCCACCGGACCCCACCTGTGCTTCCAGGTGTGGCAGGACGGTGAGGCCCAGAACCCGGTGGCCTACTTTGACAGTGAGATTCGAGATACGCTGAAAGCCGAATGATCAATGCCGTGTTTTGCGGTTGCCCCGTAAGGGGCGAGCAAAACGGTATCAAATGAAATGTTATTACTTCGGCAATGATTGAATTGCAGAAGTAATAACACGAGACCTCTCTTTCGGGAGAGGTCTCGTGTTATTTACAGTGTCCGGCGTATTCCCGGGCCGCTTCCACGTACAGTTCGGGGGCCTCTTCGTCCTCCGCCGTCAGTTCCCCGGTGGACAGGCGCAAGTTCAGTTTTGTGCGCAGGCGGGCCTTTTGCAGGATGTGGATGGCATCCCCCAGGGCTTCGTCCAGGATCTCATAGGCCTTTTGGTAATCTGGTTTGTTGGACATCTCTATCACCTCGGATGATATTATAGGTCAAAATTACCCTATTTTCAATAGGTCAATGGGGCATAATTTTTTTGGGTGATAGATATGACGCCAATGAAAATACTCCGAAAAGAGCGGGGATATTCCCAGATCAAGATGCAGATGCTGACGGGCATTGACCAGAGTGACTATTCTAAAATCGAAAGCGGCAAGCGGAATATGACCTTTGAGCAGTGCCGCCGTATCGCGCTGGCGCTGGAGACCAGTATGGATTATCTGGCTGGCCTGACAGACGAACAGCAGCCCTACCCGCCCAAAAAATAAGGACCGTTGCGAATTTTTCGTAACGGCCCTTTTATTTTATGAAGATATAAAATACATATTGACTTTAATTTTATTTATGTTTATATTTGTTTTATGAAAGGGGCTGTAAATATGGAGACGATCCCAAGCTGGATGGCGGACCTGGAGGACGAGGACATGGCCTTCATCAAAAAGTTCATTCTCTCCTCCGGCTCGCTGAAGGAGGTGGCGTCGCTGTACGGCGTCAGCTATCCCACGGTGCGGCTGCGGCTGGACCGGCTCATTCAGAAGATTCAGATCGCCGAGACGGCGGAGGCGGACCCCTATGTGTCCCTGGTGAAGCGGCTGGCGGTGGATGACAAGCTGGACTTCGACACCGCCAAGATCCTCATTACGGAGTACCGGAAGGTGAAGGAGGAGTGAGTGCATGGCAGCCTATGGCGTCAAAACAGGTATCCGTATTTATCTGGACAGCGGGGATATCCCCGTGATGGTGGTGCTCACCGTTGCGGCGGTCCTGCTGGAGCTGTGGCTGGCCCGGCGGGAGAAGTGGTGGCCCGGCCTGCTGCTGCCCTTAGCCAGCCTTGTGTGGGCCGCCGCCGGTGCGTTCAGCCCGCTGGGCACTCCCTCTGAAGCGCCCTTTGGGCTGCGGTTCATGGCCTGCCTACGGCTGTTCCTGGTGGAAAACGTGTTTACACTAGTCCTGCTGGCCATCTACGCCAGCTGCCGGGAGCTGCGGCGGCGGAAGCTGCGCAAGGACTGGGAACTGGACAAGATGAACATCAACGATCTTTAAAAGGAGGCAGATGAAGTGGATTTTGGACCTAGGATAATCATCGTTTTGCTTGTGCCGCTGGCGATCCTGGCGGGCGGCGTTTTGCTGCAGATCTTTCTCTCTCGGCGGGAGAGCAGATGGCCGGGGCTGGTGCTACCCCTGCTGACGTTTCTGCTGTCCCTGTTGAATGTGCTGAACATTATGGACACCGGCAGCGCGTCCCAAAATGTCCTGCTGGTGCTGACTACCCTGTTGATCGGGAACATCCCCACATTGGTTCTGCTGGCCATCTACTGGGCGGCCCGGGAGAAGCGGCGGATGGAGGCCCAGATGGACAAAATGCACATCGACGACCTGTAAAAACACAGCCCTCCCGTTCAGGAGGGCTGCTGTTTCGCAGGGACACACGCCGGGTGGCAGAGGACTCACAGGCCCTGCCGCACCATCTCCATAAAGGCGGTGGCAGCGGCCGTGGGCGTCACGTCCCGCAGGGTGCACATGTCCACACTGCGGGCGGGGATGTCAAAATCTGTTTTGAGGAGGCGGATGTCCCCGGTGTCCAGCGCCTTCTGCACGAATTCCAAAGTCACGCCCGCCACGCCCAGGCCGATGCGGGCCAGGGACACCAGCAGCTGGCGGGAGGAGAGTTCGATCTCCGGCGTCAGGGTGACGCCGCTTTTTAGGAATTCCTGCTCTAAAAATACCCGGCTGCTGGCCTTGCGCTCCAGCAGGATCAGGGGAAAGTCCGCGATCTCCTGCCGGGTGTACACATGGTCAAAATCACAGCCAAATCCCTCTCCCGCCACGAACACGGAGTGGGTGGCAAAGCAGGGCCAGGACTCCAGGTTGCTGTCAGCGGGGGAGGAGGCGAAAGCGATGTCCACGGCGCCGGATTTCAGCATGCTCAGCACCTTGGCGCTGCGGCCGCTGACGATCTTCAGCCGGATGCCGGGGTGCTGGCGGTGGAAGGCGTCCAGATAGGGCGTCAGGAACCAGCTGGTCACGGTGTCGCTGGCGCCGATGACCAGGGAGCCCAGCAGCAGCTGCTGGGCCTGGGAGAGCTTGTCCTCGCCAGTGGCGAGAAGGCCCAGGGCGCTGCGGACGTACTGGTAGAGCATCTGCCCCTCGCTGGTGAGGGACACGCCCCGGGGACTGCGGGCGAACAGCCGGGCTTGGAGAGCCGTCTCCAGCTGCTTGATGGACTGGCTCACCGCCGACTGGGAGATATAGAGATTTTTCGCCGCCACGGAGATGTTGCCGGTCTCGGCCACCTCCTTGAAAACGCGGTATAATTCCAATTTCACTGCCATGGGAGATCCCTCCGAAATCAGATGTTCTTATGATGACTGCTGTCATTATAAGCGAAGAACAGGGGGGACGCAATACCAAAATCGTGTCTTTCCGCGAAAGTCCCGCGAAGAGGGTGGGGAGAGCCGCGGGCCTTTCGCGTTTTGCAGGAAAAATTCCGCTGGGCCTTTGCAAAAGCGGACTTTTTTGGTATACTACACAATCAGAGCATCCCGATGGCGAAAGCAGGAGGCGGCCCTATGCGCTATGAAAATCTGATCTGGGACTTTGACGGCACCCTGTTCGACACCTATCCCCCCATGTGCCGGGACTTACAGACGGTGATGGAGGAGCAGGGCTTCCATTTTGAAACAGAGGAGCTTTTGGCCCGGTTCCAGACATCCAGGGGAGAGGTGCTGGCCTACTGCGGGGAGCGGACGGGCCAAACAGCCCGGGAGGTGGACACGGCCTACCGGGCCTGGGTGGCGGAGCACGGCCAGCCCAAGGCGGAGCCGTTTCCCGCTGTGAAGACCTTTTTAAAAAGGTTTCAGGCGGCGGGCGGCAGGAACTTCATCTTCACCCACCGCAGCGGCTCCGTCCATGACTATCTGGCGGAGGCGGGGCTGACGCACCTGTTCACAGAGGTCACCTCCTGCGGCACCTCGTTTGCCCGCAAGCCCGATCCGGCGGGGAATCTGTACCTCATTCAAAAGCACGGCCTGGACCCCGCCCGGACGCTGGCGGTGGGGGACCGGGAGCTGGATATTCTGGCGGGAAAGCGGGCCGGGACGGACGCCTGCCTGTTCACGCCCCATCTTGTCGCGGACACGGCGGCGGACTATCAAATTCAGGACTTTACCCAGCTGGACGCCCTGGTGGGCCTCCCGGCGGACTGATTTCGAGAAAACAGCGGAGGGACACACATGCTGTATCATATCTTGGCGGTGGGTGACGTGGTGGGCGAACCGGGGCTGCGGCACCTGGAACGCAACCTGCGCCCCCTGCAAAAGCTGAAAAATATCGCCTTCACCGTGGTCAACGGGGAGAACGCCTCCAGCGTGGGCCTGACGCCGGAACAGGCACGGCGCATGTACGACGCCGGAGCCGACGCCGTGACACTGGGCAACCACACCTTCGGCAAAATGCAGATCCGGGACTTTCTGGATGACACGCCCTGGCTCCTGCGGCCCGCCAACTACACCGGCCGGGCGCCGGGCCACGGCTGTGAGATCTTTGACCTGAACGGCATCCGGGTGCGGGTGATGAACCTCATCGGCCGGTGCGGCCTGGACTGGAAGGCGGAGGACCCTTTCACCACGGCGGACAAGCTGCTGGACCAGGGAGAGGCGGACTTCACCCTGGTGGACTTCCACGCCGAGGCCACCAGCGAAAAGCTGGCCCTGGGCTATTATCTGGACGGCCGGGTGTCCGCCCTGTGGGGCACCCACACCCACGTCCCCACCGCCGATGAGCGGGTATATCCCAAGGGAACCGGCTATCTCACGGACCTGGGCATGACCGGCCCCATCGAATCCGTGCTGGGCATCGAACCCTGGCAGTCGGTGGAGGGCTTTTTGGGCGGCCTGCCGGGACGGTATCGGGTGCCGGAGGGCCCCTGCAAGATGCAGGGGGCTGTGTTCATCCTGGACAGCGCCACGGGCCTCTGCACCGCTGTGGAGCGGGTGGATATCCGTTGAATATCTTCATATCACATATCAAAAAGAGGGATCGAATATCATGTCTATCAAGAAAGTAAGAGCGTATTTTGAACAGTTCGGCATCGCGGACCGTATCCGGGAATTCGAGGTGTCCTCCGCCACGGTGGAGCTGGCGGCAGTAGCCGTAGGGGTGGAGGGCGCCCGCATCGCCAAGAGCCTGAGCTTCAAAGTGGACGATCAGCCCATCATCATTGTGGTGGCGGGCGACGCCAAGGTGGACAACAGCGCCTATAAAAAGCAGTTCCACACCAAGGCCAAGATGCTGACCCACGAGGAGGCCCATGAGCTCATCGGCCACGACGTGGGCGGCGTGTGCTCCTTTGCCCTGCCGGAGAATGTGAAGGTGTATCTGGATGTGTCCCTCAAGCGGTTCGAGACGGTGTTTCCCGCCGCCGGCAGCGACAACAGCGCCATTGAACTGACCTGTGAGGAGCTGGAGAAATACTCTTCCAACTTCGTGGAGTGGGTGGATGTCTGCAAGGCCTGGAGGCCGGAGGAGCAGGCGTAACGACAGCCGAAAGGAGGCGCTGACATGTTCCGATTCATCCACGCCGCGGACTTCCATCTGGACAGCGCCTTTGGCGCGCTGACAGCCCGGCAGGCGGCAGCCCGCCGCCGGGAGAGCCGGGAGCTGGCCTTTCGTCTGGCAAATTATGTAAACAGCCGCGGCATTGAGCTGGTGCTGCTGGCGGGAGACCTGTTCGACAGCGGCAGCGCCTTCCGGGAGACCGGGGAGCAGCTGGCCGAGGCCCTGGGGCAGATGCAGGCAAAGATCTTTATCGCCCCGGGCAACCACGACTGGATCGGCCCCGGCAGTCCTTGGCTGACTGTCAAATGGCCGGAGAATGTGCACATCTTCCGGGAGAATGCCATGACCGCCGTGGAACTGCCCGCGTGGAATTTGACCATTCACGGCGCGGCCTTCACCGGCCCGGAGCAGGCGGAGGGCTTTTTGAAAGGCTTCGCCGCGCCGGCGGACGGCAGAGTTCACATCGGTCTGCTCCATGGAGAGATAGACCCGGCGGAGGCCCGGTATGATCCCATCCGGAAAGAGGAGATCGCTGCCAGCGGCCTGACGTATCTGGCCCTGGGCCACATCCACAAGCGGACGGAGCCGCTGACCTTCGGCGGAACGGTCTGCGCCTGGCCCGGCTGCATGGAGGGCCGGGGCTTTGACGAGCTGGGGGAGAAGGGTTTTTACGAGGGCACGGTGGACGATGCCGGAGGCGTGTCCCTGGCCTTTGCGCCCTTTGCCCGGCGGCGGTATGAGACCCTGGAGGTGGACGTGACGGGGCAGCCGCCCCGGACCGCCGTGGAGGCGGCCCTGCCCGCGGATACCGCCCAGCACCTGTACCGGATCATCCTCACTGGCGAGACCGGGGAGGGCGGCGTGGACGCCAAGGCCCTGGAAGAAGCTCTGGCGGACCGCTTTTACGCCCTGGAGGTCCGAGACCACACCCGCATGGCGGAGGACATCTGGGCCAGGGCGGAGGAGGACTCTTTGCGGGGGCTGTTCCTCCGGGAGCTGCGGACGAAGTGGAACGCCGCAAAAACGGAGGAGGAGCGGGAGACCGTCACCAGGGCCGCCCGGTTCGGGCTGGCGGCGCTGGACCACCGGGACCTGGGATAAGGGAATAAGAACCGCGCCGCTGTCAGCGGCGCGGTTCTTTATTTCTGTTCAGAGAGCCAGGAGAGAAAACTCTCCGCCAGGTCCAGCTGCTTGTCATCCATCGCCCGGAGGCGCTCGGCGATGTCCTTCCAGCGTTCGCCCTCGCGCCGGGCGGTGCCGACCAGGAATTCGTCAGGCGTGGTGTCCAGAGCGATGGCGAGGCGCATGATGACCTCTGTGGAGGGAATGGAGATAGCTCGTTCGATACTTGATAAATATTTATCGCCTAAATCCGCTTTTTCTTCAACTTTTGCTTGAGTCAAGCCCAATTTTCTGCGGCGCCGGGCAATTCGTTTGCCAATTTCCGTATAGTCAAGATTCATGTTTAAACCCTCCTTTGATAATATTTATCGTAGAGAGTCGTTTATACGCGGAAAACATGTTTTAAACAATAAATACGTCTTGACACACGAAAAATTCGATTTTATAATTGAAATACGATTTATAACACGAAAAGAGGAAACGATATGTATAAAGAGATGTATTACCGCCTGTTCAACGCCATCACCGACGCGATGAAACTGATAAGCCAGGAGCGGTTCGGAGAGGCGTTCAGCCTGCTGGAAAATGCCCAGCGGGCCGCTGAGGAAATCTACCTCGATGGAGAGGAGACATGAAGCCAAAGGCACCTGTCCATGGGCGGGACTCCGAACGCCCCGCTCCATCTCCCAAAGTTTCCTGCTCCATCTCCCAAGTTTCTCCTCTTGACAAAGGAAAAGTGAAGTGCTATATTGAGCTGTAATCTGATAAAAGGCTTTGAAAAGGACGCTGTCCGGGAAAGACCGCAGAGAGGGGCCGCCGCTGGCTGTAAGCGGCCCTGGCCGGAACCGGGACCAGTCACCGCCTTGGAGCCGCCCACCGATA
>JAETOQ010000169.1 GCA_021771635.1 Oscillospiraceae bacterium | reverse complement strand
ACCGCCCAGCTCCGCCAGACGCTCTGGCGGCAGGAGCGGCCCGCCATCCTCACCTCCGCCACCCTGGCCGTGGGCGAGGACTTCCGGCGCTTCAAAGAGGAAACGGGCCTGCTGACAGACAGCCGTGTCACCGAGTCGGTTGCGCTTTCGCCCTTCGATTACCAGCAGAACTGTCTGCTGTACTTACCGCATGTTCCGCCCAGGCAAAAGAATGCCGCATACTATGATGAGTTGGCGAAGGAGATCGCCGCCCTGCTGGACGCAGCCCAGGGCCATGCCCTGGCGCTGTTTACATCTTACGCCGCCATGTCGGCGGTGAAAGAGCGCCTGCCGGATCACGGTCTGCGCTACCCTCTGTTCACCATGGGCCGCAGCGCCATCCATACCACGGAGCAGTTCAAGGCCAGCCCCGGCAGTGTGCTGCTGGCGGCGGGGGCCGCATGGGAGGGCTTCGACTTCCCCGGCGACTGCGTGTCCCTGCTGATCATCCCCCGCCTGCCCTTCGCCGTCCCGGACGCTCTGAAGGAAAAAGAACGGGAGAACCATCCCAGCCTCCGCTTGTTCATCCGGGCGGTGGTGGTGCCGGAGATGCAGATCAAGCTGAAGCAGGGCTTCGGGCGGGCCATCCGCACCGAGACGGACACCTGCGTGGTGGCCATTCTGGATGAGCGGGCCAACCAGGGCAAGCGATACTTCGAGGATATGCTGGCCGCCCTGCCGGAGATGCCCGTCACCAGCAGCCTGGAGGACGTGGCAAAGTTTATCCGCAGCGTGAAAGGGCCGGACTATTTCCAGGAGGGCTGTGCATGATCGATGTAAAGAACGAGATGCGGTACCTTCTGGTCACCCAAACCCTGGACGGTCTGGCCCAGGCGGGTTTCCTTTCCGATGCGGAACTGGCTGTTGCCAAGGGGCTGGCTCTGGAGCGATACCGCCCCGCAACTGTGTGGGAATAGTGATAGACAATATGAAATGACTCCTTCGCTTGTAAAGCGTGGATTTACCTGTCATACTTAAGGTGCAAACAAAAGCACACAGGAGTTACCACATACAAGAGGAGGAGTCATCATGACA
>JAETOQ010000077.1 GCA_021771635.1 Oscillospiraceae bacterium | reverse complement strand
GCATAAAGAATGCGCCGGTGGGCTGGCGCCCACCAAGCAGACTTTGTGTGCTATGACGGAAAAATTACCCGGGAGATGCCGCTTGACGCGGCAGCGGTGAATTGTGCGGTGTTGCCTTAAAGGGGTGAGGATATGACAAGCTATAAAGATCTTTATTTTTATTTGTTCGGAGTTATAGCGGATGCGGTGGAGGATTTTGAATGCGGGGAGACCATCCTTGGGATTCAGCGGCTGATCTCAGCCCTGCGGGAGGCTGAGGACCGCGCCACGGAGATAGACCTTGTGCCGGAGATATACGATATCCGCCTTGAAGGCCTCCCAAAGCTGGGAGATAGCCTGGAAGAACTGGAACGATATGATATCGTGGTTGCAAAAGATGACGACCTCATAGAGTGAACAAAACGCGCTGTGATAAAAACACGGCGCGTCTTTTTTAATTTGCCTCTTGACAAATCCATAAATTGTGTTATTGTACTATTTAGATAATACAAACGAAACGGGAGGTGTACCCATGAGATGGCAATTTTCCAATGACGCCCCCATCTACACACAGCTGATCCGGCAGATCAAGGTAGGCATCGTCTCCGGCGGTTTTCCGCCCGGGGAGCGGCTGCCGTCGGTGCGGGACCTGGCCACGGAGGCCGGCGTCAATCCCAACACCATGCAGCGGGCGCTGATGGAATTGGAGCGGGACGGTCTGGTGTACAGCCAGCGGACCGCGGGCAGATTTGTGACGGAGGACAAGGCGATGATCGAAACAGCGAAACGGGGCCTGGCGGAACGGCACATCAAGACGTTCCTGGAGGCCATGCTCAATTTGGGCTTCCAACAGGAGGAGATCGTATCCCTGCTGCGGCAGGAGACGGGAGAGGAGGAGACGAACCATGTCAGTTCTGGAATGTAAGGACCTGTGCAAGAGCTTTGGCCACGCCCAGGCGCTGGACCATGTGAGCCTTGCCGTGGAGCCGGGCCGTATCGTGGGCCTGCTGGGCCCCAACGGAAGCGGAAAGACCACCCTGATCAAGCTGGCCAACGGCCTGCTGACACCCAGCAGCGGCGAGATCACCGTCTGCGGCATGGCTCCCGGCCGGGAGAGCCACGGCCTGGTCAGCTACCTGCCGGAGCGCACTTCGATCCCCACCTGGATGACCACCACCCAGCTGCTGGACTTTTACGGTGACTTCTATTCTGATTTCCGCCGGGACGCGGCGGAGGAGATGCTGGCCCATCTGAATATTCAGTCCCGGCAGCGGATCAAGCAGATGTCCAAGGGCACCCGGGAGAAGGTGCAGCTGATCATGGTCATGAGCCGCGCCGCCAAGCTGTATCTGCTGGATGAGCCCATCGGCGGCGTGGACCCCGCCACCCGGGATTATATCCTCTCCACCATCATCGGCAATTACGACCCCGAGGCGGCAGTGGTCATCTCCACCCATCTGATCTCCGACGTGGAAAAGGTGCTGGATGAAGTGATCTTTATCAACCAGGGCCGGCTGGTGCTTCAATCCTCTGTGGATGATATCCGGGAGGAAAAGGGCATGAGCGTGGACGAACTGTTCCGGGAGGTGTTCAAATGCTGAGAAAGCTCTTAAAGCACGAGTTCCGTGCCACGGGCCGCATCATGCTGCCCCTGTATTTGATTTTGCTTGTGACATCCTTTGGCGCCAATCTGTCCGCCCGGGGGCTGCTGAATACGCAGTACCGCATTCTGGATGTGCTGGGCGTGCTGCTGGTGATGGCCTTCGGCATCGCGATATGCGCGGTGTGCGTCATGAGCATGGTGGTGATGGTCCAGCGGTTCTACAAGAATCTTCTTCAGGACGAGGGCTATGTGATGCTGACACTGCCCGTCTCCGTCCACCAGCATATCTGGTCAAAGCTCATCGTCTCCGCCGTATGGTTTGCCCTGACCTTGGGCATGGTGATCCTGGCATCGTGCATCGTGGCCTTTGACATCGATTTTATCAAATACTTCTTCCAGGGACTCGGGGAACTGTTTGGGGAGCTGCGGCATGTGGAGGCCTACTACGCCATCAACGGCACGGCCATCGCGCTGGAGTTCGTAGTGCTGTGTTTTCTGGGCTGCTGCGCCATGTGCCTGATGTTTTACGCGGCCCTGGCGGTGGGCCACAGCTTTGCAAACCATAAAATGGCCTGGTCGGTGGCGTGGTTCTTCATCTTCCAATTTGCGATCAATATCCTGGGCTCCGCGGTCATCATTTTCGCGGACGCCACAGGGCTGGACTATTTCCTCACCAACTATATTCATTTCGGCTTCATGGCCGGCATCCATGCCGCGATGATCTTCATGATCATCTGCGTGGTGGTCTACGGGGCGGTTTTCTATGGAGTCACCACATTCTTCTTGAAAAAGCGCCTGAATCTGGAGTAAACTGTCCATAACGCTTTCGCGGGGGCGCGCCCGCGGCCCGCGCATCCTGTTATCGGAGGACGCTATGCCCTTTTTGGAGACTGCATTTGGAAAACTGTTGATGACTTTCGGCATGTCCATGGTGCCGGTGCTGGAACTGCGGGGGGCCATCCCCGTGGGTGTCGCCGCGGGATTGCCGCCCGCCGTGGCCTGTGCCGTGGCAGTCGCCGGAAACCTGCTGCCGGTGCCGCTGATCATGCTGCTGGCCCGCCGGGTGGCGGACTGGCTGCGGGGAACGGCCTTCTTCGGGCCGAAGATCGAATGGCTGGAGCGCCGGGCCCACCTGAAGGGCCGCATTGTGCGGAGATACCGCCTGCTGGGGCTGGTGGTCCTGGTGGCGATCCCCCTGCCGGGGACCGGCGCCTGGACCGGCGCGCTGGTGGCCTCGGTGCTGGACATCCGGATGCGGCACGCCATCCCAGCCATCTTTTTGGGCCTGGTCATTGCGGGAATGCTCATCACCCTTTTGACCATGGGACTGGTCCACCTGTTTTGACAGGGAGAAAGGAACGGACTGATGAAACGAATATTCGCGCTGCTGCTCTGCGGAGCGGCGCTGTTTCTGACCGCCTGCGGGGCAGAGGAGCAGGAGGCGGAGAAGAACCATTACTATGAGATCTCGGACAGTTCCGGCACAGTGCTGTATACTGTGACAGACGGCGAGCTGCTGGACACCCTGGACGACCTGCTTGGAACGCCTGTGGAGGATATGGAGCATCCCGGGGACACCGGAGCTGCGGAGGTGCTGTACACCTACGCCTATTGGCAGGAGAAGACGCTCCTTGCCGGGGAGGACCCGGACGGGGAGCGGGAATATGAGGAACTGATGCGCATTCAGGTCCCGAAGAACCTGTATTCACAACCGTTGAACGCCGCCTGAGGGGCCTTTTTCCCGCCATACGGCGTCGCTTTCCCTTGCCATACGTCAGTATGGCTGCGGAAAATCTCCTTGTCTGACGAAAAAAATCCTCGTCCATCCGGCATTCCCCGGTTATGAATACAGGTTCTAAGAAAAAGAGAGCCGATCGGCTCTCTTTTTGCATTATCCAAAATCATGCCTGCCGCCGCAGGAGATGCCCAGGTCTTCCAACAGGGACACGATGGACTCGATGCGGTGAAAGCACGCCGGGTCGTCCAGGGTATCGTCGGCCAGGATCTCCTGAATATTCCGCAGTGCCCGGATGGCGGCGTCAGAGCTTAGACAGCGGTAAAACTCCTGCTCATTCTGCATAAAATCACCTCTCCCCAAGCATAGCATATTTTTCGGAAATACGCAAGTGCGTATACGCGATATCGTAAAAATGGATACCATAGCCATGAGGTGATGGTATGGGTGTCAAGGATGCCGTTGCGGCGCGGTTTGCATCGATCTGCCGCCAGCGCGGGATGAAATACAACGAACTGGCGGTGAAGGCGGGTGTGACGCCCTCCACGGTGTACAGCATGATGGATGCCCGCCGCCGGGATGTTTCAATCACCACGATCAAAATGCTCTGCGATGGGTTGGAGATCGGCTTAGAGGAATTTTTCTCCGGCGAGGAGTTTGCCCGGCTGGAACAGGAGATCAAATAAAAAGAGAGCCGATCGGCTCTCTTTTTGCGTTATCCAAAATCATGCCTGCCGCCGCAGGAGATGCCCAGGTCTTCCAACAGGGACACGATGGACTCGATACGGTGAAAGCACGCCGGGTCGTCCAGGGTATCGTCGGCCAGGATCTCCTGAATATTCCGCAGTGCCCGGATGGCGGCATCCGAAGCAAGACAACGGGTAAAATCTTGCTCATTCTGCATAAAATCACTCCTTGTAGTCTATATATAGCCCATATAGTATCATATATCGCCTACTTTCGGCAAGACCTTCCAGTACATTGTTTTCAATGATGATTGGAGGTGGGGATATGGATACCAGAGCTGCCGTTGCGAACCGGCTGATCGCGCTTTGTGGTGAACGGGGCTGGACGATCAATAAACTTGCCACGGCGTCTGCCGTATCCCCATCCACGGTGAAAAGTATTTTGTATGGAAAAAGCCAAAATCCGGGTGTGGTGACCATCAAAATGCTCTGCGATGGGTTGGAGATCAGCTTAGAGGAATTTTTCTCCGGCCAGGAGTTCGCGGGTTTAGAACAGGAGATTCAATGAAAAAGAGAGCCTTTCGGCTCTCTTTTTCGCGCTTATTCGGCGGTATAGACCTTTCTTCCCGCGCTCCACACCGCCCGGATGGCGCCGGACTGCCGCCGGTATACGCACCGTTCCAGCCGTTCCGCCGGGGTCAGCGGGTGGGGCTGGGGCAGGGCGCTGTCGTCCAGCACGATGGCGTGAAGGGGATCTCCGGGGGCGAAGCCGGGCTGCTCGCCGAAGTAGGCGGCTCCCCCGGAGGTGGCCAGATACCATGCCTCCGGCACGGTCAGAAGGTCCGTCTCCCAGCCGTCCAGTATCCGGCGGGCCTTGGAGGCCCGGAGAGCTGCCGCCGTCACGTCGAACATGCTCAAGTGGTCGCCGCCGGCGATGTCGCTGCCCAGGGCCACCCTGACGCCCTCCTTCAGCATCGTCCGGACCGGGGCCACGCCGGAGCAGAGGTTCTGGTTGGAATCGGCACAGTGGACCATGGTGACGCCGGCTTCCGCCATGGCCTGCCGCTCCCGCTGGTCGGACCAGACACAGTGGGCCATGATGGTGCGGCTGTTCCACAGGCCGTATTTGGCGTAGGTCTCCCAATACTGCTGGCAGTCGGGGTGGAGCTGGCGCACCCACTCGATCTCAGAGGTGTTTTCCGAGAGATGGGACTGGACAGGCAGATCCCGCTCCGCAGAGAGTTTTCCCAGGAAAGCCATCAGCTCGTTGGTACAGGAGGGGGTGAACCGGGGCGTCAGGATGGGCTTGATGTACCGGAGGTCCTGACATTCATCCAGCCACCGCAGAGTCTCCCGCATGGAATCCTCGGTGGTCTCCTCCAAAACGCCGGGGAGGCTGTTCCGGTCCATGTTCACCTTGCCCACATAGCCGGTGACGCCGGCCTTTTCCAGCTCCTCCATCAAAATGAGGGTGGCCTCCCGGTGGAGGGAGGAGAACATGCACACCCGGGTGGTGCCGTTCTCCACCAGCTCCCGGGCCAGCTGGCCATAGACCGCCCGGGCATAGTCCGGGTCCGCGAAGCGGGCTTCCGTGGGGAAGGCGTAAGCGTTCAGCCAGTCCAGCAGGGGCAGGTCCATACCCATGCCCAGCATGGGGTACTGGGGGGCGTGGAGATGGAGGTCCGCGAAGGACTGAAGGATCAGCGCGTCCCCAAAGTCCTCCACAGGAGCACCGGCGTACTGCTCCGGCAGCGTGGGAAACACGCCGGTAATGACGCCATTTTCCGCGATCAGATATCCGTTTTCCCAAATGCTCAGTTTGCCCAGGGCCGGGGCGGACACCACGGTGCCCTTTAAGATCGTGACAGCCATATAAACACCTCAATTTCACAGGATCTCGACACAAAAGAAAAGGAGCGCCCGCCCGAACAGAGACATCCTCCCTCGGTCAGACACTCATAGCAGAGCCTTTCGGCGGCTCCGTAGAAACTTTCGCGCCATTTGCACAGCGAAATTATATGAGTCCTTTTCACTTGTCATGTATAATATATCATAAGACGCTGGGAAACGCAAGCCGGGATTGCAATCGGGCCGGGACCATGAGACCATGTAAAAAAAGTGGGCGGGACGGCGTGTGAGGGTATACAGCAAGGAGCTGCTTGCGGTTGCCGCGCTGGCGCTTACCAATGTGCTGGAAGGGATCGGGGGATGCGGGGACGTGATCCGGATCATGCTGTGGAGCCTCACCGGACGGCAGATGCCGCCCGGTTTTTTACGTCCCCGCACCTTCCGCCGGGCCGGCGCTTATACTGGCATACGGGCGGTGCTCCGCCCGAACCCAAGAAAAGGCGTTGATGATATGTTGCGATCCTTACAGTGGGCGGCGCTGGGCACCGGATTTACCTTTCTGATGACCACTCTGGGCGCCGCCATGGTGTTTTTCTTTGCCGGGGAGCCGAAGCCCCGCTTTCAGCGGGCCATGCTGGGCTTTGCCGCCGGGGTGATGACGGCGGCCTCCGTGTGGAGCCTGCTGCTGCCCGCCATCGACCAGGCGGCGGAGGACGGACGGCTTCCCGGCTGGCTCCCCGCCGCGGCGGGAATGCTGCTGGGGGTGATGTTCCTGGCGGCACTGGACGCGCTGCTGCCCCATCTGCGGCGGGGCCGGGAACGGACGGACGCCGCCTGGCGGCAGAACACCCTGCTGATGACGGCCATCACCCTACATAACGTGCCGGAGGGTATGGCGGTGGGCCTGGCCTTTGCCCTGGCGGCGGGCGGGGAGAACTTCGCCGGAGCCGCGGCCCTGGCCCTGGGCATCGGCATTCAGAATTTCCCTGAGGGCGCCGCCATCGCCCTGCCCCTGCGGCAGGAGGGGCGGCCCCGGGGGAGGGCGTTTTTAGGCGGGATGCTCTCCGGCGTGGTGGAGCCGGTGTTCGGCATCCTGGTGGTGCTGATGGCGGCCTGGGCCCGTCCCATGATGCCCTGGCTGCTGAGCTTTGCCGCCGGGGCCATGCTGTACGTGGTGGTGGAGGAGCTGGTCCCCCAGGCCCACAGCCGGGCGGGCACCTGCGGCTTTGTGGTGGGGTTCCTGATCATGATGGTGCTGGATGTGGCGCTGGGCTGAAAAAACGTCTAAGGGGGACGCTTGTCCCCCTTAGACGCTGCGCTGTGTTTTTGTGGATGGGTTTATTTGGCCTCCGGCGGCTGGATCAGGGTGTAATTTCCGGACCGGATCAGGTCCGCGAACTCAAAGGTGTCGGCGGGCAGGGTCTCGGACAGGATGCCGCTGCGGGCGATGTCCGGGGTTTGGTGGCAGTCGGAGCCGGCGGTCTGGATCAGGCCGAACTGCTGGGCGTATTCCAAGGCCCGGTCGTTGTGGCTGTCGTGCCGGGGATGGGCGTTGATGACCTCCACGCCGTCCAAATAGCAGGCGATGGCGGGGGTGCACTTCTTGCGGTAAGGGTGGGCTTGGATCAGCAGGGCACCGGCCTCCCGGGCCAGCTTGGAGAATTCCACCACGCTCATTTTCAGGTTTCGGGGCATGTCCCGCAGCAGCTCATCGTGCCAGCCGTAGAGCAGGTAATCATTTTCACACTCGTCAAAGCGCAGCTCCGCGCCCTTGTAGACGCGAATGCCCAGCTCGCCGCAGGCATCCTCCATCCGGTGGAAGCCGTCCAGGAACTGCTCCAGCAGGCCGTCTGTGCGGCTCAGGTCCAGATTCAGGTAGCTCACCGTGTCCCGGTTGTAGTGGTCGGTGACGGCGATGGCGTCATAACCCGCTTCCTTGTAGGCTTTCGCCAGGACGGAGGCGGTCAGATGGCCGCATTTGCTGGTGTGGGTGGTGTGGAGATGAGTTTCGATCTTATACATGGCAAACACGCTCCCTTTCATAGCTTTCAACGTTTCAAAGCCGAAACGCAAACGTTTTCGATATACAAATACACGAAATCATCCCGCCTGTCAAGAGAACAGGCGGGATTTTCGCGAACTTTTTCAAGGATGCTCCACCGGCAGGCCGGTGAGATACCGCCGCAGGACGTCAAAGGCGTGGTTGGAGGCAAGGTCCTGGATGCGGTCCCGGCGGCGCTTGCCCAGGTCCAGCGGGCGGCAGAAGGTGCCCTCCGGGGTGGCAAGACCGATGTACACGATGCCAACGGGCACGCCCCGCTCGTCAGGGTCCGGCCCCGCCGCGCCGGTGACGGACACGGCAATGTCCGCGCCGGTCACACGCCGGGCGCCCTCCGCCATGGCACGGGCCGTCTCTTCCGATACGGCGCCGTAGGCGTCCAAAATGTCCTCGGGTACGCCCAGGACGCCGGCCTTGACGCTGGTCCAGTAGCTCACCACGCCGCCCCGGTACACGGCGGAGGCGCCGGGCAGGGCGGTGATCCGCTCCGCCACCCGGCCGCCGGTGCAGCTCTCGGCGGTGGCAAAGGTCCACTCCCGCTCTTTCAGCAGCTTCATGCAGGCGTTTTCCAGGCCGGGGACGTCGATGCCGTACACCACGTCCCCCAGAAAAGCGGTGACTTCCTCCACCACCGGGGCCAGCATGGCCTCGGCCTCCGCCGCCGTGGCGGCCTTGGCGGTGGCCCGGAGGCGGACCTCACTGGGCTTGGCGTAGGTTGCCAGGGAGGGGTTGTCCATGTGGGACATCTTCTCCCGCAGCAGTTCCTCCATGGGACTCTCTCCCAGGCCAAAGGTCATGATGTCGTGGGAGACGATGACATCGCTGGAGAGGTTTCGGAGATAGGGGACCGCGTGATTTTCCAGCATGGTCAGCATCTCAAAGGGCGGGCCGGGCAGCATGAGCACATGGACGCCGTCCGCCTCGAAGGCACAGCCGGGGGCGGTGCCCACGGGGTTATCAAATATGACGCAGTCCTCCGGAAACTCCGCCTGCTGGACGTTGTTCTCCGGCATGTTCATGTGGACATTCCGCTCAAAATAGCCGCGGATGGTGTCCAAAATGTCGGAGTGGAGCACCAGGGGCCTGCCGAAGGTCTCGCAGATGGTCTGCTTGGTCAGATCGTCATAGGTGGGCCCCAGGCCGCCGGTGGTGATGATGATGTCCGCCCGCTTCCGGGCGATGTCCAGAGCGTCCTTTAGGCGCTGGGGATTGTCCCCCACCACCGTGTGCCAAAAGACGCTGATGCCCAGTCCGGCCAGGGCCTGGGAGATGTCTTTGGCGTTGGTGTTGACGATGTTGCCAAGGAGCAGCTCCGTGCCCACGGCGATGATCTCAGCGGTATGAGACATAGAAATACCTTCTTCTAAATTACAATTTGGGATCTCGGCGCGAAGATATCCATATCTTCACGCGCAGATCCTCCTTCTTCCCTTTTTACGGCTTCACCCGCACCCAGGTCTCGCCCTCCAGGGCCCGGGACACCAGAGCGTCCACATCCAGGGCGGACTCGGCTTTCCGCACGTCCTCCAGATTGGGCCGGGTGGCGGGGTGGCGGGGAGTGAACACGGTGCAGCAGTCCTCGTAGGGCAGGATGGAGGTCTCATAGGTCCCGATCTCCCGGGCGATGCGGATGATCTCCACCTTGTCCATGCCGATGAGGGGCCGCAGGACGGGCATGGTGGTCACGTCCTCCGTGACGCCCAGGGCCATCATGGTTTGGCTTGCCACCTGGCCCAGGGACTCGCCGGTGATGAGGGCCTTGGCTCCGGCCTTTTTCCCCACGGCCTCAGAAAGCCGCATCATGAACCGCCGCATAATGAGGGTGAAGTATTCCTCCGGGCAGTTTCTCCGAATTTCTTCCTGAATTTCGGTGAAGGGCACGATGTGGACGATCATCCGCCCGCAGTAAGCCGTCAGCAGATGGGCCAGCTCCAGCACCTTGTCCTGGGCCTGCTGGGAGGTGTAGGGCGGGGAGACGAAGTGGACCATCTCCAGCTCCACGCCCCGGCGGGCCATCATCCAGGAGGACACGGGGCTGTCCAGTCCGCCGGAGAGCAGGGAAACGGCGTGACCGCCCATGCCCACCGGCAGACCGCCGGCGCCGGGCAGAGAAGGGGCGTGGACGTAGGCGTACTTCTCCCGGATCTCCACATACACCGTCAGGTCCGGGTGGTGGACGTCCACCGCCACGCCGGGGAACAGCTCCGCCAGATCGCCGCCCACGGCCTGGCTGATCTGGATGGAATTCATGGGAAAGTTCTTGTCCGCCCGCTTGCTCTCCACCTTAAAGCTCTTTGCGGTGGCGAAAGCGCCTGCCAGATAGGTTTTGGCGGTTTCCACGATGGCCTCCATGGTCTTTTCGCAGGGGACGGCCCGGGCAACAGACACCACGCCGAACACCTGCCGGGCAGCGGCGTAGGCCGCCTCCATGTCGCAGTTTTCCGTGGTGGGCTCCACGTAGATGGTGCTCTGGCGGATATAGACCTGGAAGCTGCCGCAGCTCTTCAGCCGCCGCCGGACGTTGGACACCAGCTTATCCTCAAAGGATCTGCGGTTCAGGCCCTTTAGAACCACCTCGCCCAGCTTCAGCAGCAGCATTTCGTTGTTGTTTATCATGGAAGATCCCTCCAAACCAAGTTGTTCAATATATGAAAGCATGATATCACATTCAGACCCGGAGGAAAAGCCTGATTTTTACAAAAAGGCGCTCCGCGAACTGCTCCCGGGTGAGACCGGGCCGGTCCCGCTGCTGCCGCAGATGCCGCCCAACGGCGGCGCGCTCCGGCTTTTCCATAATTTTCATGCCCCTCTTTCACAGCCTGCCGTGGGCAGTATAAACACAAAGCGTTCTATGTGATATTGCTTTTTGTTACCTATTGGTGTATTTTCTTAATATAAAAATCATTGAAACCGTTGCGCCGCAACGGTTTCAATGATTTTATAAGAAAAATGAAAATGTATCCCATGGTTGTAACAAATCGACGGCTGAAATTCTGCCTGTTTTGTCTGAAGGCATCCTGAAAACAGCGGGAGGAACAGGAAGAAGATGGAAGTCAATTATGTGATACATGATTGTAACAAAGATGGAGGGACGTCATGCAGGAATATGTCGTCAACCGCCCGGACGCGGGCGCCATGGAGCAAATTTTGAAAGAAAATTTTCACAACGCGGCGGGAGCCATTCTGCGCCTTGCCTGGCAGGCCGGGCTGCTGCGGGATGAGATCCAGCACCTCACCTGGGCGCAGATCGATTTTCTGGACCAGCAGATCCTTCTGCCGGATCGGTCCGTGCCCATTTCGGAGGAACTGGCGGATTGGCTGGCCGATTTGAGAGACAGCCGTAACCGCCGTTCCGAGGTGGTGGTGCTGTCGGACCGGGACCAGAAGCCCCTGACGCCCGAGTCCATCTCCCGTCTGGCCCGCACGGCACTGGACCGGGAGGGCCAGACCGGCGTCCGCCTGATCGATCTGCGCCACGACTTCATCCTGCGCCAGCTGGAGGAGCACGACTGGCAGTACGTCTCCCGCATCACCGGCGTGGAAGCCGCGGCGCTGAACCTCCACTTCGGCGCGCACCTGGAGGAGAAAAAGGTCTCCACCCGCATCCACCGGGACGAGCCCGCCCAGATCGACGAATTTGCCCTCTGGAAGCTGCTGCAGGCGGAAAAGACCACCCCGGCGGGGCTCACGCTGTGGCTGACGTGGCAGCTGGGCCTGCGGCTGGAGGAGATCGTGGCCCTGACGTGGGACCAGGTGGACCTGAAGGGCGAGCGGCTCTGCCTGCCGGACCGGGAGATCGTCCTGACCAGCGGCGTGTACGGCATTTTGAAAAACCTGAAGGCCGCCGGGCCCGCCGGCACCTTTGTCCTGACCGCGCCCCGCAGCGGCCAGCCCTATGACCGCACCCGCCTGTCCAAGCTGGTCCGGGCGGTGCTGATCCGGGGCGGCCTGGACAACGTGACGCTCCGGGACCTGCGGCTGGACTGCGACATCCGCGTGGGCGGCGAGAACCAGATCGTCTCCGCCCTGCGCCGCCGGCAGTCCATCACCCGGAACGAGGTCATGGAGCTGCTGGGCGTGTCCAAGACCACGGCGTACAACCGCCTGAAGCAGATGGTGCGCCGGGGCAAGCTGACACAGGTGGGGGCGCGGTATTATCTGCGGGACACGGTGGTGCCGCCGGAGCGGCAGGAGGCGGTCATCCTGGAGTATTTGACAAAAGAGGGCTTCGCATACCGCCAGGACATCGCCCGCATCCTGCGCATCGATCCCCGCCAGTGCCGTCCCATTCTGCAAAGAATGGTGGCCAGCGGCCGGATCACCCAGGAGCGCCAGCGCTACATATTGAAAAGAGAGGCATGACGCTGCGTGCCCCTATGGATTTGTTACAACCATTCTGCACAAAAATACCATAAAAACGCCCCGTTTATCATTCAAATTACAACTCCGGCGAATTTATCCATGAAGAAGTTCCTTTCTCTGGTTCTGGCTCTGGTTATGACCATGTCTCTGGTCACCATCAGCGCCGGCGCCAAGGACTTCACCGACAACAGCAAGATCAACTACAAAGAAGCTGTTGACGTGATGTCCGCCGTGAAGGTCATCGACGGCTATGCCGACGGTTCCTTCAATCCCCAGGGCACTCTGACTCGTGGTGCCGCTGCCAAGATCATCTGCAACCTGATCCTTGGCCCCACCACCGCCTCTGCCCTGTCCGCTGACACGGCTCCCTACAAGGATGTCCCTGTCAACCACACCTTTGCCGGTTACATTGCTTACTGCCAGCAGCAGGGCATCATCTCCGGCTACGCTGACGGCACCTTCCGTCCCGCCGCGACTCTGACGAACTATGCGTTCATGAAGATGCTGCTGGGCGCCCTGGGCTATGACGCTCAGATCGAGGGTTATGTCGGCGACAACTGGTCCATCGCCGTTGCTAAGCGCGCGCTGAACATCGGCCTGGACGATGGTCTGGTCGAGGAGTTCGTGGGCACCGAGGCTGCCACCCGTGAGGAGGCCTGCCTGTATGCTCTGAACACCATGACCGCTGACATGGTCCAGTACGACTCCCGCACCTCCGTCGCCGTTGGCGGCGCTGAGGTTGTCATCGCCGGCTCCAAGGCCGAGGTCGTGAAGAACAACTCCAAGACCGACGGCAACGTCTTTGCCGAGGACAACGAGATGCAGTTCGCCGAGAAGTACTTCACCAACCTGTCCGTCACCAAGGGCTCCGACGATTTCGCCCGTCCCTCCAACGTGTGGAAGCTGAAGGCTGAGAAGATCGGCACCTATGCTGACGAGGCCGACGTGACCTACACCGCCGGCGTCAAGTCCAAGGACATCTACAAGGACCTGGACCTGGGCAGCACCATTGACAAGAAGGACGTCTCCGTTTACAACAACGGCGTTGAGGCTGCCAGCATCGCTATCAAGAAGGGCAGCGAGGACAAGATCGCGGACGCTGGCAACGGCGTTCTGACCGAGGTCTTCTACAACGATGACGACGACACTGTTATCGTCACCAGCGTCCAGACCTATGTGGGCACCATCAACAAGTCCGTTGCCGCCAAGGGCGACAAGGACGCCTATGTGGAGATCGCTCCCGAGTCCGCTCCCGCTGGCGTGTCCGGCATCCTGAAGTTCGAGACCGTTGAGGAGTTCGAGGACGACGCCTATGTCCTGTATACTTACTCCGAGGATACTGAGGAAGTCAAGTCCGTGGCCGTGGCCGAGGAAGTCTCCGGCACCGTCACCAAGGCTGAGAACTCCGACACCAACGTCGCCGACAAGAAGGCTCTGACCATCGACGGCGAGCGCTACAAGGCCTCCGCCAACATCGCCGGCCAGAACCTGGGTGATGTCACCGTCAAGGAAGACTACACCATCTATCTGGACGCCTATGGCTACATGATCTATGTCGAGGAGAACGAGTCCACTGACTATGCTCTGGTCCGTGAGGCCGCTAACAGAGGTTCTCTGATCGGCAAGAAGGCCGAGCTGGTCTTCGCTGACGGCACCTCCAAGGTCGTTGAGACCGCCAAGGATTATACCTCTCTGAAGGACACCATCGTCACCTACAAGGTGGATGACGACGGCGTGTACACCCTGAAGAAGGTCGGCAGCACGTTTGCTTATAAGCATGATCTGGGCACCTTCGACATGACCAACGACAAGGCCGGCATCGTGATTGATGGCAGCACTACGCTGACCGCCAACAGCGCCTCCGTCTTCGTGGTCGGCGAAGAGGGCAAGAAGATCGCCGATATCGACGATTACACCGCCTACACCGGCATCAAGAACGCTCCCTCCATCAAGACTGCCTCCAGCCCCGACGGCAAGCAGGCTGACGTTTACTACTACTGCAAGAACGGCGGCAAGATGGTCACCATCATGTTCATCCTGCCCGAGAAGGACGTTGAGGTCACTGACGGCGTCAGCAAGACCGTGTTCCTGGCCAAGGAGTCTGTCTCCAACCTGATCCACGACGCTGACGGCGACTACTTCGAGTACAACGCGGTTGTGGATGACGAGATCACCACTGTCAAGGTGGC
>JAETOQ010000076.1 GCA_021771635.1 Oscillospiraceae bacterium | reverse complement strand
ATTTTGAAAAGCAGCTTGCCCTTCACAACCGCCGCTCCAACTACTTCCCCATGAGGCCCCTCAACTGGTTATCTCCCATAGAGCTTGCTGTCCAATATGTTTGACAATCCTACAATATCCGCGCTTATGGTGCAGGACAGGCGCGTCATACACTGTCTCCGCCAGTCTCGCTTACGCAGATCTGGACTCGGCGGCGGTTCCTGTCGGCCTCTTTTATAAATATATTGACATTGTGCGGGCGCAGTGCTATCGTAAAATGTAAAGAGTTCTATACATTTTAGGGAGGAGGCAGTTCTGTGAAAAAACGCCAGCCTGACGAAATGGAGCAGCGGTTTGAATGGATCGCCGCTAAGCGGACCTATGGCTTCTGCAAGATCATGCTGCTTCTCTGGTGTGGCTGGGAGCTGATCCGATACCCGCTCACCGGAACATACAATGGTATTCCGTATGCCATTTTTATCATGCAGGAAACTGTCTACCGCGTCACCCTTCTGGCCTGCAGGAGCAGGGCGGACGACGAAGAGGCCCAAAAGGAACTGAGCAGGAAGGTCCTCTGGATCGTCGGTACGATCCTCTTTGTGATCTGGATCGCGGGCAGTCTTTTGACGCTGCCGTTGGCCGATGGAAAATAAGATCCGGGAGCTGCGGAGGGCGGCGGGGCTGCGGCAGGAGGATTTGGCCGAGCGGCTTGGCGTCACCCGGCAGACCATCATTGCCATTGAAAATGACAAATATGATCCCTCCCTTGGCCTCGCCATGCGGCTGGCCCGGCTGCTGCGCACATCGGTGGAAGAGCTTTTCCACCTGCCGGAGGAATAAGCCAAAAAGCGCACTGTGTTTCCACAGTGCGCTTTTTTGATCTATTGATGACCTCCCGCGCCCGCCGCAATGGCGGCCTTTTGCCTTGCCGCAGCGATTGCCGCGAAGCCGCCGTCAAGCGCGGAAAGACGTTGCCTGGATCAGCGGCGGTTGCCGAAGAAGTAGTCGAAGATGTCGTAGGGATTGGTGTAACCGTTGCCGTACTGGCTGTTGTTCTGTGTCTGCTCCTGCTGTGTCTCGTCCTCAGCCTGCTGGTCCGCAGGCACGGCGCCCCAGGTCAGCTCCACCGTGGTGGTCTGGCCGCCGCGATACACGGTCAGCGTGGAGGTGTCCCCGGTGGAATAGCTCTTTTTGGCCGCGGTCAGATCCTCCAGGGAGGTGATCTTCGTATCGTCGATCTTGGTGATCACGTCGCCCAGCTGCAAACCGGCCTGGGCCGCAGGGCCGTTCTCCTCCACGGAGTAGACGAAGGCGCCCTCGCTGATGTCATAGCGGTACTGCTGGGCCATGCTCTGTGTCATGGTGCCGATGGTGGCGCCCAGATAGGCCTTGTTGCTCACGTAGCCGTTGGTCATGATGTCCTGGATCATGGCGATCACGTCGTTGATGGGGATGGCGAAGCCCAGGCCCTCCACGGACTCATTGGAATAGCTGGAATACTTGGCGGAGACAATGCCCACCACCTCGCCATAGCTGTTCAGCAGGGGGCCGCCGGAGTTGCCGGGGTTGATGGAGGCCGTCACCTGGATCATGTTGAAGGGCGTGCCGTCCACATTGATGGCGCGGTTCACGGAGGAGGCGATGCCCTCGCTCATGGAGAAAGTCAGCTCGCCCAGGGGGTTACCAATGGCCAGCACGTGGTCGCCCACGTTCAGCTGGTCGCTGCTGCCCAGGGTGACAGGCTGAAGATCCGCCGCCTCCACCTTGATGACGGCGATATCGTAGTCCTCATCGCCGCCGATATACTTGGCCTCATACTCATCGCCGTTGTACATGGTGACCTTCACAGTGTCGGCATTCTTCACCACGTGGTAGTTGGTGACGATGTAGCCGTCCCTGGTCAGGACAAAGCCGCTGCCGGCGGAGGCCGTCTGCACCGGCTGGCCGAAGAAGTTGGTGCCGCTGGTGCCGGTGACGTTGATGGACACCACGCTGTTGACATTGGCGGCGTAGACCTCCGCGTCGGTCATCTCCGTCTTGCCGTCCACGGTCTTGATGCTCACCTGGGTGGCCGGACGGCTGCTGACATTGACGCTGGTCTCGCTTCCGCCCCGGCTGACGGCCCAGACCGTCCCGCCGCCCACAGCGCCGCCCACCAGGGCACAGCACAGGGCCAGAGCGGTGATCTTTAGTCCGATCCGGTTCTTTTTCACGGGCTTCATCTCCTGCACGGGCTGCTGAGGCCCGGACTGATAGCTGTGGAGCTGTTCGTCCACAGTGGGGCGGGTGCCGGCCGGTCCCTGCTGGACGTCACAGCGGGCACCCGGCTCGCTGCCGTCCTTCCGATAGGTGTAGTGATACAGGTTCTGCTCATCGTTATACATAATCAATTCCTCCTATTATGTATCCCGTTTTCTCATTTGTTAGAACATATGATAACGGGGCATTGTGTCGAAAGTGTGAAGAATGTTTGCATCTTTTTTGAATTCTCAGATCCTTCCCTGACCTTTTGTCCGCAGTATAAGCCCCGTATCTTAAAAATGCCTGAAAGGGTTTTGAAGAATTTTTGAACAAAAGCCCGCCGCGCCCAATGGGCGCGGCGGCAGCTTGTCGAAAAAGTCTTTTCGACAAGCTGCTTAAGATTTCAGAACTTTTTAAAAGTTCTGAAATCTGTTGATTTGAATTGCGCAGGGCACCCCTCCTGGGTTCATCTCCGCGCTAAGAGCCGGGCTGCGCCCGGTTGCGCTCCGAAACGGCCTGCGGGCCAGCCGCGCACACCCCTCCTTCCCGTTTTCCTACTCTTCCGGGTTTATCGACAGTCTGCCGCCGCGCCCAATGGGCGCGGCGGGGCATTGCTTCCATGCTTCGCTTCCATGCTTCAATTCTCCGGCCAGTCCGCTTCAAATCCGGCCTGTCCGCACTCCAGATCCAGCACGCGCTTCCCGTCCCGCAGAAGGCGGTATCGGACACGGCAGGCGGCGCTCTCCCGAATGGTGCGGCCCATGTCGCCCAGCTGGGGCGCCCGCAGGTCCAGCGGCCTGGCCTCCAGCAGTTCCACAGTCAGCTCCCACCTCCCCTGGCGGACCACCGCCCCCCGAGGGCCAGCCTCCACGATCCGCAGTCCCCGGTAGGTGGCCAGACGGACCTCCCGGCCATTCAGCCAGACAAAGCCGACGCAGCCGGTGAAGTGTCCGCCGCAGAGGGGGACATCCGCCACCGACAGCATCACGCTCCCGCCGGGAAACAGGCTCTGTGTCCACAGATACCGGCTGGGAAAGGACATCCCCCGGTCCCCCTCCACATATCCCTGCCCCCGGCGGAAGTCCAGCGCCTGCCCGTCCAGCGTCAGCGTTCCATCGACGGAGTGTGTCATGCTGAGGACACTGTGGCGGCACTGCATGAACGGAACGAAACGGAACGGCCCCATGATGTCGCCCTTGGGCGCCGTCCAGGGGCCATAGCGCAGCGTCCCGGTCAGCCGCCGGCCTGCGAAAGGACAGTCGATCCGGCAGCCCCCCAGGCTGAACACGCTGTTCCCGCACCACACCCGGAACGGCTCCCGCTCCACCCGGAACTCCCGGATGGGGATCTCCCTGTACTCCGCCCGGTCCTCCGTGACGATCTGCAGCGACGCGGTGCGGGCTCCGCTCTCGTCCCGGTGGTGGGCCGGGATGAAGGCCACGGTGTGTCCGCCCTGCTGATGCTTGAAATACCATCCCTCAAAAAACGGCTGTTTGCTCATCAGATATCCTCCTTTTCCCCAAGGTTTCCCATCCCGGCGGAGAAAAATTCCAAAACCCGGTTTTCCCCGGCCGGAAGCTGTGCTAAAATAGGGGGGACATCACAGAAAGGAACCAAACACCTTGCTGAAAATCGAGAATATCAAACTTGCCCCCGGCGCCGATATGGCGGCGCTGTCGGCTGAAGCGGCCCGCATCCTGAAGGTCCGGGAAAAAGACATCCTCTCCCTCCGCATTCTGCGCCGCAGCGTGGACGCCCGGGAGGATGTGTTCCTGGTCTATACCGTGGAGGCGGCGGTGAAGGACGAGGCCGCCGTTTTGAGGCGGTGCCGCAATAAGAAGGTCAGCCGGGTGGAAGGGCGTCCCGGCTATCTCCCGCCGTCCCCCGTGCCCGCGCCGGACATCCCGCCGGTGGTTGTGGGTGCCGGTCCCGCCGGTCTCTTTGCCGCGCTGGTGCTGGCGAAGGCGGGCCTGCGGCCCATTCTGCTGGAGCGGGGGCGGCCCGTGGAGCAGCGGAAAGCCGATGTGGAACGGTTCTGGTCCGCCGGAGAGCTGGACCTGACCAGCAACGTCCAGTTCGGGGAGGGCGGCGCCGGGGCCTTTTCCGACGGCAAGCTGAACACCGGCACCAAGGACATCCGCCACCGCTTCATTCTGGAACAGCTGGTGTCCTGCGGCGCGCCGGAGGATATTCTCATCGACGCCAAGCCCCATGTGGGCACCGATTACCTCCACACCGCCCTGCGGAACCTGCGGCGGGAACTGCTGGACCTGGGGGCGGACATCCGCTTTGAGAGCCAGCTGACGGACCTGGACATGCAGGGCGGACAGCTGACAGGCGTCACCGTCACCGGGCCGTCCGGACCGTACGCCCTCCCCTGCCGCCGCCTGGTGCTGTGCCCCGGCCACTCCGCCCGGGACACCTTTGAGATGCTGTACGACCGGGGTATCCCCATGGAGGCCAAGCCCTTTGCCGTGGGCGTCCGCATCGAGCAGCGGCAGGCGGACTGTGACGCCGCCCAATATAAGCAGTACGCCGGGCACCCCGGCCTGCCCGTCTCCACCTATAAGCTCTCCTGCCACCTGCCAAACGGGCGTTCCGCTTTCTCTTTTTGCGTCTGTCCCGGCGGCGAGGTGGTGGCCGCCGCGTCGGAGCAAGGCCGGGTGGTCACCAACGGCATGAGCGAGTTTGCCCGGAACAGGGAGAACATCAACGGCGCTCTGCTGGTGAACGTCACGCCGGAGGATCTCGGCGGCGAGGGGCCCCTGGCGGGCATCGCTTTCCAGCGGCGGCTGGAGGCGTCCGCCTATGCCCTGGGCGGAGGCGGCTACCGCGCCCCCGCCCAGCGGGTGGAGGACTTCCTGTCCAGGCGGCCCTCCGTGGGACCGGGCCGGGTAACGCCCAGCTA
This sequence comes from Oscillospiraceae bacterium, assembly GCA_021771635.1. Lineage (GTDB taxonomy): Bacteria > Bacillota > Clostridia > Oscillospirales > Oscillospiraceae > Oscillibacter. The sequence continues at coordinate 4,289 of JAETOQ010000076.1, read as the reverse complement.
CCGCCCCGGCGTCACCTGGACGGACCTGCACCAGTGCCTGCCCTCTTTTGTGACGGACACACTGGAGGCGGCCCTGCCCATTCTGGGCCGGAAGCTCCGGGGCTATGACGCGCCCGACGCGGTGCTGACCGCTGTGGAGAGCCGCAGCTCCTCCCCGGTGCGCATCCCCCGGGATGAGACGTACCAATCCGCCCTCCGGGGCCTGTATCCCTGCGGCGAGGGTGCCGGCTATGCCGGCGGCATCCTCTCCGCCGCCGCGGACGGGATGCGGTGCGCGGAACAGATCTGTATTTCATACGTCAAGGAGGTCAAATGATGAGCCGTGATATCTGTATCTATCAGGAATTTCTGACGGACGCCCACAGGGCGCAAATTGAAAAGGCCGCCGGGGCGGCGGGCTTTGTGCCCCACTTCTTCACCCTGGACCAGTTTGAAGCGGCCCGGGCCTGCGTCCAGCGCTGCGAGGTGCTGTACGCCCACTCCCCGGAGCTGCTGCGGGCGGCGCCCGCCACTTTGAAGTGGTACTGCTGCTCCTTCGCCGGGGTGGACCCCTACTGCAAGGACCCATCCATGTTCGCTAACCCCGACTGCATTCTCACCAACTCCAACGGCTACGGCGTCACCATCGCCGAGCACGTGGTCATGGTCACGCTGATGCTGCTGCGGCGGATGCCAGAATACGAGGCGGTGGTGCGTGAGCACAGCTGGTCCAATCAGCTGCCCATCCGCTCCATCCGGGACAACGAATTCACCATTCTGGGCACCGGCAACATCGGCCTCAATGTGGCGGAGCGGCTCCGGGGCATGGGCGCCGCCAAAATCACCGGCCTCAGCCGCAGCGGGCGGCCCCAGGCGGAATTCGATGAGGTCCTCTCCATCCGTGAGCTGGACAATGTCCTGCCCCGGACGAAGATCCTGGTGATGGCCCTCCCCGGCACGGCGGAGACCATCCACATTTTAAACCGGGAGCGCATCGCTCTGCTGCCTGATGACGCCTATGTCATCAATGTGGGCCGGGGCACCGCCATCGACCAAGCACCGTTGATCGAAGCGCTGAACAGCGGCCGGCTGGCCGGCGCCGCGCTGGATGTAATGGACCCGGAGCCTCTGCCCAAGGACCATCCCCTGTGGACCACCAAAAACCTCATCCTGACGCCTCATGTCTCCGGCAACATGACCCTGGGCTACACCTGCGACATCAATGTGGAGATGTTCTGCGCCGACCTGGCGAATTACGCCGCCGGAAAGCCGCTGGCTGGCTTCGTGGATCGCGCAAGAGGATATTGAACAATGTTCCCTGAATCAGGGGACGGGAAGGTGCCCCCCATTTCTCTTTTTCTTGAAGCGGTTTCTTTTCCACCGCTGCGGCGGCCTTCCTTTGCCAAGACAAAGAAAAATGGGGGTTCATTCCCGTCCGGCAAAGCCGGGCACATCCCCCCATTCCCCCCATCATTCATTTTAGGAGGTTCCCCATGAACAACTTTACTTTCTACTCCCCCACGCTCTTCTCCTTCGGCGACGGCGAGGAGAAGCACACCGGCGCGCTGGTGCGCCGCTTCGGCGGTCATAAGGTACTGCTGGTCTACGGCGGCGGTTCCGTGAAGCGCAACGGCGCCTATGATGCCGTCACCGCCTCTTTGGCCGACGCGGGCATCCCCTATGCGGAGCTGTCCGGCGTCCAGGCCAACCCCCGCAGCGGCAAGGTCTACGAGGGCATTGAGCTTGCCCGGAGGGAACAGGTGGACTTTCTGCTGGCCCTGGGCGGCGGCAGCGTCATTGACACCGCCAAGGCCATCGGCTTCGGCGCGGGCTATGACGGCGATTTCTGGGACTTCTTCACCGGAAAGGTGAAAATCGAATCCACTCTGCCGGTAGGCGTGGTGCTGACCATCGCCGCCGCGGGCAGCGAGGGCAGCGACAGCTGCGTCATCACCCACGAGAACGGCAATTTGAAATGGGGCTGCCCCAAGACGGACGTGATCCGCCCCAAATTTGCCGTGCTGGACCCCCGGCTCACCTGCTCCCTGCCCGCCTACCAGACCGCCTGCGGCGCGGTGGACATGATGGCCCACATCTGCGAGCGGTACTTCTCCAACACTCCGGACGTGGCCCTGACGGACCGCCTGTGCGAGGCCCTGCTGAAAACCATCGTGGACGCCGCCCCCAAGGCCCTGGCCGACTCTGACGACTACGCCGCCCGGGCGGACCTGATGTGGGCGGGGATGCTGGCCCACAACAACTCCTGCGGCGTGGGCCGGGATCAGGACTGGGCCAGCCACCAGATCGAGCATGAGCTGTCCGCCTTCTACGACTGCGCCCACGGCGCGGGACTGGCGGTGGTGATGCCCGCCTGGATGGAGTATGTCTGTAACCACGATGTGATGCGCTTTGCCCGGTTCGCCGTCAACGTGTTCGGCTGTGAGATGAACTTCGCCTGTCCGGAGAACACCGCCCGGGAGGGCATCGCCCGCCTGCGGGCCTTTTTCCGCAGTCTGGGAATGCCCACCACCTTTGCCGAGATCGGCGCCAGAGCGGAGGACATCCCCGCCATGGCGGCCCACCGGGCAGAAAAGCCAAATGGCTTCCCCTTCGGCGGCTTTGTGAAGATCGGTCCGGAGGAGATGGAGGCCATCCTCCGCCTGGCGGCCCGGGCATAAGCGCAAAAAAGCGGCTTCCTTTCGGAAGCCGCCTGGATATTCATACCAGAATCCAATCAAAAGCTTGAAAAGCTTTTTCCCCGCAAGGGGGATGCGACGGCCGTAAGCGGCAAAGCCGCCAACGGCTGTCCAATATAGCACCGAAGGTGCGTTGGATTCTTATGAGACGTGTTTTGCGCCATGATGGCGCGAAATGGAAACGCGAAGTGCGTTTTCATTTCAAATAAAACAAAACCGCTTTATTTGAAGTTCGTATCAGATGTTGGGCATCAGCGAGTCAGCATCATGGCACCGCCCAACACGATGATGGAAACAGCAGCGTAAAGCATGTGGGGCACCTCCTTCTTCCTTGATGTTGTGTACATGATACCACAGGTTTTCGGGAAAGACATTCAATATCTTGCGGACTTCCAAAGCCATATATGTTGTCAGTTTTTCCAAAATCAGTGTCGTGCTTTTGTCTATTTTGCCGTTCCCGCAAGGGTTTCAGCCGCTGCCAACCCCATATGCCGCCCTCTGTTGGTACGGTTTGGTTTTTATAACATCTTGCTGTTTCGTCCCTGGAACGGCACGGAAAAGGAGGGCCGGTCCCATGCAGGAACCACAGGTCCAGTGCTTTGTCAAGCGGGATTACCGCCCCGCGTTTACAACGGAGACCATGCCCCGGCTGCTGTACGTCAGCCGCCGGCTGTTCTCCGATCAGGCCCGTCCCCGGCTGCTCCACGCCCATCCGGACTGGGTGGAGGTCCTTCTGATCGAAGAGGGCAGCGCCCGCTTCCTCATCGGCGACACCACCTACGACGTGCAGGCGGGGGATCTGCTGATCTTCAACAGCGGCGTGGTCCACGACGAGCTGTCCGACCTGCCCTTCGCCAGCTGCTGTATCGCCGTGGGCGGCCTGCGGCTGCCGGGCCTGCGGGAGAACGCCCTGGTGGCGGAGGACGCCCCGGTGGTCTATCCCGTGGGAGAGGAGCTGACGGACCTGCGGGCCCTGTACGACATCATGTACCGCTACCTCTCCGCCGACCGGCCGGACTGTGAGGCCTTCTGCCACCGGCTGATGCTGGCCCTGCTGGACCGGGTGCTGACCATCTCCGGCTCCTTGTCCCTGCGGCTGCCCTCCAACCCGGAGCCGGCCTCTCTGGGGCGGCAGGTCCAGGAGTATATCGACCAGCACTTCAGCGAGGCCCTGACGCTCCAGGATCTGGGCAAGGCCCTCCACACCAGCCCCTACTACCTCTCCCATGTGTTCAAGGAGATGAGCGGGTACTCCCCCATGCAGTATCTGCTGCGCCGCCGGATCGGCGAGGCCCAAAACCTGCTGATCTCCACGGACCTGCCCATCTCCCGCATCGCGGAGATGGTGGGCTACGAGACGCAGAACTATTTCAACCTTCAGTTCTCCAAGCATGTGGGCATGCCGCCCCGGAAATTCCGGCAGTCCCTCGTGGCATCGCCGGAGGAGCCGCCGAAAACCGAATAAAGGACGGAGCCTTTCGCCTGATGGCGAAAGGCTCCTCAGCTTGTCGAAAAAGTCTTTTCGACAAGCTGACACAAGTTTTCAGAACTTCAAAAAGTTCTGAAAACTGTTGATTTAAATGGCGCAGGACACCCTTCCTGGGTTTCCCGCGC